>CAZTYW010000013.1:0-4428 GCA_964617695.1 uncultured Dehalococcoidia bacterium
CAGCCGTCATCAGTCCGTTGGGCCCACCTCCGATGACGACTACATCCCAATCACTATCAGCAGGAAACTCGTCAAATAACTTCCCACATATCCCGTCCATTATGTCCTCCTTCCTGTCTAGGGACGCTTCGCCGATTTCTTGCCCTGTTCCGGAATGTACCAGGGCGATGCGTACCACCAGTCGCCAGGCTCGGCAATCCCGTCCTCGATAAGGATGTGCATCAGGTTGTACCCACAGGCCATGAGACACAAACCACCCGGGTGCGCCGATGACTGGTGGCACAGGTACAGACCGTCTATCGGCGTACGCATACGTGCCAACTCTGGCAGAGGGCGCTCGTTCCACCATTCGTCTCTGGAATGACGGACTCCATACCATGAGCCACCCAGCAGGCCCGTATTGCGAAACTCCGAGTCGTATGGCGTGTTGACGAAAGTGGTGATAATGTTGTCGGAATCGAGGTTCTCGCATACACAGCTGGCCAATTCAAGATTGTAGGCATTCATCTCGTCCTTTATCTTGTTCAGATTGTCAGGGCCTTCCGGGTCGTACTCGGGCGTGGCGACCATCGTATCAAAGGGACCACAGATGTACTGGCCGGGCCTGGTGCACTGTGGGTGAGTGAGGTCATAGTTCATGTTGCCCACCCAAAGGAAAAGACCCTCATTGGCAGGCACCCTGGGTCTGCCTTTCCAGCCCATGACATCCGCCACATGGTTGAAATACTCCTTCCTGGTGCCCGCGCCACCAATAAACGGCCCACCGGTGAAGACTCCTTCGCCGGCCATTGCCGAGGCGTAGGCGGGACGGAAGCGGAGCTGGTCGCGGGTCACCCAGTGAGTCACGTAGAGGCTACCACCTTTGAGGCTGAGGTCCTTAATTCGCTGCATGAAGCCCGCATCCACATGGCTTGGCCCGATCAGTTGCAGAAAGGTCTGCCGGATATCGGTAGCACTGATCACCGCCTTGTTGGCGAAGATCCTCTTCGGTCCCCGGGTGGCGGTATCTCTCAAACGCACACCCACCGCTGTACCGTCGTTGATGATGATCTCGTCAACAGGACAGCAGGTGCGCACAACGGCGCCGTGGGCTATGGCACAGCGCAGGAGGGCATGATAGAACCCGTGTATGTTGCCGCGCGGGCCTACGGGCCGGGGTATGTACGGTGGTTCGACAGTCACCACGCTGCACAGTGCCGGGATAGCCTGCCCCGCAAAGTGGCCGTGAGCCCCAGACACCAGGGCAACGTAGGCCATAACCGCCTTGAAGGGTTCGCCCTCAATGTACTCGTCCATGAGGTCAAACATGGTCGTCTCGAGGAGTTCCTCGGTCCAGACATCGGGTTGGTGCTGCTTGTACACCTGCATGAAGGGGATGTTGTCAGGTGTTAGCTCGACCTCAGGAGGATGCGGGGGGCAAAAGAAGGCGGCCCTGATCAAATCGGTGGTGAAGGGAGGCTGGCCGAGAAAGCCAGCTATTCTGGCCCAGCCCAGGCCGTCCGTTTCTGATACCGTGTACATCCCCTCGCCCGTCATGAAGCCGGTCGGCTGTCCTCGATATTCCGGATTCCTGGCATGTAGGTCCATGCGGAAGCCGTACTTCCACAACTCCAGTTGCTCCCACCCCGGGGAAGCCCCAGCGTAGTTGGCGATAGCGTGGGGTGAGAGGCGCACACCGGCTATGGGCTCGGTGTTCTCCTGGGCACCGCCGCACTCCGGCCTCTCTTCGAGCATGCACACGCTCAGCCCGCACTTGGCCAGGTATGCCGCTATCGTTGTTCCATTATGACCCCCACCTATGATGACAATATCATACCGTTCATCCGCGCTCATATTGGCCTCCTGTCCAGAGAGTTTATTCCCTGAGGGCACTCAACAAGCCAACAGACCTGCAGTGGGAAAATGGATATGGACTGCCCCTTTGACCGTCGGCTGCTCGAATGACTCGTGGAACCCCCAGGGCAAGCTTAACCTAATATGCAGGGAGTTGCGTATCAGGAATTCCCCTACGCGCTTGTCAGGAATTCCCCTACGTAGGACCATGGGGTCAGATGGGCTACGACTGGCCTGTTCCTCGGCTGTCAATGAGCCCATGCTGAAAAGCGAAGTGACAGATATCCACGTTATTGCGGAGGCACAGTTTTTGCAGGAGGCGTGAACGGTAGGTCTCAACAGTCTTCGTACTCAGGCCAAGCGTTGCCGCCACTTCTTTCAGTACTTGCCCTCGCGCCAGAAGGCAGAAGACCTGAAACTCCCGGTCAGAGAGACATTCCATAGGGGCAAGGCCCGTGCGACTCGACAGAAGCTGCAGGTTGACGATGTCCTTGCCCTCGTCCGACAAGAATTTTCGCCCCTGCGCCACCGCACGAATGGCATCATGAAGCTCCTTCGTGGAGGATCCCTTGGTCAGGTATCCCAGGCAGCCAGCCTTCATGGTTCGGACGGCGTAGTGTTCCTCGTGGTATCTGGTGAGTACCAGGATGCGCGCGTCAGGGTGGAGGGAAAGCAGTCGCTTGGCAGCTTCCATTCCGTCCATCTCCGGCATGGAAATGTCCATCACGACCACGTCGGGATTGGCTTCAGTGAACGCACTGATTGACTCCCGTCCATTGCAGGCCTCGGCCGCGACGCGAATGTCCGGGGCTTCCTCAATGACGCGTCTGAGACCGGCCCGCACCAGGCTGTGGTCGTCTACAAGAAGTACCCTGATCACAGGTCTATCCTCAAACCCCGGCATTCAGCGGTGCGTCAGCGTGGGCACTGTTCATGGGCAAATGGGCGGCCACCCTCAGACCTCTGCCGTGGTTGCGCCGTATGGTGATCTTGCCACCTACAAGGCTGGCCCTCTCGCGCATGCCCAGCAGACCCAGCGAAGACGCATCCGAAAGGCGTTTGAGGTCCACGCCCACTCCGTTGTCGGAAACGCAGACAGATACCACGTCGTCAGTGGCAGTGACTTTGACCTTGGCCTGCGATGCCCTCGAATGTTTCCACACGTTGGTCAGGGCCTCCTGGACGATGCGGTATGCACAGGTTGCGGTTAGCTTGGGTAGGACGGGTTCATCGACGGGGGCTTCGACAGGGCAGGAGATGCCACTGCGTCGTTCGAAGTCTTCAGCATACCACTGGATTGCTTTCACCAGCCCCAATTGATCCAGTATGTCTGGCCTGATGCTGACGGCGATGCGGCGCGAGGTGGTATCCAACCGTTCGACCAGATCCAACATTGCTCTGGCTCGCTCACGGAGCCGGGGTGTATCTGCCAGTTTCTCTGCCAGGGAGACAGCCTCTATCTTGAGAGCCACAAGTTCCTGGCCCAGTTGGTCGTGCAATTCCCGGGCAATGCGTGCCCGCTCCTCTTCCTGGACCTCGATGATTCGTTGCGATAAGAGCCTGAGTTGCGACTCGGACCGCGTCAGGACTTCCTCAGAATGCTTGCGTTCCGTGATATCCATGAAGTTGGCCAGGGTTGCCTGTCTTCCATTGTGTTGTATGGAAGCAACTCTCTCTATGACCCACCTGATCCGCCCATCATGGCTCACAAATCTGAATTCATACGGATGGGAGCGCTCGCCCTTCAGCATAGCCAGAGACATTCGTCTCACCATGTCCCTGTCCTCGGCCAGGACGAACCGGCTCGCATCCGTACCGAGCAACTCAGACTCGTTGAGCCCCGCATATTGCTGGAACTCCACGTTGACGAACCGGAACTTGCCGTCCTGGGCGATGTAAACGGCAATTGGCGAGTTGTTCGCCAGCGTCTTGAACAGCTCTTGGGCCCGCCTGCGTTCAGCTATGTCCCTCACTATGCCGAGCAACCCGACAGGCTTGCCGTCCGGGCTGCGCAGGATAGTCGCTTTGCTCTCAGTCCAGACTGTGGAGCCATCCTTGCGAACGAATTCCAGTTCGAAAGTCCAGGACTTGAACGTGTCCCTCTGCCCCTGATTGGCGCAAGCGACGATCTCCCGAAAAGTCCTTGCGGTGATCTCAGCGGAGGGAGGGGTCAAGGCTGTATCTATCCATTGGTCCCAGCGTTGCCCCAGACTCTCTTCAACCGTATAGCCTAGCAGGTCGGTGACTGAGGGGCTCACATATGTGACTCGCATGTCCAGGTCCAGGGCGCAGAAAATATCGGCTACATTGTCGGCGAGTAGACGGTACCGTTTCTCGGTCTCGCTCTCCGGTGGGTTTTCCCGGCCCCGTTTGCCATCAGCGGCTGCGTCTGCACTCAAGCCGCCTTCATGATATCTGGCTGCCATTGGTTCAGGTCTGTGGGCCATCTGCACCGCTCTTCCTGGCTTGTCTCCTGGGTTGTCATCGCTGTTCATAATGGCTCCCCCGATTTGGCGAGTGTGCCTTCCGCGGACGCCACTCCCAGTTCCTCCTGTGCTGCAACGTCTCCAAAGGCACCGAGCAGACATGTGCCTG
>CAZTYW010000013.1:4528-7329 GCA_964617695.1 uncultured Dehalococcoidia bacterium
GGTAGTCCGCCTGCAGGATGGGACAGAAGGGTGGCTTGGGCTTTGTGGGCACGAGGGTGTCCTCGTCCAGACCCTGGCATTTCTTCCTGGATCGATTGTCAGGGGCATCACCGTAGGGATGGTGGGCCGGGCTCACCCTACGACTGGGGCTCCGAAAAATCGGCCAGGTCTCACTGGCTTTCTCACTCGGTGAGCCCGCTGATGCCCCGGCCTACCAGCACCATCCCGAAGACGAGGAGCAGCACGAACATCACTGTAGCATTGTTCGCTATCAACCAGTCCTTCCAACTGTCCAGAACCCTCTTTGCCCGCTCGCCCATCACCAGGTAGATCAGCACGGGTATTCCAATACTGAGGCTGGCGATGATGATAAACACCACCAGCGATATGGCAGCCTCAGTGCCGCTGAGCGGCGCCTGGGCAATGGTGAGGGCTGCCCCCAGCGTTAGTGCCAGGTTCTTCGGGTTGACGCCCGACAGCAGCACGCCGAGGCCCAGCGCCCTGCCCGGCCCGAACGCATCGATGGCGCTCATCCACCTGGGCATCTCCGGTTCCTGGCCCGGCTCGGGCCGCCTCTGCAATTGCCTGCTGGAAAATGCCAGGAATAGCAGGCCCAGGAGGAGCCTGACGATCGAGGCGGCCAGGGTTGGCCCGCTATCGGGGTCGTAATCCACCTGGTCCGCTATGGCGAGGATGATACCGCCCGCGACGGCCAGGCCGAGGACCCAGCCGCCCAGAAACGCTGGCGCAGTGCTTCTGGCCCGCTCCGCGAATAGCATCAGGATGACCGCAATGATTGGCACGGGGCTAATGGCCACACCGATTGCCAGCGGTAGAATCTCTCCGATGGTGTTTCCCATTGACATGCTCCGAAGACTGCTCCCATGAAGAAGCATTGCCGGCGACGACCCGACAACTGCGGATGGTGGGCCCAGGCCGCCCTACAGGTGCCAGCCCATGCCAATAGTACCAGCGCGCCGGTTAAGTTCGGGTCACGACAGGTGAAGGAAGAGTCGCAAGTTGGTTGTGCGACAACGAGAGCACCATGAAGAGGATGACATGTCATCTGACGGACGGATGTCACGCTATGGTGGGAAGCCCTGGAATGCGTGCGTCACCGTTGTGTACCTGCCGTCGGGTGGCCTGGATAGGTAGAAACACTTGCGCCCACCACTCATTCATCAGGTGTTTTCTGCTACCAAGAACAGGTATGGTTGCGGAAGTCAGTCTGGCCGGGCGGTGATAGCATTGAATTGAGAGGACAAGGGGAACGTGGGACAAATGTTGCCGTGTACCCCTTTGGCTTGAATGAGGTGTCCGTCGCTTGCCTCGGACTGCCCGATTCTCGTTCACTGGTTGTTCTCACGCGGGAGGGATTGGACAGAAGGGAGGCAGGAACATTGCGACGAAAGCCTATATCATGATCCACCTGGACAAGAAGGTGGATGAAGATGGCTGCCTTCGAGCCATAGAAGAGTTGCAGGCCATGCCGGAGGTTGACACCGTTGAGCGAGTCGATGGCTTCTGCGATCTCGTGGTTACCGTGGACGCACCCCAGCGGGTGATCTTCGTGGCCAACAGGATTCGCACCACGGAGTGGGGTCAAGGGCTTGAGCGTGTGCAAAGTGGTGTCTGAAAAGCCTGTCGACAAGAGGCTGCACAAGGCTGGTAGTGACGATGGCTCTGCTTCAAGCACTCCGCTTCCTGCTAGTCTCAAAGGGTCACAGGCTAGCTAGTTCTACACGTTCGCGCTCGGCTCCACTATCGAGGACAGAACGTACGGAGTGGCGCCGCCATGGTGCCCGCTTTCATCCGCCCGCTGCGAAAAACCCACGACGGCGACAAACGCTTCCCTCTTGAGGGAGCAAGATGCAGAATCTGTACCGTTCGTATCTCCCCAGCCTCTCTTCTGTCTAAAGCGGAGTAATGACATGTTGTTTTGCTGCCTGCCCTGTGCTTACAATTGGTGACACGGACCGGGAGAACTCCGAGCCAGGCACCATGTGCGGCTGGGCCCAATGGTGAGCCGGGGCGGTTGGGCCTTTTGCCTGCCATCGAGCTCCAGGAGTCCTGCACGAGGCACGATGAGACTCAAGGACCGGTATACCTCCGACGCGAATGCGGAGACCTGGTGGCGAGGTTCACAGCGCTGGCAGCGCATGCTGGCAAACCAGGCTCACGCACGAATGGCCTACTTTGATCGTGTCACTCAGGACTGGAACGGGCTGGAGACCCTTGATCTCGGTTGCGCCGGCGGATTCATGGCGGAGGTGCTGGCCCGGCGGGGAGCGCGTGTCGTTGGAATAGACCCGTGGACTAGAGTGCTCGAGGTCGCCTGCGAGCACGGGCGTCAATCGGGGCTTGACGTCCGCTACGTGGCGGGCGTGGGAGAATCCCTTCCACTGGATGACAACTCAATGGACCGGGTGGTGTGTGTGGACACACTGGAGCATGTGCAGGATATGCCCAGAGTGCTGGCCGAGGTGCGAAGGGTGTTGCGTCTTGGAGGCATCTTCTTCTTCGACACTGTCAACCGCAACTGGCTGTCGCGGCTGGTTGTGGTGACGATGGCGGAAGACGTTCTTCGCCTGTTACCGCCCGGAACCCATGACCCCAACACGTTCATTCGCCCAGACGAGCTGAGAGCCCAACTGCAGGGGCTTGGTTTCCAGGTGGCGCCCATGGTGGGAATGAGGCCTGCCCTGGGCATCAATCGACGCCTGGACTCTGTGCTGGGGCTGCTGCCATCCACGGCGGTCATGTACGGAGGCCACGCCATCCGAACTTGGTAAGGCTACAAT
>CAZTYW010000013.1:7429-14870 GCA_964617695.1 uncultured Dehalococcoidia bacterium
TGAGAAACCTGAGAACGTACGGACAGGCGCCCTTTACCGTAGCCGTCATTCACGGCGGTCCGGGGGCCGCCGGAGAGATGGCTCCGGTAGCGCGTGAACTCGCATCCGGCTGGGGCATCCTGGAACCGCTTCAAACAGCCGCATCGGTCGAAGGACAGATCGGAGAGTTGAAGACTGTTCTGGAAAAGAACGGAGACCTCCCCGTGACCTTGATTGGCTTCTCCTGGGGAGCGTGGCTCAGTCTCATGTTTGCCGCAGTTTTTCCGGCAATCGTAACAAAACTGGTACTCATCGGAAATGGCGGCTATGAAGAGGAATATGCTGCAAAAACTCAACAGACCAGGTTAAGCCGCCTCAGTGAGGAGGATAGAGCAGAGGCCAAATCTCTCATTCAAGCTCTGGACAATCCCGCGGCTGAAGACAAGAGCACAGCATTTGCGCGGTTGCGAGCACTATTCTCAAGAGCCGATGCGTATGATCCAATAACGTACGAGTCCGAAGTAATTGACTGTCAGGTTGATATCTTTCAAAGCGTGTGGAAGGATGCTGAGGAACTGAGAAGCAGCGGCAAGCTTCTGGAGCTCGCAAAACATGTCGAATGTCCGGTGGTTGCGATCCACGGCGACTACGATCCCCATCCGGCTGAAGGGGTCCAGAGGCCCCTTGCTGCCATTCTAAAGAGCTTTCGATTTATCCTGCTCAAGAACTGCGGGCACATGCCCTGGATCGAACGACAGGCGAGGGACAAGTTTTTCAGAATCCTGAGAGAAGAACTGCGTCGAGGAGAGTAACTGTCAAAACAGGAGGTGTTGTCTCGTTCCGGAGAGATGACGTGGAGGGCCTCCAATATCCTCCCCCACATGCCCTCTATTTCAAAACGAAGCGCGCAGGGCGCGTGCGGGTGCTGCTATCCCACCAGGTTATTGCTCCGGAGTGAAGGAGGTGGTCACGGGTGTGAGTTGTATTGTGTGCAGTGTGCCTGCGGGGCGGTCGATGCTGCTCGACGCTCCCCATCGAACCGGATTGGTGGGCCGAGCCCACCAATCCGCTGCTGCGGTCAGGTACGGAGGCCACGCCATTCGGACGTAGAGAGGCTACAGCCCAGGTTGATGTATTCTCGACCGCGGTAGGATGTTTTGCAGGTCCTGCAGGCAGAATGATAGGCGACACGTTGATCGGGCATCATTCACCGGCTACAGGTAAAGGAGAAGCACGGCCACAAAAGCTGCCAAATAGGCCAGAGCATAGACCCAGATTGCGTAGCGATCGATTGTCTGGGCCAGTTCACCCCTCCCCTGGATGTCCAGCCGCCTGAGGAATACGTTAACGATGATGGTCAAGGCTGTCACGATGAATATGGCCACCAATAGTATGTCAAGCAATGTCAGGTAACCCAGGCGGGGTAGCTCGCCGGCGATGGTGAAGTTGAAGGCAACGAAGAGGAGAAGATTGGCTGCTGCCATTTCGATCCGCCTGACGTAGTCCTTTAAAAAGAAGGTGACCCACGAGACTGCAATAATAATCGCCAGCGGGACCATGATTCGGAAAACGTAGTAGTTGAGATGGCGGCGGGCATCAAAGCGGAATGAAAAGCGGGATGTAACCAGGTCAGAGTCGGAAGTCTCACTGCTGATGATGGTCTCGTAGCCGATCACGTGCCACTCTTCTTCACCCAACTGCGTGCCCACCTCGGTGTAACCTTCCAGGTCGGAGAGAACATACATCTCTTCTGGGAACAGCATGTTGATGCGGATATAGAACTGCTGTGTGTCGAAGGGGAACTTCCTGAAGTCGAAATCAGGCGCCTGCAAGGTGGTCCAGAAACGCTCGAAGTAAACGGCGTAACCGTCCGAGAAAACCAGGACAAGCCGATTCTGCGCCCAGCGGTTGCCCTGCTGGTTGAAGACGGTGAAGTCAGGCCAATTCCCCGCTGCTTCGGCGAGGAAATCATTGAACCTCTCTCCACTATAGGTCTTGAAACTGCACTGGCAGGTGTCGGGGCTGAAGGCCAACTGCGGGTCCGTCCACTCCATCCTGAAGGCGGCCACCGCAGTGTAGTTCTCCTCCTTCTGCTGGATACCGGAGATTTGCTGCAGCTTGATCCCAACCTTGACATCGATGGGTGCTTCAATGACGGCCGCACCAGTAGTCTCCGCATCACCCGTCAGCACCTGAGGGGCGTTGACCCCTACCAGCAGGCGGAAGTCGCCGGTGGTGACCTGTTCGGCTTCGCCGAAACTGGCGACGAGCAGGCTGAAGTTGCTGGCGTCCTCTTCAAGCGCATATTCGAGGGTGGCGCTGGTCTGCTGGCCGAAGAGATTGGCGCTGCGGAGCGTCTTACCGCCGAAGTCCCTCAGACGAACCGTGGGAATCAGGTTCCCCGAAGTGGCTTCAATGTAGACGTAAAGCGAGTCACCTTTGTCAAGAGGGTTGAGGACGTAGAACGTGGAAGTCTTGTCAGCCGTAAGCGTACCCGTTATCTGCTGTACTGCAACGCCGGTGCGAGAGTGCTCCCTATCCAGGACAGCAACAGTGTCGTCGGTGGACTCGGCCTCTCCCGTCAGGACTTCAGGAGCATTGACTCCAACAGTAAGGCTGTAGTCGCCAGAAGTCGGTCTCGCCAGTGTGCCGCTGACCAGGAGGCGATAATCGCCGTCCTTCAGAACCGCGAATTCAAAGGCGGCGTCATACCCTCTTCCTCCGTCGTCACTCCAGGCCAGGAAGAACTCGTCTGCAATCTCGGAGACGGCCTCAAACGGGTCGCGTCCTTCGGCAACGGCCGCCTCGACCTCTGCTCTGAAATCTGCGGCCAGCCACTCTATGTTGATGTCCGGCCTGACCAGGCCAGCAAGGGGATCCAGGTCTCCTGAAGTCCCCGCGAGGTACACATAGAGGGTCTGGCCCTGCTCAAGACCGGGCAGTGTGTAGTAGACCAGGTCCCCTTCGGCCATGTGGCCGGCGAAAGTCTGAACGGCACGGTATACCTGTGCGTTCGCCACCGCAGGCCCGACAAGCAACCCCGCTGCAACGATGAGCAGCGCCAAAATACGAGTCAGTCCATGAGTCGCCACAGACAGAATTGACGACCCCACCGCTTTCTCGTTTTCCGTTGTCATTCGGTCTGGCCACACCCTGCGTCCCCGGTATATGTCGACCTATGCGCACGGAATGATCGTTGGTCTCACTGGGCCCGCGGAAGAACCCGTTCATGGCCTAGCCACAGTCTGGACCGGCGCTCAGAGCGCGCCGCGCTTCCCGTACCGCCCTCAGCTCACCTTCTAAGAGGTCAGCCGCCTCAGAGACGGTGACGTCACCTGGCAAGTCGTTCACGGCCTTGTCGAGCTCGTCATATGCATCTTCCAGGTCCCTCACCCTTGCATCATAGTAGTCCTGCGCCGACTCCTCGACTTCAGCCCAGGCGTTGCCGACCTCGTCTCTAACCGCCTGCAAATCTTCCACAGTGCTACCCAGCGAAATATTGGTGAGCGGTGCGAGCGCATCCTCGAAATTCGCCAGGTCCTCGCAAAGGTTGGACTCGGCTTCATTAGTAGGCGGCGGGCTTGTAACACAGCCCGCGACTACCGACACCAGCAGTAGTACGGCGATTAGAACCACCGGCCATAGACGCTGTCTTGCAAGCGCTTTCGTTTTCTTAGACATGGCTTTGCCTCCTTTCAAGACTTCACTCTACGTTTCGATGATGTTCTGCGTGGATATGGCTTGCGGGCGGGTCACCTCCCTTCCGCCTGTCCGTGGCAGCGCTTGAACCTGATGCCGCTGCCACAGGGGCAGAGATCATTGCCACCGGCTTCACCAAACCTGGCCTGCAACTGTGCTTCTTCAGAGGACAGCACGTGCATCACTTCGGCTGGCGCGCGCCCCTGGCACAGCAGAGACGCCATGATCCTCATCGGCCTGTCGATGTGCTGAAAGAACGCTTTGAGACCTCGGCATAAGTAGTTCAACCCCGGCTCACCATCCGGCGTTTCGACGAACCGGTCCTTTGGGCACCCGCCATGGCAAACGAAGCGTACTTCGCACTCTCGGCAGTAACGGGGCAGCATATCAAGCTTGTTGCGACCAAACCCTTGCTGCTTTTCGGAATTCAGCAGTGCAGCCAAAGGCGACACCTTGATGTTGCCCAGCAAGTGCTTCGGTTCCACAAAGTGATCGCATGAGTACACGTCGCCGTTATGCTCCAGTACCGGGGCATTGCCGCATGTCGGCGAAAAGACGCACAAGGCTGGTGGAGCGCCCACCCAGGCTGCCAGAGAGACATCGAAGAGCTGCACGAACACCCGACCCACGTCCTGTCTTACCCACTCGTCAAACACCTGGCTCATGAAGCGCCCATACTGCTCTGCGTCAACTGACCGGTCGGTGACCGTGTTGCCCTCCTGAAAGCCGTTATCGTTTTCCCGCTCCACGATGGGAATAAACTGGATGAACTGTGCACCAGCTTCGCCCTTGAGGAAGCGATAGACCTCCAGAGGGTGATCGCCATTTGCTGCATGAACTGTGCCCAGAATGTTGAAGTCCACCTTGTGCTGGCGCAACAGACGCAACCCTCGCATGACTCTGTCAAAAGTTGGGTTGCCCCTCCTATCTACCCGGTACGCATCATGCACTTCCCGTGGCCCGTCCAGGCTCAACCCGATCAGGAACTGGTTCTGGCGGAAGAACTGGCACCATTCATCGTCGAGGAGCACACCATTTGTCTGCATAGTGTTGCGAATGGTGGTGCCGGCCTTCCCGTATTTGCGCTCCAATTCGATTGAGCGGCGAAAGAAATCGAGACCCATCAGCGTGGGTTCGCCACCCTGCCAGGCGATGGTCACCTCCGGCACCGGCTGTGCCTGGATATACTGGCGGATGTACTCCTCCAGCACCTCATGAGTCATGCGGAAACGGCTGCCGGGATACAGACGCTCCTTGCGCAAGAAGAAGCAGTACCGGCAGGCCAGGTTGCAGACCGCCCCGGTTGGTTTCGCCAGCACATGGAAAGCAGGCGGTATGTTCATCATCCCGTCGGCTGCCTCTCTGATCAGCCACCTGTCAACAGGTCGGAGCTTCATCCAGAGGCACTCGTGGACCCAACGACGGCCTGCTACTGCACACTCATGGCCATGGCAGCTTCCCGCTCGAAATCGGAGTGCGGCTTCCCGCTGACGTTCACTACGGCTCTCTTAATGGTGCCGGTGAACCTGAAGGGAGACCTGTAGTCTCGGGTCGCCGGGATTCCGCTGTCATAGCCGCAGCACAGGCCCTCCCCACCCAGGCTGAAACGGATTGGGACGCTCCGGGGAATCCTGCCCTCGCCGACCTTCGTTCCGTTGATGAACAGCGCACCAGTACCCTGATGTTCTCCCGTCTTGGTGAACTCGAAGCGGAGGGTGCCTGCCCCGGCGGGCACCTCGGTTTCAGACACGATCCTGTATTCCTCAACGCCGACATAGTTGTGGACATACACCAGGCGCCTGTTCTTCACGTAGAGGGTGTAGCCGCCGAATATGGAACCGTGCGCCAGCAGGACCCCTTCGGCACCTTCCTCAGGTATTTCCACCTCGGCTGCAATGGTGTGTGACCGGTTCCTGACGTTGACCGCCACCGCTTCGGGTACCGGACTAGCCCCCGGGTAATAGAGGTAGGAATCGCGGTCCCTGGTGACCTGGGGTTTGCGAATGGCCAGACGCCGCACCCCGCGATCGTCGAGCGGTAGAACGTTGTACCTGCCCGCTTCCGACCACCATCGCTCGATCATCTGTCTCAGCCTGTCCGGGTGCTGCTCTGCCAGGTCGTGGCACTCGGAGAAGTCCTCGTCCACGTTGTACAGCTCCCACCTGTCCCTATCGAAGTCCCAGTCGCTCTGCGGGCTGCCATCATATGATGAACCCTCCAACTGGTGGTACGTTACTGCTTTCCAGCCACGGTACCAGATCGCCCGGCAGCCGAGCATCTCGTAGTACTGCACCTCTTTTCGGCTAGGTGCGGTTGGGTTGTCGAAGGTATGGGCGAAGCTGAGACCCTCAATAGGGCTCTGCGCAACGCCCCTGATCTCCGCAAGCGGCTCGATCTTCAGCACTTCAAGCAGGGTTGGCACCACGTCGACGGCATGGCAGTACTGACTCCGCATCTCACCCCTCGCCTTCACGCCTTTAGGCCAGTGGACAATCATCGGATCCGTCATGCCGCCCTGGTGTGTCTCCCGCTTCCACCGCTTCAGAGGTGTATTGCCGGCCCACGTCCAACCCCACGGATAATGGTTCCATGTGTTTGGGCCGCCCAGTTCGTCAATCATGGCCAGGTTGTCCTCCAGGCTCTCCGGAACAGCGTTGAAGAACCGGTTCTCATTCACTGAACCGACCCGACCACCCTCGGCGCTGGCGCCGTTGTCCGACACCAGGACGACCAGGGTATTGTCAAGCTCACCGATCCTGTCCAGGAAGTCGATGAGGCGGCCAATGTGGTGGTCCGTGTGGGACAGGAAGGCGGCGTACACCTCCATCATGCGGGCGTACAACCGTTTCTCGCCGTCAGGCAGCGATTCCCATTCCTGGACCCACGGCGGACGGGGTGAAAGCTCGGTGCCTTGCGGGATGATGCCCTTCTGCAACTGACGTGTGTACGTCTCTTGGCGCCACCTGTCCCAGCCCTTGTCGAACCGCCCCCTGTACCTCTCGATCCACTCCCGTGGTGCATGGTGTGGCGCATGGCAGGCACCGGTGCAAAAGTACATGAAAAATGGCTTGTCTGGGGCGATTGCCTTCAGGTCCTGGATGAACTCGATTGCCTTGTCCGCCAGGTCCTCCGTCAGGTGATAGCCTTCTTCGGCCGACCTCGGCGGTTCGACTAAGTGGTTGTCGTAGACCAGGTCTGGGTCGTATTGGTGGGTCTCTCCACCCAGGAAGCCGTAGAAGCGCTCGAAGCCCCTCCCCAGCGGCCACCTCTCCCGCGTGGCAGCCATGTTGGTCTCCTCATCCGGCGTCAGGTGCCACTTGCCTACGGCATATGCAGCGTAGCCGTGTGGCACCAGCATCTCCGACAAAAACCCGTTGGCCTTCGGGATCCTGGCGTCATAGCCAGGGAAGCCCGTGGCGATCTCGGTGATGCCAGCCATGTGGTTCGAGTGGTGGTTGCGTCCCGTTAGCAGGCAAGAGCGGGTGGGGGAGCACAGCGCTGTAGTGTGAAAGTTGTTGTAGAGCAGGCCGTTGGCCGCCAGCCGGTCCATGTTTGGCGTCTCGATGTCAGACCCATAGCAGCCAAGCTGGGCGAAGCCTACATCGTCGAGCACGATATACATCACGTTAGGCGCCCCTTCCTTTGCCCGCACCGGCTCCCGCCACCAGGGAGTTGACTCCTCATAGGTACGCCCAATGACTCCCTTGAACTCAGATTCGATGTGATGTGACATTCTGACCTCCCTTCTCTTGCGGTGGCCGTA
>CAZTYW010000013.1:14970-17805 GCA_964617695.1 uncultured Dehalococcoidia bacterium
ACCAGCTTTCTTGACGGGACAAAGCAGGAACTCGGAATTGAAGCTGCCAATGTTGATGCGGTCCCCTGGGTTCGTTCGAGCGCGTATCTACATCGTATCATCGAGATGGTTGCCGACGGGTATCAATGAGTAACAGAGTTGTCTGGGTGTGGTTTCACTTTGTGCAGAACCTGGCGACAATTGCGGCAACGGCACCAACAGAGTCCGGGGACAATCCGCCTGAGATGAACCCGCCTCGGCGTGCCCCGTCCTCCGGGTTCAGCTATTCCACCTGTCTCATGCGGATGTCATGACGCCGAGACGGTTCCGTCACCGTGATTAACCGGTTCTGAACCTCTGTTCTGCTAGTCTGTTGGCAGTCTCAAGTGGTCGGAGGAACTGTCAGCGCCAGACCGGTAGCTGCGCTGGGTGCTCAGGCCCATTTACGCAGCGTCTGAAGCACGCACACAACATGCCGCGGGCTGTCCGAGTGGAGCAGCAGATTGGAGGCCGGTCGGACTGGTACCCTCGTGTCCGTCTATCTCGAAGACGGCCTTCGGGCCTGTTGGGCTCACCAAATGACCGAGACCCGGTATGCACAAGAAGAATGAAGGCCAACGCCGTTCCTGGGCGTCGGTCAAGACCTACTTCCCCATCCTCCGATGGCTACCGACGTACAGGAGGGGGCTGCTCCGTGATGACCTGATCGCCGGTCTCACGGTGTGGGCATTGCTGGTGCCCGAAGCCATGGCCTACGCGTCGCTGGCGGGTGTGCCTCCGGAGGCCGGCCTGTACGCTGCACCGCTGGCCATTGTTGGCTATGCCCTCTTCGGTACGTCTCATCTGCTGGTCGTTGGCCCGAGTTCCCCCATGTCGATCATGTCTGCTCTGGTTATCGCCCCTATAGCTGTCGGGGACCCCGAACGCTTCGTCCCGCTGTCGGCGATGCTGGCATTACTCACCGGGGGCATCCTGCTGCTCAGCGGCCTTTTGCGCCTGGGAGTGCTGGCCGACTTCATGTCGAAGCCTGTCCTCAACGGCTTCATCATCGGGCTGGCGATGACCATTGCCGCATCGCAGCTCGGCAAGCTGTTTGGCTACAGTGTCGCAGGTGATACCTTCTTCGAGACACTGTGGTACTTCTTCGGTGACCTGGATGAGACGCACCTGGCGACGCTGGCAGTCGGCGTCACCGGCCTGGTACTTCTCTGGTCGCTGCACAAGTTTATTCCCAAGCTACCTGCCGCCTTGGCGGTGGTTGCCCTCAGCATTCTGGTGTCCACGCTGTTGAACCTCGAAGATCGCCAAGTCCACATTGTGGGGGAAATCCCGACCGGACTGCCACCGCTCGGTTTGCCCTTCGGTATAACCATGTCAGATCTCACGGAGCTGCTGCCGGGCGCTCTGGGCATTGCACTGGTCGCTTTTGCAGAATCGGTGGGTACCGCCCGAGCCTACGCCTCGAAGTACGGCTATGACATCGATGCCAACCAGGAACTGATGGGTCTTGGGGCTGGGAATCTGGGTGCCGGGATCAGCCAGGGTTTCGTTGTCGACGGCAGCCTGTCGCGAACTGCTGCTGCCGACCAGGCTGGGGCCAGGACCCAGACGTCGTCGCTCATCAATGCCGGCATGGTGCTGATCACGGTTGTCGCCCTCACCCCATTGTTTCGCAACCTGCCCGAGGCCATATTGGGGGCCATTGTGGTTCACGCTGTAGGGCGCCTGATCGATTTCTCGCAACTGAAGCGCTTTTACAGGATCAATCGAATGGATTTCTGGACGGCCACCGTGGCGCTGCTCGGGGTGCTGGCTGTCGGCGTGATGCCAGGTCTCGTGGGTGCGGTGTTACTGTCCATCTTGTGGCTGCTGTGGCATGCCAGGAAACCGGCTACCGCTATTCTGGGCAAGATGCTGGGCCAGGACGTGTACCGGAGCGTCAAGAACTACCCCGGAAGCCAGACACACCCTGGGCTGGTTATCTTCCGATTTGACGGATCGTTGTTCTTTGCCAGTGCGCCGACCTTTCGGGACGAAATCCGATCTGCAGTAGCAGCAGAACCGTCTGTACGCTGGGTGCTGGTGGATGCTGAGGCGATAAGCGACATCGACACGACCGCGCTCGACATACTTGAAGAACTCAGGGCCGAGCTAGCCCGGTCCAATGTCGGCCTGCGGTTTGCCCGGATGAAGACGGATGTGCAGGCGTTTCTGCGTCGCAGTGGGCTGGAGGATGCCATTGGCGCCGACGGCTTCTATCCATCAGTGCGCGCCGGGGTCGATGCGTACCTGAGGGAGCACCGGGAGGAGCAACGAAATCAAGACACCGCAACCGAAGGGAAAGACTAGTGTCGGGCATGCGTATGTGCGCTCTCTGCGGCAGTCAGAGAAGGCGCGCCCAAAGTCAGAGTCCCAACACCTGTCTCTTCTTGGCCTGGAACTCTTCTTCCGTGATGATGTTCTTGTTTCTCAGCTCGGCCAACCGCTCCAGTTCTCCAACGTAGTCGGGCTGCTTTGGCGCGCTTTCCTCCTCAGAGGGCTTTATGCCCAGCTTGTTCAAGGCGGCCAGCAGTTCTTCTTCCGAGAGTTGGTCAGCGGGTTTGCCGGTCTGCTGCTCGACCTGTGACTTCTGCTGTGCGCTCAACATGAAGGCTGTTCTTCGCGCCATGCGGCGGCGCGTCCTGCGGCGTGCTCCACCACGGCCCATGGGGCCTATCCCGCCGGGTCTGAAGACCATTGGGTACCTCCTCTATCCGATCCGGATGTCCGACGTATCGAACCACATCCAGAGCCTAGTCACCGTGCCCGATTGTTTGAAAGAGCCTCCCCACGGTGAATTGCGCCCAGTTTTCATGA
>CAZTYW010000013.1:17905-35266 GCA_964617695.1 uncultured Dehalococcoidia bacterium
GACTGGCCACACCAGACCCAGCACGAGAAAAGGCCGGACAGTCGGCTGGCGCCTGGCACTACATCTCTTTGGCACGATTGAGACTCAGAACCGCGGTCCGGCCGGTCCAGCTATCTTTACCTCGCGTTTTAAATGTGATATATTCGTGGCGCTCATGGCCGGTGACTGTGGCAATGTGCCTGGGATCGTGACGACGAGCGAAATGGTTCAGCGTGCCTCGACCGCTGCTGTTGGTGCTCAGCCCAGCAGACCGAGTTCCAGCATATTCCGTGGAGCAGTCTAGGGATGAAGGCGCTGATCTTGGCTGGTGGCAAGGGGACCAGGCTCAGGCCCATCACCAACACGATAGCCAAGCCTCTTATCCCGGTCGCCAACAAACCTATCCTTTTCTATGTCCTAGACCAGATTACACAGGCGAGTATTTCAGACATTGGGATTATCGTATCTCCTGAAACGGGTTCAGATGTCAGAGAAGCAGTCCAGGATGGCTCCCGGTGGCGCGCCCGAATCACCTATATCAGCCAAACGGAGCCCCTGGGGTTGGCCCATGCCGTGGCAACTGCCCAGGATTTCCTGGGCGATTCTCCGTTCCTCATGTTCCTGGGCGACAACCTCATTCAGGGTGGGGTGAGCGAGTTTGTGCAACAATTCGAAACCCACGCCTGCGATTCCTTAATCCTTCTCAAAGAGGTGGCAGACCCGCGGCTTTTTGGAGTTGCCGAGCTCGACCAGAAGGGGAGGGTCACACGCCTGATAGAAAAGCCGAAAGAGCCCAAGACCAACCTGGCTCTTGTAGGGATCTATCTCTTCAGGCCAAACATCCACCAGGCGATAAGCCAAATCAAGCCATCCTGGCGCGGGGAACTGGAGATCACCGATGCAATTCAAGGACTCCTTGACACGGGCAAGGAGGTCAGCAGTCGAACCCTCACCGGATGGTGGCTCGACACCGGGAAGAAGGACGATTTGCTGGAGGCAAATCGCGTCGTTCTGGACGACCTGCTGCAGAGGGACATAGCGGGTGACGTCGACTCCGCCAGCCAGGTGGTGGGCAGGGTCGAAATCAGAGCGGGAACCAGGGTTGAGAATAGCATCGTTCGGGGGCCCGTTTCTATCGCCGACGAATGTCACATCAGGAACTCGTTCATAGGTCCCTTTAGCAGCATAGGATCGGGCGTTGTGATAGAGGACTCCTCCGTGGAACATTCGGTAGTTCTGGAGCGCAGCAGTATCCGACGAATCGAGCGCCTGCAGGATAGCCTTATTGGCAGGGGAGTCTCGTTGAAAAAAGCTGATGGCGGATTCAACGCAGTGAAGCTTTTTGTTGGATGCGACTCCAGCCTGGAGCTGTAGGAGGTAACGATGGAGTATATATCTGGTGTCAGGGTGCGAAAGCTTCGGCTGATACCTGACGACCGGGGTTGGCTCATGGAAATCTTCCGCTCCGATTGGGAGGAATATGAGAAGTTCGGGCAGGCATACGTGACCACCTGCTATCCGGGTGTTATCAAGGCGTGGCACTATCACAAGCTGCAGACTGACAATTTCACCTGTGTTAGCGGCACGGCCAAGCTTGCCCTGTATGACCCGCGTGAGGATTCCCCAACAAAGGGCATGGTCAACGAGTTTTACATTGGTCCCTTGAATCCCATCCTGGTGAAGATCCCGCGCCTTGTGTACCACGGGTTTACGGCTGCCGGCAGCGAAATGGCTATGATTGTCAACGTGCCTACCGAGGCCTACAACTACCAGAACCCGGATGAGTACCGCGCTCCCTACGACGACCCCAGCATCCCCTACAAGTGGGAGGTGAGGATGGGATGAAGGTCCTGGTCACCGGCGCTGAGGGCATGCTGGCCAAGGATCTCATTCCGTGCCTGACGCAGCGCGGTCATCAGGTCTTGGCTCCACGCGAGGACATGCTTGACATCACCGACCTGGGAGTGGTCAGAGACACCGCCAGGACACTTCAGCCTGACCTCATCGTCAACTGTGCTGCATATACCGATGTTGACGCGGCAGAAGAGACAGAGTATGAGGCAAGCCTGGTGAATGGCCTCGCCGTGCAAAACCTTTGCCTGATCTGCCAGGATAGGGACATCCCCCTGGTACATTTCAGCACGGACTACGTTTTCGATGGCATGAAGAACGGCCCGTACGCAATCCATGATGCAACCAATCCCATCAATGCATATGGACGCTCGAAGCTTCTGGGAGAGCAATACGTGCAGTGGCTCCTGGACAGGTTCTACCTGATTCGCACGAGCTGGCTGTTTGGCCTCCACGGAGGCAATTTTGTTGAGACGATGCTGGACATCGGCGGCAAGCAGAAACAGGTATCAGTGGTCGACGACCAGAAGGGATGCCCTACCTGGACTCAGCATCTGGCGCAGGCGGCTGCTGCTATTGTTGAAACGGCCCGCTATGGAGTCTACCACGTGGCCAATTCTGAGCCCACTACCTGGTTTGAGTTCGCAAAGGAGATCTTCAGGCTTTCCGACGTCACAATCGAGGTGCTTCCGGTGACAACGGACCAGTTTCCCAGGCCGGCCAGGAGACCGCGAAACAGTGTTCTTGATCCTTTTCCCCTGGCTCAGGTTCTGGGAAGGGACATGCCTTCCTGGCGCCAGGCGCTTGAAGAGTACCTCTCTTTGAGAAAGGAGAAGGTCGAGCGGTGAGGCTACTTGTTACCGGTGGGGCCGGGTTCATCGGTTCAAACTTCATACAGCATGTTCTCGAGACTCATCCAGACTACGAGGTGGTGAACCTGGATGCTCTTACATACGCTGGCGACCTCCAGAACCTCAGCGAAGTGATGGACAACCCGAGGTACACGTTTGTGCACGGGAGAATCGAGGATGGGAAGCTGGTGGATCAGGTCATGAAAGGGATTGAGGTAGTGGTCAATTTTGCTGCCGAGTCCCATGTGGACCGGAGCATCGTTGATCCCCAGGTGTTTGTCCAGACTAACGTCCTTGGCACGCAGGTCTTGATGGACGCGGCACTGCGGCACAAGGTGGAGCTGTTCTGTCAGGTATCGACCGACGAGGTCTATGGTGCGGTGGAACTGGATTCAACGGTGAAGTTCACGGAGGATTCTCCACTGTGCCCCAATTCCCCCTATGCTGCCAGCAAGGCGTCCGCTGACCTTCTCGTTCGGGCCTATCACCGCACGTACGGGATGCCTGTGGTCATCCCGAGATGCTCGAACAACTACGGCCCCAGGCAGCACCCAGAGAAGTTCATCCCGACTGTCATCCTGAGGGCATTGCGCAGCAAACCGGTGCCCATCTATGGCGACGGGCTATATGTGAGGGACTGGGTCCACGTCCTCGATCACTGCCGGGCTATAGACCTTGTTATTCACAAGGGGATGGTCGGCGAGGTCTACAACATCGGAGGTGATAATGAGTGGGCCAATATCGAACTGGCCCGAAGAATTCTCAACATCCTGGCCAAACCTGAGACGCTGTTGCAGTCCGTCCCCGACCGCCCTGGCCACGACAGGCGGTACACCATGGGCAGTGGCAAAATCAAGCGAGAGTTGGCATGGAAACCGTCAATCCCCTTCGACGATGGACTGACTGCGACTATCCACCACTATGAGCGATTCGCCGCCGCGAACCGGGCGTCATAGTGCCGTACAGAGGTCTGCGGAGAACTCAGCCGTTTGGGGTCCGTTTCCGTCGGTGGACGAGGTTGCCGCTCGGTGGTCAGTCGCCCTGGTAGACTAAAGCCAGCTTTTCCGCCACCCGTTTCCAGTCGAGTTCCTCTTCAGCATACTTCCTTGAGTTTGCTCCCATCATGCGTCTCTCCTCAGCATTGTCCAGCAGGCGCTTGATCCTCTCGGCCAGTTGCCTTTCATGCCCGGGCTCGACGATGAAACCGTTCCAGCCGTCCCTTATATGATGCGGGATAGCCCCCACCCTTGTCCCGATAACCGGTTTCCCGGATGCCATCGCCTCCAGTGTGACCAGGGGATCGCCTTCTGCCAAAGATGGCAGCACGAAAACGTCAGCAGCAGCATACAGCGTGCGCACCTCATCCATTGGCAGGGGACCGGTGAGTCTCACGTAGTCCTGGAGATGGCGCTCTCCTATGAAGTTCGTTGCTTCCTCCATTGAGATGGGCTTCTCAGTGGCGTCGAAGCCAGGCGACCCAACCAGTACGAAACAGGCGTTGCGACAGCCAAACTCGTTTATCACGGTATCTGCTGCTCGTAGCAGATACTCAACCCCCTTGATTCTGGCTAGTCGGCCGACAAACAACACCGTCAGTCTGCCAACCAGCCCGTACTTCCGCTGAGCACCTTCTGCTGCTTCGGCATCCGGGGCAAAAAAGTCCGTGTCCACCCCGTTGGGCAGCACAACGATGGCTTCAGCTTTGACCTTTCCTATGGATACAAACCTTTCCCTGGCGGCATCATTCAGTGCTATGACTCTCCGCACGCGCCTCATCAGGTAAGGGTCAAGAAGTAGATGAATTCTCTCTACCAGGCTCAACCTTTCTGTAGCCAATTGCCACTCGCCCAGATGACACGTATAGAGCATTCTCTTTCGAAGACCTCGATTCAACAGACTCACCATTAACCCGATCGAGGTCAGGTGAAAGTGGACTATGTCTACGTTCGATTTGTTCTTTCTCAGGTACCGGGCCACCGCCAGGGCAAACAGGGCAGCGTTAAGCTCTGCCACGGCAAAGCGGATCAGGCGGGGAGCTTTGCCAAGCCGGGCTTGCATGGCCTTGAGCCTGACAATTTCCACACCTTCAATCGGCTCGACGTCAGGGTCATTCTTCGAGTACTTCCTGTCCAGGATGATAACTTCGTGGCCCATGTTTGCCAGTTGCCTGGATGTGTTGAAGATGACTTGCAGCGGTGCATTGCCCTCTTTGGGTGGCATCTTGACGCTGCCGACGGAGACCTGCACTATCTTCATTGCCTCGGCCTTCTACCGCATTCGTCCATCGTTCGTTCCAGGGCTAGTTCCCCCGTTGCTTGAACAGATCGTAACCTTTGCTAGAGTAGACTTTCACATAGTCCGGAGACCCGCGGACCAACTCGAGTTTCTCGATGTCAGCGTCGCCAGCAAGAAAGACACGGGCTTCGATATCGCGTTCACCGTCGAGCAGATACCGCGGCGTCTCCTCACCGCTGGCTGCATTATCCTCGCCAGCGCCTGCGGTTTTCAAATCGAGCGACTGCCAGTATTGGCGCTCGATATACTTGAAGTCCCATATGCGTTCTGTCAGGCTATGAACCTTGGAGTCTGGCGAAACATTGTCGTAGAAAAACTCTACTCCTGATATCTCAGCAGGGGCGATGTAGTCATTCTTTTCGTTGCCGTACGCAGCAGCTACGAACAGTGGCGGAGCTGCCACCAGAAAAAGGAGAAGCGCCGCAGACAGCGCTGTACCGCTGGCATAGTTGCGCGCCGCCAGAAGTGCCAGGAACGGCAGTGAGAACTGAAAAGCCCTGTAAATGATCTCGCCGCTGTAACTTCCAGCGAGCAGTATCATGCTGCAGGTTGCCACAAGCAGGCCCAAGAGGGTGACGTACAGGAAATCGAGTCTCCTCCTGTAAACGGCGTAGAATACGGGACATATCGCCAGAGCGCAAAACCCGAGCGTATATGCTGCTCTCAGCCGCATAACTGCCGCGTGTTCCGCACCACCCCCGAAGGCCAGTTGGACCGTAGACTCCCACATCCCGCTGACGTCGAAGACGTTATGCAGGTAGGCCAGCCCAAGGGCCAGCGCAACCGTGGCGGTCACAAGCAGAGGAACCAGGATGTTGTACCTCCTGGCCTTCTTGAGTCGGACTAACAACCACGCCAAAGCCAGACACCCCAGTCCTGCCCCGCAAACCAGCAGGATCCTGTTCATGTCAACAGCCGCCTGCCCTTCGGAGAGAAACCCCTGCGGCCGGTAGAGCCACAAGGCCATAATGCCTGCCAGCAGGAAGGGCGCAACAAAGCCAAGTCCGGGCAGTCTTCTCTCCGCCGCTGAAGAGAGTAGCGGTGCCGGCCTGCTACGTGAGCGGATCCTCCTCCCTTCGAACAGGAGAATAAGGACGACGAGACACGCAAGCGCGGCGATTGCCGACAGCAGATGGGTAGTCGCAATTGCCGCGAAGGTGATGACGAACACCACCAATGTGCTCTTGGGTACGGCAGACCCTCTCTTTCTGAGGAGGAATAGCCACAACAGGGCAGTGGACATGATGAATATGAACAGGAAGTACCCGCAGGCTTGTGAGCTGTAGTAGGCGCGATTGATCCAGCTAGCCACGTAGTATATCCAGAGCGCAAGCCATATTAGTCTCTGATCGCCCACCAGGTTCCTCAGCACCAGGTACAGCAAGGGGAGGCACATCAGCTCGAAGACGATGGGGAACCACATCAGAAGGCTTACGGGGGCCAGATCCGTGATATCCAGCATCGCCGCGCCGATAAACAGCAGGCCCGGAAAGTACTGGTAACGGAAGGTGGCTATGGGAACGGAGGGGTCAGCCTGCCCGCTGCGCATGACGTAGTCGGTGTGACCGTGCACATGGTAGGCCGCGGGAAATCTGGGTGTCTTCTCCACTACAGCAGGTAGAAAATAGAGCAGGACCACAAGCGCAACCAGATGCAGGCCCAGGAGAATCCTATCCTGCATGTTGTACCTTAGTGTGATCAAGAAGGAAAGCGTCAGTAAGAAGAGCGCCACGAAGAATGCAGGGGACAAGCTTTGAACTAAGCCGTAGGTTGTGGCTTTCGGTTCAGCAAACGTGATCGAGACTGAGGCTAGAAGGACAGACAGGGAGAGGAGGAGGACCGAAATCCGCCGATACTTTGTGCTGGTACTGCCCCAATTCATGCCCGGTTCAGCTCGTTAGGCTCGAACTGAGCTATATACTGCTTCAGGGCTTCGACCAGGCGTCTCTCCCTTTGAAGCCGCTGAGGCTTCAGGTCCAGTTTCAGCGCCTCCTCAAGCCTGTCCACGTCGTATACTGCTCTTACCTTGCCGGCCCTTTCAAGCTCCTGGACCAGATGCAGCTGATGGTCGTCGATGACTTCGCCGTACCTTCTCAGACGCGGAATGGCAACCACCGCTGAGCCCTGTTCCAGCGCATCCATGATCGTCATTGCTCCGTGAGTCACCACCACCCTGGCCTTTGCGCACAGTTCCTTTACTTCCTCCTCCGTAGCGAAGTCAAAATAGGCTGCGTTGCGTGGGACATACTGCGTGCCACCAATCTGCATCATGACCTCTTCGTCAAGTCTTCCGGCGATCTCGTCCATCTTCCTTATGAGCCGCTCAAACCCCCGGGGATGCATCCCGATGCTGACGAAGATCAACCTATGCCCCCTTCATAGCGCGCCTTCTTCCCGTATTTGGCCAGAAGCCGCTCCCATTGCACCAGGAAGATGTCTGAAACGGGGTATACTATCCTCCCTGTGCCCGTGGGCTCCAACACTCGGGTCCAGGTCTCAACGAATATGGTCTTTATGCGCAGGAGCTTGGCGATGTAGAAAGCCGGTATGGCAATCTCAGAGCCGGTTGACACAATGAGCCGGGGTCTTTCCGCCCATAGAATCTTGAAAATGGAGAGGGCGGCGCGCGCCATCATCAACGGGTTTCTGCCGATATTCTTCAGGAGGTACCTGTGCTGAAGAGCACGCGTCCTGACTGAGTCGTAGGTAATGAAAAAAGTCTCGTGACCCTCGAAGGCTTCTCCCAAGCGCAGTATTTCGCTGAGGTGGCCGCCGTGGGAACAGACAAGACAGATCTTCAACGTTGTCCTATCAAGCTTTTGTTGTCTGGAACCGATGCGAGTCTAACCAGGACCTGCCAACGTCGCAAGCCGTTATGTCGATACCGAGCCCTTGCTACCCCGGCATATCATCAGTCTATAATAGGCCCCCAGCACCGGATTCACCACCCTCGCCAATAAAGGATTCTGGATTTCTTCGAAGGTGATGGTGGGGCTCATCATGTCGAACATGTTCTCCAGGTTGCCCCTTCTCTGTATCGCTGCTCTCTTGGACAGTATTGCCCGGAAATTTCGGAGTATCCAAGCGTAGGAGAGTATTTTCTGCTTGAACCAGCCGCGGAAGATAGACAGCGCCAGGATGCCGATCTCCATGAACATGAAGGCCGGCATTATCCGCAGTAGCTTGGCTCTATCGTAGTTCTTCAGCAACAACATCATTCTGTTCTTCTCGAGGTAGTAAAACTTCTTCTTCCCTCGATCGAATTTGTATTTATGGTAGACGACAGACTTCGGGTTGCAGACAATCTGGTAACCCGCTCGGCGTATCCTCAGACTCAGGTCTGTGTCCTCCAGATACATGAAGAAATCCTCGTCGAAAAGCCCCAGTTGGTCCAGGACATCGCGCCGAAGAATCGTGGAGCAACCAGATAGGGCAGGCGTCGGCTGGATCTCTGTAGCGCCATCGCTCCTATTGCCATAGTTCCTGCACCAGGTGAATCCCAGGTAATTCACGTCGTTCCCTTCGGCATTGATGACGTCAGGCCTATCGTAGAACAGCAATCTCGATTGGCAAGCAGCTACATCCGCGCGTTCTTCCAGAGGTCTAACCAGTTCAGCCAGCCACGCTCTTTCCACAATCGTATCGGGATTCAGCACCGCAACATATGTTCCTCCAGACGCGGCAATACCTCTGTTGTTTCCAGCAGCAAAACCGCAATTGGCATTGTTCTCGACGATCACCACAGAGGGAAAGGCCCCCCGTACAAGGGCCACCGTATCGTCTTCTGAGTTGTTGTCCACCACTATGATCTCGAAGTTGGGATAGTCCTGGTCTGCCACAGACCGCAGGCATTGTTCTATGTCATCCCTGCTGTTATATGTTACGACTATCACTGACACGAACGGACGAGACATGGTTTGGTTGAAGTCCTTCACCTACAGCACCTTGTCAAACCTGTGACATTATGTTATTTTCACTCACGTGAAGTCAAGACTAAGTGAATTCCACGGGCAATGAATATGGGTTACGTAGTAAACCATGAACCGGAAAAGGATCGCCCCATCGACACAGAAGAAGCTGAAAAGCCGAGGACCATTGCCGCTATCCCATGTTTCAACGAGGAGCGTTTCATCGGCAGTGTGGTGCTCAAGGCGAAGGCGTACGTGGACGAAGTCCTGGTCATAGACGACGGCTCCACCGACAAGACTGCCATGGTAGCCGAACAGGCTGGCGCCGAGGTGCTTCCACATGGGTACAACCAGGGCAAGGCAGCAGCTGTCAGCACTGCCTTTCAGCGGGCCAGGGATGCTGGCTGCGTGGCATTGGTGCTTCTCGATGGCGACGGACAGCATGACCCTTGCGACATTCCCCGCCTCTTGGAGCCGGTGCTGAATGGCCAGGCCGATATTGTTGTGGGCTCCCGATTCCTCGATATTAAGAGCCGCATACCCAGGTCGCGGGTGTTCGGACAGCGTGTTTTGACCATGCTGACCAATCTCGGTACGCGAGCACATCTTACTGACTCTCAAAGTGGTTTCAGGGCCTTTTCGGCAGGAGCAATAGAGGCGTTGTCATTCGCCGAGAAGGGTTTTTCGGTGGAATCAGAAATGCACTTCCTGGCAAAGGAAGCCAATCTTCGGATGATAGAGGTGCCGATCAGCGTCGGATACTTCGACAGGCCGAAGCGGAGTCCTGTGGGCCACGGGCTTTCGGTCTTCAATGCGGTTATGGGGTTGATAAGCAGAAGGATTCCTCTCTTCTTTTTTGGCGTGCCGGGTTTGGTGACACTTGGAGCGGGTCTCTGGGAAGGGTGGACGGTGGTGCGGGGGTATGAATCCACCGGTGAATTCTATATTGGGCCTGCCCTATTGGCGGTCTTGCTCTGCACCGTCGGCAGCCTCAGCCTGTTCACTGGCCTTATACTCCACAGCATAAGGTCCTTCCTGAAGTGAAGCCGCCTTTACGCCGAACTCAACCCACCACCTCATGAATCGACGACAGGGCACCAGCCTTCGTCGGCCCACAGCCCCAACCAGGGAGGAGAGCTTCAAGGCGCCTGTCCGAGGGTTGCAGTACCAGCAAGACTTGACAGCCTTATCCTTCGTAGGTAAAATCAGTCCTCAGGGATCGGCCTATCAGATGTAATCATACCGTGGATGTCTCGCCTATGAGGCAAGCGATATGACTGCGTCATGCTCCCGACGGTCCGTGGACATCCCTGGTCGCAGAGGTCGGCTATACCGTCTCTACCCTGGCTCGAATGCAGCCTCTTGGACTGATTCAGAAGGAGCGGGTGAATGAAGATTCGGATCTTAGTTCTGGCATTCGTTCTGATGGCGGCGGCGATAGCCGCTTTTTCGTTATTTGAATCGGCGGACGCGGGCGACAACGCCCAGCAGGTTATTCCTATCGTCAACGTGGATCCAACCGGTAGTCTCAGCATCGTGAGTGGGACCGATCCCGGGAATGGCAACGCAATCGACTTTGGCTACACCCCGGCTGGTTACACTCAGACAAGCGTTCTGGTGCTATCTGTGAGTGCAAATGACACCTGGCGACTGGTAGTCAGCAAAAGCCAGGACTTGACGGATGCCTCCACGAGTGAATTCATTCCCTCGAGCAACTTCACATTCACTTCAGACGGACCGGCCGGCCCAACGTATGTTACGTCAGACACGGAGTTCGGAACCATTGCCACCCCTGCCAACGTGGTCGGCAATGGTTCGGCGACAACCGAATCCGCCATATCGGTCAACTACAAATTGGTGCTACCCGATAGCCAGTTGGTAGGCTACTACTCCGCCCCTCACACTTACACGTTGATCCTGGAATAGGCCGCGCCGACCTCGCTCCTTGAAGATCGGGCGCGTGTGGCGATCCAACTGCGCTGTGGTTCCATGCCAGCCCCCGATTCTGCTCGGCACGACACAGATAGCGACCGTAGGGCTGACTGCTGGCCGGATCACTGCAAGCGGTACACCTTTGAAGATGTCAGCTGGCCAAAAGGGAACTAGACTGACCGCGTCAGTGTTCCTGGTCTTGTTCGTCTTCCATTCGCTCGCCCCGGCCACCGCCGCTCAGAGTGGGTTGACTGTCTGGCCCGCCAAGGTGGAACTGCCCATAGGTAGGGGCGAGTCGTCAAACAGCACTATCAGCCTGGAGAACCATTGCGAGAGTCTGACCAGAGTGCGCGTCTACGTCATGGATTTCAGCATCGACAAGGACGACAACTACTCCTTCTCGGAACCGGGGCATGAAAGCTACTCGTGCAGCGAGTGGCTTGACGTGGAAGAAGAGTATCTCGATCTTGCTCCTGGCGAGAGGAGAGAAGTGAAGGTTACCGTTGCCGTTCCGCTGGAAGTGGAACCTGGAGGTCATTACGCTGCCCTTTTCTTCGAGACCATCCCTTTGGAGGGTCAACCCCGTTCAAATGTGCCGATCAGTACCAGGGTCGCTTCTCTGTTCTACGTCACCGTTCCGGGTGTTACCGAGGCAGATGTTTATGCGGACGCCGAGATCGCTTCCCTCATTTTGCCCGGTTGGATAGATGGCGGGCCAGTCAAGGTAGGTACCATCGTACGGAACACTGGCAACGTTCACGTGACCCTCGCTGCGAAGGCCTACTTCAAGGATGATGTGCTGAACAGAAGTGTCGGGGAGATTGATCTGGGGCAGGTAGTCATCCTGCCCGGCAATGAGCGGTTGTTGGAGGGGTACTGGGACGATACGCCTCTCTTTGGCAACGTGAAAGTACGCGTCGTAATTGGATACTACGATCAGCAGGGGGAGCTGGTGAACAAGAGCGAAACAGGGGCGTTTGGGATCGTGCCGTGGAAACTGATGGTCAGAGTTGGCGCTCCCATCGGCTGCTTGGCGCTGCTGTTGATATATCTGTTCAAGAAAAGGTATCATCTCGTCGTAAGGCGAAGGACGAGTGCCTGACTACGCCCTGCCAACGGATCGATACAGGTTTGATTTGGGCTGCAGAGCAAGCCTGGCGTCTCGTACCCAAGTAGCGATCATCACAGAGCACCCACATAGGTCAACACTGCTGGCGCCGAGGACGGAAAGCAGCCGATGGCTGAACACGAAGTAATCATAGTTGGCGGCGGCCCTGCCGGGCTGACCGCCGGACTGTACACCTCCCGTGCTGGGTTGAAGAGCCTCCTCCTTGAGAGAGGGTTGTTTGGCGGGCAGATGGTCAATGCGACAATGGTGGAGAATTACCCGGGTTTTCCCGAAGGCATCGCTGGCTTTGATCTGGGTTCGCTAATGCATCAGCAAGCCCTTCGCTATGGGCTCGAAACCTTGAATGCGGAGGTCACGGGGGCAGAGGTAGGGCCACCCCACCGCGTCCTCACCACGGAGCGTACTTTCGAAACGGAGGCGATCATAGTCGCCAGCGGCTCACAGTACAGGAAACTGAATGTCTCAGGCGAGGACAGGATGATGGGTCGCGGGGTATCGTACTGCGCTACCTGTGACGGATTCCTGTTCCGGGACCAGGAGGTAGCAGTCGTAGGGGGAGGTGACACCGCCATCACTGACGCCCTCGAATTGAGCCAGCATGCTCAGAAAGTCTACGTGATACATCGTCGCGATCAACTGCGCGCAGGCCAAGTTCTTCAGCAGCGAGCTCTGGCTGAACCCAAGATAGAGTTCATCTGGAACAGCGTTGTCGAGCAAATCGTGGGCGACGACAAGCTGTCGGCGCTCGCACTGCGAGAGGTAACGAGCGGCAGGCTGTCCTCATTGTCAGTAGATGGCGTTTTCATAGCTGTTGGACTGAAGCCTAACAGTGATTGGCTGGCCAATGTGGTGGAGCTCACCGAGACAGGGCACATCGTTGCAGATGTGCAGATGGGAACGTCAGCGCCTGGCATCTTTGCAGCGGGTGATGTCCGGAGCAACTCAGCCCGTCAGATTGCGGCTGCCGTCGGTGATGGAGCAACTGCAGCCAGGTCTGTTTTCAAATACCTGCGCGGCTATTGAAGAAGGCGCTAACCTGCGGATGATCGCTCAGGGTGCACGGTCACCAGTCACCCGGTCTTCTGGGACTGCCCAGGACCGCTTGCGAGGCACAATGACGACTTTGCGGCTTTCGCCTTCGCCGATGCTCTGAGTAGTAACGTCGGGGTGTACAGACAGGGCCAGGTGTACCACCCGGCGCTCGTCCGGCAGCATGGGCTCCAGCGTAACGGACTGTCCCGTGGACTTCACCTTCTGGGCCAGACGTAGCGCCAAATCCCTCAGCACTCGATAGCGGCGCTGCTTGTAGCCTTCAACGTCAAGGGCTATAGGCACTTTGGCCTTCTGGTATCGGGCGACTATGAGTCGAATGATATACTGCAGGGATGCCAATGACTCACCACGACGGCCGATGAGGATTCCCAGATCGTCGCCCCTTATTTCCAAGGCAATTGACTTTGTCTCTGGCCCCGTTTCGTCCAAATCAGAGGATTTCAGTTCCACCTTTGCGTCGAGCTTCATCAGACCGAGAAGCTCCTCCGATACGCTCTTGGCCAGAGCAGCAACATCGTTGACCTCTGCACCCGAGCGTAGCGGAATCACCCTCACAGTGGCGTCCTCAGCCCCCAGTCCGAGGAACCCCGGTTTCCCTTTCTTCAGCACCGTGACCTCTACCTGATCCCTACGCAGCCCCAGTTGCTTCAGGGCGCGTTCAATTGCCTCTTCTACGCTTCTGCCGCTTACTTCCGGACTTTCCATGCCTTGATCCCTCCTGCAGACTATGGTCTGGCTGTGGGTTGGCAATATCTGCCTGAGTTTTGTCGAGTTTCGATGCTTCAGATCCGATTGTCTTGTCGAATGGAGATAGACCCTGCACCATCTCCCTGAGGCTACGTGGCTTTCTCACCGCGCCTGGCTCTACTTTTGACCGTCTGAACAAGGTTTCCAACCCACCCCATCCGTAGATGAAGTACTGGACCACAATACTGAAAACAGAAGTGACAACAAAGTAGATACCCAGTCCGGCGGGAAGAGTGAAAGTGATGAAGCCAAACATGAGCGGCATCATCAATTGCATCATGTTTTGCATTGACTGTTGCTGCGGGTCCGCTGAAGGCCGGACAATCATCTTCTGTGACAGCCACATTGTCGCCATCACGAAGATAGGGATTAGGAAGTAAGGATCAGGTGCTCCCAGGTCGAGCCAAAGGAAATGGCCCGACACAGGCAACGCCTCGCGAACGATCGACCATGAGTAGAGGTGTTGCGATAGCCCGAGGAAGTCCTGAGGAGTGACTGCAAGGGCCTGAATGATGGCCCGATAGAGGGCGATGAAGATGGGTATCTGGATGGCAAGCGAGACCAGCATAGGTGATGCAAGGCAGCCCATGGGGCTGATTCCGGCCTCCTTGTAGAGCTTCATTTGCTCCTGTTGGAGCTTTCGCGGGTCCTTGGCATACTTCTTCTTTATTTGCTGCAGCTTTGGCTGCAGTTCACCCATTGTCTCGGTCATCTTCTTGGAGGTACGTAGCTGCTTAACGGTCAGAGGAAGCATGACGAAGCGTACCAGGATGGTTAGGACTATGATAGCTAGACCAAAGCTGCCAAATAGAACCTCCGATAGGAGTATCAGGAAGTTCATTGTCGGGTTAAGGAGTATCAGTTCCCAGAATCCCAAGGTCCTACCTCATCAACTGGTCTCAAAGCTCCAGACTTCTCTTCCGGTCGCCACTTCCAGCGCGTAGAGAGTGTGGCTACCGTCTTGAGCATGAACGTACACCAGCCCACTTTGGCTATCCACAGCAATGGGAGCCAGGACCGGCGCTTCCAGGGATGCGAGCACCCGTGTGCTTCTCGCCTCTGGATCAATAGCGTATACGTTGCCGTCCTGTGACCCGATGACTATGACACCACCCACTTCCACGGGCGGCGTCCGGATCATTCCCGCCGTCTCGAACTCCCAGACTTTCTCGCCAGTCTCAGCATCGAGCACGTAGAGCTTTTGGTCAAGGCAGCCAGCCCAGATCTCACCTTCATGCAGAAGGGCTCTGGTCCAGAACCAGTTGTTTGCCCCGGCGAAAACCCATGTGGCACTCCTCGAAGGAACCGGCGTACCCTCCTCCCTCGCTATGGCATCAAGCCTCTCTTCTTCCGTTGCAGCATCAATAGCGTAGAACCTGTTGTCGCTGGCGCCGATGTAGACTGTGCCATCTGCGACCAGTGGCGTTGACAGAACGGCTCCCTGCGCCTCGAACTGCCATATCGCCGTACCGCTGTCCAGGTCCAGAGCATAGATCTTGTGGTCTGCAGACCCTATGTACACCACGTCGCCGTCAACCTCCGGGCTTGCCCATATCTTGTCCCCGGTCTCAAATGTCCACTCCTCACCCAGTTGGAGATTGAAGCCGAACAGCTTGCCGTCCGAATTGCCGAAGATAACATAGTCGTCGGTTACCACAGGACTGCCGACAATTGCACTGCCGGTATCGACCCGGTTCATGGACAGATCATCAGTTCTGATGGAGTAAATGTTGCCGTCGTAGGCTCCGACATAGACCTTGTCGCCCTGTATCGCAGGCACACCGTAGGTCGACATTGGGGTCGAGATTTGCCCGCAGGAAAAAAGGCCGCCCGAGGCTGAAGTCTCAAAGGGCTTCTCCCATGCCACCCTGAATGAAGTCCCAGACACATTCTCCAGGGCAATGAGCTTGCCGGTAATTGAGCCGACATATAGAAAGTCACTGGCCACCGATGGCCCGGACCATCCCCTGACCGGGGCACCAGCACAACCTGTCACAACCACAGCAACCGCCAGAACCAGCACGACCAGGGCTATTATGCCAGGGCGGGTCTTGCCAACTCGCGAGGATATGAGTCTGCCTTTCTTGGGCGGGTGATGCGAATCACTATGGTACAGGGTCGAAACCTCCTGAACTAAAGGGATGACAACGCAGGATTCTCCGCATCCCAAGCCGGACACCCCTGAACAAGCCGTGCCTCTGAATGGCTTCGTAGGTGTACTGGGAGCAAGAAGGGGTGAAACGACAGGCTGAAGGCATATACTTTGACCAGGTCGCTTGATACACCCTGATCGCCTTCAAAGCAAGTCTTCTCATTCCAGCTCTTTCATTCTGGCTTGCCAGCAGAGCTTCTCCACAGCTTTCTTGAGCTGAGAATAGTCTGCTGCAGGAGCGGCGTTGCGGGCAATGAAAACCACGTCCCACCCGGGTTTCCACGACATGGATTGCACGCAGTCACGAAGACGTCTCTTGATGCGATTGCGAACTACCGCCTTACCCACTCGCTTGCTTATCGAAAAGCCAAACCGGCTGAACTCCAATTCATTGGGAAATGCTTTCATCACGAGCAGGTCGCTGGCCCAGGATCGGCCGCGATTATGAACCGCGGCGAACTGTCTTGTATGGGTAAGGCGCTGCTCTCTTTTCATTGCTAATGTGGACGGGAAGGCAAACAATGCCTACACTGCCAGCCTGTAGCGGCCCTTGAGCCGCCTTGCCTTCAGTATCCTCCGTCCACCTCGGGTCTTGAGTCGTGCACGGAAACCATGCACCCTTTTTCGATGGAGTTTCTTGGGCTGGTAGGTCCGCTTTGGCACTCTGCGCTTTCTCCGGCGATTTTGCTATCATACTCTGATTCCTGTTCCAAGTCAAGCTAGAGGGTTCGGGCCTCGTGTTGTGACTCTGAAGAACAGCCATGTATAATGCACGCATGGGGTGTCACGCGACTTAGCTCTGGGTACTCGTGTTGGAGCGCCCAGATTGCTGGCAGACACGGACCGTAGGCCGTAGCTGACCCTACTGAGATTGGAGGTAGCGGACGATGCAAGCTGTTGTCCTGGTGGGTGGCGAGGGCACCAGGCTGCGCCCACTCACGTGCAGTACAGTCAAGGCTATGGTACCGGTACTGAATAAGCCTTTTCTGGAGCACATGGTTGCCTACCTCAGGAGCTACGGTGTAGACGATATTATCCTTGCTCTATGCTATTTGCCGGACCAAATTGAAACCTACTTCGAGGATGGCAGCAGGTTCGGCGTGCGGCTGACCTACGTCGTGGAGAAGTCACCCCTGGGTACCGCGGGTGCCGTGAAGAACGCTGAAGGGCACCTTGGCAACCGTTTCCTGGTGTTCAACGGAGACATATTCACCGACATCGACCTGGGGGCAATGCTGCATTTCCATCGGGAACGCAAGGCGAGAGCGACCATTGCCTTGACACCCGTGGACGACCCGACTTCATACGGAGTGATAGAGACCGAGGCCAATGGGCGAGTGAAGCGCTTCCTGGAGAAGCCGTCTTGGGACGAAGTCACCACGAATCTGATAAATGCTGGCATCTACGTAGTCGACCGCGAGGTCCTGCAAGACGTCCCCGAGGGCAGCCCCTTCATGTTCGAGC
>CAZTYW010000014.1:0-7353 GCA_964617695.1 uncultured Dehalococcoidia bacterium
ATGCTGTGAGTCAGCATTGCCGTTGTACCGGAGAATGATGAACCTCGGTTCCTGGCGGCTTCCCTGCGCCACACCCAGCAACGCCCCCATCCCCAGTTCTCGCATCTGATCCCGATCCAACACCTCGCACTCCAGGTTCCAGTCGGCAGCTACTCTCACGGCCATCTCTGCCATGTCACTCGGAGTCATGAAGTTGGCCGGTTCATTGATCATGTCCCGAGCAAGGTTGGCAGCCTCTGCCATCACCTTCCCCCTGCTGCAACCCCCCTGCAGTTCGGCAAGCCTGGCCTCATCCCTCTCCACTATGAGGACCTCTTCTATCTCTCCATGCTCAGGTTCCTTGGTTATGTGCTTGCGGAAATTATACAGCCCCAGGAGAGTGCCCTCAGCTATAGATTGGGCTGACCGTCCCGGACCGAGGCCACCCACTCCCGCCCCGTGAGTTATAGTTGCCACCCTTTTCACCCCTCTTGCCCTCAGGAAGCGACATGCTTCAGCCACCACACGACGAACCTTGTCCAGATTGAACTCCGCCTGCTTCCCCAGTCCGGCAACGATCACGCGCTGGGCTCCAATCCTGCCCAGAGTGTGGACAAGTGTGAGCTCGCCAAGCTTGCCCTTGATCTCACCAGCCTTGATCAGCCGGGCGATCATGCCGTCCAGAGCTTTGTCCACCGCTGCAGTGGCACCGCCCGATCGGGTTACTCCTTCAAAGAGGTTTACGATGATAGCATCTACCTCGATTCTCGTGATGTCATCGATTACGACCTTCACTTCCATGTCTGTTCTCCTTCGGGGTCAAGACAGGCGGTTCATTCTTCGCACGACTCTGTCTAGAATCGGCCCTATGTCATTTGACGTGTCAATCACCAAATGATTGCGCCCTATGGGTTGAACCGACGACCTCATCCTGCGGTGCACCTCCCAATCCGCCTCCGACTTGTCCTCAGGATTCACCCCCTCCACCCGGCCCCGCATCCGTCGGTAGACCACATCTGGCGGAGCAACAACCCGCACTACAATCAGATCTACCCCCAACTGATCGGCAATATGGTATAAGCGCTCCCGGTGATGCTCTTCCAGATTGGTGGCATCGAGCGCCAGAGTCGTCCCGCTTTTGAGCAAGTCCTCAACAAGCGCGTAGCACGCCCGAAACACCCGGGCACTCTCTCCAGTGCTGTAGGTCGGAGAGGGAAACAGTAGCCTGCGCAGGCTGTCACTCTCCAGAATCACCAGCGGCACCCTCTCCGCCAGCCTGCGGCAGAAATATGACTTGCCCGTGCCCGGCAGTCCGGTGACCATGAGGAAACGAGGCTTGACCACCGGTTCAGGCAGTGCCCCGATGCCTTCCCTCAGCCTGCGCACATCGTCGTCTAGCTGCTGGCTGTGCTTCATCCGCACCCCATTATAGGGCATGGTAGAAAGCTTTGAAACGTTCTGAGATGGCTTCCCAGGGGGTAGGTCAGCGAGGAGCCTACAGGTAGCTTCGGTCGAAAAGCATGCGATTCACCAGCACGCTGTTCTTGTTGGTCGTCGTTTTCAGGTCTTCCCGCAAGCCCGCCGTCAGCCTCTTCACCACTATCAAGACGAAGATAGCAACACCACCCACGACAGTCACCCACGGCTGTTCTGTACACCAGCAGCCGACCGGATAGAGAGCGAAGCCGGCCAGCATCCCCAGAGGAAGGCTCAAACTCGGCGGACCACCAAACCTGAGGCGCTCATTTACCGACTGCGCTGAATTAACAAGTCGAGGCAGCGTCCTGATTGAAACGCCAACCAGTATGGGCCCCAGGATGAAAGGGACAGCCGCGGGGGCAAGTGCTATGGTCACCCCCAGACTGGTGGTATTCGCTTTCTCACCTCTGAAACGGAGGAAAATCGACCACATCCGCCCCACCACCACCGCCACCCCCACCGCGACTACTGTACCCCAACCCACGTCAGAAAATCTGTCCACTAGCACGACGGCTGCACCGCCCTTGACAACGTCCCACGTAATCCCAATCAAGCCCTCGCGACGCCCCACACGGCGCCACAGGCTGATATGCATGTCCTCTTCTCTGGATAAGTCAAACCCACGAATTCTACCCAGGAGGTAAATGACTGGAAAGGCTCCGACGAGGTAGGCGCCCAGGACTACTAACGCGTCAACCCACATACCGTGCTTTCGATGCGGTTTGCCAGCCCCTTAACCACCCTACCTGTGAAGGCCCTCCCCTGACAGGCAATCCATGAACTTCTCCTCCCGGTCAGCAATCCTGTGATCCAACAATGCAGGACCCAGAAACAGAAGAAGGACGAGTGAAGTCAAGAGCACAAGATTGACGGAGCCAATGTTCCCACCGCTTGAGCAACCGATGACTATCAGTATGGCAAGGCCAGAGACCAGGAGGGCTCCTGCCTTCAGGCAACGCTGTTTCAGTCTGTTAAACAGGACAACGATGCCAGCCAGGGTAAGGAAACTGAGAGCTATCCAAGGCTCCAAGCTCTGAACAGCGTTCTCGCCCTCACCCAAGAAGTCTTCCTTCCAGTGTGTTGTCATGAACCAGCCAATGATAGGCAGTACGGGCAACCACATCAGTGAACCCAGCAGCCAATCGCGCCTCAACGCCAGGGCCAGAATGTGAATGAATACCCACACAATGAACGGGAAATATGCAGCCAGCAATAGCCACACCCACCAGGTAGACTTGGCATCGTTCAAGCTCAAAGCGTGCTCCATGAGGTAGAAGCCGACCACGACCAGGGGCATCAGGGCATAGCCCAACCAGGTAAAGAACCAGGTAGGCTTGTTGTGCTGCCATCCGTAGACGGCCACCCCAATCGTGCACAGGAGGATGACCACAAGCCAGCTGGTGTTCGACCATTGGCGAAGAGAGAAAAGCAGAGCGAACACCAGATGTGGCAAAGCAGCGATAATCGTCTGGCCCCATCGGCTCCGACTGTGCACATCATTCAACTCGTTGGCCACCGGCCCGACCGACCCGAAGGACTCGGCAGCTATTCGGGTAGCCTCCTCCTGCGAGTACCCCGCCTCCTCCAACTCCGTTACCTCATCTTCGAAGTGCGTGTATAACTCACTTATAATCTCTCTCTTCGAGGAAGAGCCAAGCTTGAGCCTGGACCTGACCTCGCCGAGGAAACGTCCTGATTCAGTCAACACTGTGTCGCGATCCTCTTAGCCAGCCAAGGGCTGCATAATAAGGTTCACCGCTGAGGAGAAGCCTCGCCACTCGGCTACCTTTTCCTGCAACAGTCTCTGACCTTTATCGGTCAAATGATAGTACCTCCTCTCCTTTCCGGAGGGAAGGCGCTCCCAGGCACCTCTAACCAGCCCAGACGCCTCCAAACGATGCAAAGCCGGGTAGAGGGTGCCTTCCCTGAATCTGAAGTACCCATTACTCCTCTTCTTCAGCTCCTTGATAATCTGGTAGCCATACATTGGCTGCGTGCTCAGCAACGACAGGAGCAGGCTCTCCGTATTTCCCTTCAGCAGTTCTCTTCTGTAGCTCATGCTTTCACCTTCTTTCAAGCGACGCGGTGGTCAGAATAACACGAAGCATTTCTTCCCTGCAAGCTTGACTTGCATGAGAATGTGGCATGCCACCCTGGGCAACGGGACCAGACAGAAGTCGAGCGGTGCTGCCCCAGCGGACTTGACAAACAGCAGATACGGCCGTTGTGGCTAGCACGAGTCTGTTTGGTCAGTCCTCAACGTAGAAGGCCAGGCCCAGAGCACCACTCCCCGTGGAGTAGCCCATTATGGGGCTAAACTCAGTGAGCCAGAGCTCCACACAGTCGAACTCTTCATCCACACGCTGCCTGAGCCTTTCGCCCTCCTCAATAGCATTGGCATGATGGACCGCAACGTGAACCGGTCTACCAGCCACTCTCTTGTGCATCTCCTCAAGCAGGCAGCCGACCCCCTTCTCTTTGTTTCTGGTCATTGTTATCAGGTGCGGCACCCCGTCCCGCCACGAGAGCACCGGCCTGACACTCAACCAGGCCCCCAACTGCGTGGCCAGCTTCGGCACTCGCCCCGTTCGGTGCACATGACGAATAGTCTCAAGCACAAAGACAAGGTCGACCTTATCCCTCACCTTCTTGGCAGCTTCTACAGCCTCAGCAAGGCCCTTGCCCTGGGCGAGGGCCCGGGCTGCAGCCAGGACAACAAACCCCTCCGCCCCGGTGGCTGTTAGGGAATCGAGCACCTCGATATGGGTGTTTCCCAATTCCTCTTTCACCTGCTGGCTGGCTACCACGGCCGCACTGTGAACCGTGCTCATCTTGGACGAGAGTGTGATGCAGAGAATGCTGTCTGAGTCTTTACCCACGGCACGGTACGCCTCGACGAAGGCAGCCGGAGGCGGCCCGGAGGTCGAGAACAAGTCAGGTGCCATTTCCAGCAGATGGTAGGCTTCAGACGGGCTTATGTCCACCCAGTCACGATACACCCTGCCATCAAAATAGATGTTGGGCGCCACCAGACGAATCCCGTACTGTTCAATCATATCCCTGGCCAGACATCCCAGGGTATCAGTCACGATTGCCACCTTGCTCACAGACTTCTCTCCAGCCGCATACATCGTATTACTATGTAAGCGCCGATGTCAACACCCACAGGGACCCTACTCAGCAGCAGGACCAGAGGCATCGATCAAGAGGTGTGAATCAAATGGTAAGCCAGACTCCCCATCCCCAATCTCTCTGCCACCTTCAACTGCACCAGGCTATCCGTCTCGTTCAACTTCCCCATTCTATCCGGAGGAACGAGAGGCGCTGGATTGAGCACAACAGGCGCCTGGTCTATCAAGTCAAGTGAGGCCTTGTCAACGGCCACCGGATCCAACGAGGCAAGAATGCCGATATCTGGAACGATCGCCCTGCCGGCAGGGGCAGCACAATCGCAGCATGGAGTCACGTCCTGGATGAAGTTGAGGAAGCCTGCCCTGCCTCCGAATCTGGACATCACGGCGGAAGCAGCATGAGCCAGGTATACCTGAAACTGCTCCTTGTTGCTGCGTTCCCAGAACAAAGCACCCGAGGGGCACTCGAAAAGGCACGTACTGCAGTGTATGCACTTCTCCAGGTCCTTTCTCGGCTTGCCATTCACTGAGGTCAGAGCGCCGACAGGACAGACCTCAATGCAAGCCTCGCACCCGTCGCACCTGGCCTCATCCAGCATTGGAGTATTGACCCTGTGCTGGTCCCTCTTGGCCTCCTTGGTGACACAGCCCATGCCAAGGTTCTTCATGGCCCCGCCAAAGCCCGTTATCATGTGCCCCTTGACGTGAGACAAAACGAGCAGATAGTCCGCCCTGTGAATCCTGGCTGCAATCTTTACCTCATTCAGGTCGCAACCGTGAACAACACTCTGGACAGGCACCGGTATACCATCGTGTCCGTCTCCGTCGGCTATGACCACCGGCGCGCCTGTAGTCTCTTCAACGAAGCCGTTGTAAGCGGCCGTCGACAGGTACTTGCTCCCGGTATCCCTAGCCCCCGGATACAGGGCCGTGGTGTCAGTGACAAAAGGCCTGCCGCCAGCATGCTTGACAAGGTCGACCACTGTCCGCACCAAAGCAGGCCTGATATAGGTCATGTTTCCCCGCTCGCCCATGTGCAGCTTGACAGCCACCGAGCCGCCGCCGGGTATCGAATCCAGGACCATCGACTCCCGACACAGCCGGGCCATCCCGGACAGCACATTCCCTCCCTTTGAGTAGTCAAGAAACACCACCTTTGACATCTCGTCAGTCCCCCGGCGGATTGGCCTCCTGCCAGCTCTTCTGGGCTTCGCCGTAGACCTGGCTTATGGCCACACCGGTCTCCCTGGCTATCCTTTTGCAGTCCTCGTATTCCGGTAGCACCTTCACCACAAGGCTGCCGCGGTGGGCCACCTTCACTCTTATATCGCCGAACCTGGTCTTCACGGTTTGAGAGAAACGCGGCAAACAGAAACGTTCCCTTTCACTGACTCTCACTCCGAGGGTCGTACTCTCCTGAAGGAGAATGTCGAGCAGACTGTCTGCCATGTCAGCCGGGGCGAGGACAGACAGGAGAGTCCCAGGGCGATTCTTCTTCATCTGCACCGGGGTCAGAAACACGTCCAGAGCACCAGCCTCAAACAGGCGCTCCATGATGTGATCGTAGAACTCCGGGTTCATATCATCAATGTTGGTTTCCAGAACACTAACCCGTTCGCCGATTTGACCTTCGGCCTTCTCAAGTGCCTCGCCGACAAAGACCCGCAGCAGATTCGGGCGACTCAAATCCATGCTGCCTGCACCGTAGCCCACCCGGTCTACCCTCAAAGCAGGCATCTCACCGAACTGAGTCGCCAGTGTGCTGATTATGGCCGCTCCGGTGGGGGTTGTCAGTTCGCCGTCAACATCGCCACCGCGCACGGGCACTCCCCTCAGCAATTCGGCGGTCATAGGGGCAGGAATGGGCAACAACCCGTGGTCGCACTTCACCATTCCCCTTCCCAGGTTCAGCGGTGAGCAGGTCACTCTCTCGATCCCCAACATCTTCAGTCCGGCCACGGCACCAACGACGTCGACGATGGTGTCGGTTGCGCCCAATTCGTGAAGACGGACTCGATCGACGTCCACATTGTGCACCCTGGCTTCCGCCTCTCCCAGTCTCACGAAGACGCGTCTACTTAGTTGTCGAATGTCTTCATCCAGGTCGCTCTGATCGATCAAGCCAAGGACATCGCCAAGCGTTCTGCCGCCCTCGTCAGCCTCGGCCGTCAACTCCACATACATGCCGGATATACCCCGCCGTTCCACCCTCCTGGCTTCCAACCGATAGCCCTTCAGACGAAGCTTACCCAGGCAGGCCTGCAACTCATCAACGCCCACTCCAAGGTCCACCAGCGCACCCAGGATCATGTTCCCGCTAATGCCCGAAAAGCAGTCGAAATGGGCCGCTTTCATCGCCGCCTCCTTTTCACTCCCTGCTGGTTGATCAGAGCAGCCAGATAGCCAGCGCCAAATCCATTGTCTATGTTGACGACCGCCACGCCGGGTGCACAGGTGTTGAGCATAGTCAGCAGTGCGGCCAGTCCGTGGAAACTGGCCCCGTATCCCACGCTGGTAGGCACGGCAATGACAGCCTTGTCCACCATTCCCGATACAATGCTGGCCAGAGCCCCTTCCATCCCCGCCACGGCGATGATGACATTGGCCTCAAACAGTCTCTTCTTGTGGTCCAAAAGGCGATGCAGGCCGGCCACCCCGACATCGTACAGCCGCTCCACCCGATTGCCCATGGTCTCAGCAGTAACCGCTGCCTCTTCGGCTACGGGTATGTCTGCTGTACCCGCGGTTACCACCAATATCAGAT
>CAZTYW010000014.1:7453-34673 GCA_964617695.1 uncultured Dehalococcoidia bacterium
AGACGTGTCACAATGCGTCTGCGATTGGCGTCCTCAAGCAACAGCCCCATTTGCCCGGGTTCAACCTCGATTCTCGCCGTCCTGCCGTGATGCCGAAGACGCAACTGGCCAATGCCAAGGCTGTGCAGGAAGCTCTCTGCCTCATCGACTAACCCAAGGACCTCCCTGGTAATGGGAGTACCGTACGGAAGGCGCGAGGCCAGGCAGGCAAGAGAAGGCTTGTTCCAGGTGGTCAATCCCCGGGCTCTGGAGACAGTCCTTATCTCCTCCTTCGACAGCCGCACCTCCTGGAGCGGACGGCGCACGCCGAACTCGTCGGCGGCGCGCATACCGGGGCGGTAGTCACTCAAGTCGTCGTAGTTGGAGCCGTCGACTATGTGCTTCATTCCCGCATCGTCTGCCACCCGTCTCAGAGCACGAAACAGTTCGAGCTTGCAGTGATAGCAGCGTTCAAGCGAGTTAGCTACGAAATCCGGATTCTCCAATTCTGCAGTCTCAATGGCAAGGTGTCTCGCCGACAGAGACCTGGCTACGTCTACCGCACCAGCCATCTCGTGTGAGGGGTAGGTGGCAGAGACCGCGGTAACCGCCAGGACTCTTTCGCTCAGGACCTCACAACACAGGCTGAGAAGCAGCGTGCTATCTACTCCGCCTGAATAGGCAACCGCCACACTGTCCAGCCGTCTCAACTCGGACTGTAAATGATGGAGCTTCTCCTCGATAGAGACCATGCTTGCTTACCTTAACATGCAGCAGGCTGTTCCGGATGCGAGCTTCGAGTGACCAGCCCGCTGGCAAAACGGAGACTATAGATTATAAGTCAAACAAGCAGAAAGGACAAAGCAAGTCAGTCCTACGTCGCATAATTCCCATGGCTAAGCCGGGCGTAGCACAACGTGTGTGGCTGACATGCTGCCTTCGAGGGACACGATGATCGGCCGATCATGCGGGAAGTGAGGCCAGAGGAAGGGCTGGGCTATTCGCGGAGCACGCGGAAGAAGAAGTCCCTAGACATCGAGGTTTCTGACATTCTTGGCATGGGCCTGTATGAAGGCCCTGCGCGGGGGCACCTGCTCTCCCATCAGCATGTGGAAGACCTCGTCAGCTCTGGCAGCATCCTCAATCTCCACCTGCAGCAGCGTTCTGGCGCTGGGATCCATAGTCGTCTCCCACAGTTGCCCAGGGCTCATTTCCCCCAGACCCTTGTACCGCTGTATGTCCACCTTTTTGTTTCCCAGGCTGCTGAGCAAATCCTCCTTCTGACTTTCGGTATATACCCAGTGCTGCTCCTTGCCCGCCTTGATGCAGTACAGCGGTGGCTGGGCAATGAAGAGGTGTCCCTGGTCAATCACCTCTACCATGTTGCGGAAGAAGAAGGTCAACAGCAAAGTGCGAATATGAGACCCGTCAACGTCGGCATCGGTCATGATGATGACCCTGTGGTAGCGCAGCTTCGAAAGGTCAACCTGATCGCCTATGCCGGAGCCCAGTGTGGTGATCAGGGCGCGTATTTCATCATGAGCCAGCATCCTGTCCGTTGAAGCCTTCTCCACGTTGAGGATCTTACCCTTGAGAGGCAGTATGGCTTGAAAGCGCCGGTCTCTTCCCTGCTTTGCCGACCCACCGGCCGAATCGCCTTCAACCAGGAAGAGTTCGCACCGCGACGGTTCCTTCTCAGCACATTCGGCCAGCTTGCCGGGGAGCGTGATAGCCTCTGAGGGGCCTCTGCGAAAGATCAACTCCCTCGCCCGGCGAGCCGCTTCCCGCGCCTTAGCCGCGGTGTAACATTTCTCAATGATTCTCCTGGCCTCATTTGGATGCTGCTCGAGGTATTCAAACAGCTGTTCGGCGACCACCGACTCCACCTGACCCCTGACTTCAGGATTGCCCAGTTTGGCTTTCACCTGCCCCTCAAACTGAGGCTCATCCAGTTTCACGCTGATGACCGCAGTAAGCCCCCCTCTCACATCTTCGCCCGCGAGGCTCATGTCACCATTCTTGCCGTTGTTCTTGACCATCTTATGAAGATAGTCATTCAGCACGCGAGTCAACGCCGACCGAAAACCAGTGAGATGACCGCCCCCATCAGCAGTATTCACGCAGTTCGCAAACGTCAGGACCAGTTCGCTATAGCCTTCGTTGTACTGGAGGGCTACATCTACAGCCGTGCCCTCGACCTCCTTCCGCATATACACAGCCTTGTCATGAAGTACATCCTTGTTCCTGTTAAGGTAGCGAACGAAGCTGGCTATGCCACCTTCAAAGTAGAAAGTAGCTTCCTGGCCAGCCCTTTCATCATGGAGGTTTATCTCTAGCTTGGGTACAAGGTAGGCCAGCTCGCGACACCGCTGAGCTAGATGGTCGAAGTCGTAGTTGAGACTGCCGAAGACCTCTTCGTCAGGGAGAAAGATGGCGGTGGTGCCGCTGCCCTCAGTCTCCCCCTCGACTCTCACTTCACTCTGGGGAACACCGTGACGATATTCCTGGCAGTACAACAGGCCATCACGCCTGATCTCGACTCTGAACCAGGATGAAAGAGCGTTCACCACCGACGCCCCAACACCGTGCAGGCCGCTCGAAACCCGGTAGCTCCCCGCGCCGAACTTGGCGCCCGCATGGAGCATGGTCATCACAGTCTCCAGCGCGGAGACGCCACTATCCGGGTGCGTCTCTACCGGTATGCCGCGACCGTTGTCTTCTACCTTGACTCGGCCGTCTTCGAGCAGGGTCACGTCAACCCGATTCCCCCAGCCAGCTATGGCCTCGTCAACGCTGTTGTAGACTATCTCGAGGACTAGAAGGTGAAGGCCGCGCTGATCCGTACCTCCAATGTACATTCCAGGGCGGCGCCGAACGGCCTCAAGCCCCTTCAACACCTGAATGTCTTCGGCTGTATAGCCGTTCTCTACTCTTGAGGGCAACTCTTCACGCACGATGATTTCTGTGAAAATTATATCACATTTTGCGCGGGAAAGCCAGAGTCTACCCTACATTTTATATACATTTTATGCACATGTCAAGCCGCAGGACCTATACCCGCCGCCCCACCTCCGCCCCGTCTCTGATCGCCTCCAAACCCCTGCGCGTCTCGAAAGCATCGCCGATGACATACCGCTCCTTTGTCTTGCCCTCAATCTCTCGCACAATCCCGTTTCTCGGCGTAGCCCCGCAGGCCAGGACTATGGCATCGAACCCTTCCCAGACTTCCTCTGCACCATCTTTCGAGACACGTGCCACACCACCGGGCCGGATCTCCTTGATTCGCGCACGGGTGAATATCTTGACGTTCCGCTGCTTCAGCCTGCTCATCAAATGCCATCTCACCGTTCCACCCATATCGGCGCCAGCGCGCTCCAGTTGCTCCACCACCACCACTTCCTTTCCCTGACAGGCCAGGAACTCAGCCGTCTCCAGCCCGGTCATGCCACCTCCAACCACCAGCAGGCGACGGCCCACTTGCCGCCCACGAAGAACATCCCAGGCATTGACCACCTCTTCCTGTTCGACACCTGGAATCGGGGGCACCAGGGGCTGCGACCCGGTAGCCACAATCACCACGTCAGCATCCAGTTCTCCCACCATGGCCGCAGTAACCTTCTTGCCCAGATGTAGCTCCACGCCCAGCCTTTCAAGCTCCCAGGCGAGGCAGTCCAGCATTGCAGTGTGATCCTCCTTGTAGGGAGGGGCCGCAGCCAGAACCCACTGCCCGCCTATCTCCTGGTCCTCCTCGTAGACACTCACCTGGTGACCCCTGAGGGCAGCAACCCGGGCTGCTTCCAGCCCTGCCAGACCCCCGCCAATGACCAGGACCCTCTTGGGCCTGGGAGCAGGCTGGATCTGCATTTCCCTCTCTCTTCCGGCCTCCGGGTTTACCGTGCAGGTGATAGGTTCTACCGGGTTCCCATCTATACATACGTTGCAGGCGATACACCTCCTGACTTCCCTGAACCGACCCGACAGCCACTTGTTTGGCAAATCGGGATCGGCCAGCAGCCCTCTGGCCATAGCTATCAAATCGGCCTTGCCCGACATCACCACCTCACCAGCCACCCAGGGATCGTCAAGCCGGCCCGCCACCGCTACCGGCACGCTCAACACCTCTTTCACCCCTGCCGCCAGAGGAACATTGCAGCCTCTTGGTTGATCATATGGAGGTACGATGACAGGGTGAGACCCGTAGGCCCCGGCCGAGACACCGATCGTGTCGGCTCCTGCATCCTGCAGCCAGCGGGCAGTGACCCGGGCCATATCCAGCGTCACACCGCCCGGAATATGATCGGCGCCGTTTATGCGGCAGCTTACCGGGAAATCAGCTCCCGCCCGGTCTTTGATGCGCTGCACGATCTCGACCACGAACCTGGCCCTTCCTTCAATGTCACCGCCGTACTTATCCGTCCGCCTGTTTGTATGGGGTGAAATGAAGCCACTCAGCAGATAGCCGTGACACGCATGAAGCTCCACCATATCAAAGCCGGCGTCCCTCGCTCTTCGAGCACCTTCAGCGAATTTCTCCACCAGACCTTCAACCTCATAGGTGGTCAGCTCTCTGGGCACCTCCTCGTGAGGAGCCCACGGGATAGGTGACGGTGCCACCGGTCTGTAACCCTTGATCCCTCCCCCTTGCCTGCCAAGATGCATGAGTTCAATGCCTATCAATGCTCCGCTGGAATGGACTGCGTCGGTCAGCTCCCTTAGCCGCGGGATGAAGCGGTCCTCATAGATCCCGAGTTGAATATCAGACGCCATGCTCTCGTCAATAATCCCCGGCGTCAGGACTATGAGTGCTACGCCCCCTCGGGCACGGGCAACATAGAAGTCCTTCACTGCCTCGTTGACCATTCCGTCCGTGGCCAGCCGCTCTATCATAGGCGGCATGATTATCCTGTTCTTCAATTGGATGTTGCCAATCCTTGCAGGCGTGAAAAGACAGCGCAGCTCTTCGTGAGCAGGCTTTGCGCCCGCATCCGTTCTGTCAGCCCTTCCGGTCATTCAACTCCTTTCCCTGGTGCAACCCCTCCTCCCGCAACAAACCTTCTTTGCGTCACGACATTATGAGGAGGACTGTTGCATCGTACTCCTGGTAACAGAGTACAGCTTCGTGAGCAGAGAGCACCGCCAGGTCGCCAGATAACCTACAGGGCAGCCTCGAAGAAGGCGGCTACTCTCGAAGCAATCTCCCCCTCGAAGCCCCACCAGAAATGATCCGCCCCCATGACCATGCCAAACTGGCGTGGTTCGGGGAGTCCGTCAACCATCCGCTTCACCTCCTGACAGGAGATGAAGTTGTCCTCGCTGCCACAGAGGAAAAGCTTTGGTACCGGATAGGCGTTCAACTCCTCCCAGTCTGAAGGCGTCAGGAATGGCGAGACGAGCGCCAGAGCCTTCACGTCCTGCTGACGCAGCGCCACAGGCGCCGCCACCCTGGAGCCAAAGGAGTAGCCTGCCAGACCGATCCTGTGCAGGTCGATGCCCTCAACCGATTTCATAAAGGCAAGAGCAGAAGCGACGTCCTCCTGCTCACCGACTCCATCGGCATGTTCACCCCGGCTCCGGCCCACGCCCCGAAAGTTGAAACGCAGGGCAGCCACGGCAGTCTTGGCCAGAGCACTGCAAATTGCGAGCACCACGTTGTTGTGCATGTCCCCGCCGTAGAGGGGATGGGGGTGACACACCGCCACCGCCGGGAACGGCCCGCTTGCCTGCGGCAAGTGCAGTATGCCCTCAAGCGAAAGACCAGCGCTGTCAAAATCTACGTGCAACTGAGTCACTTCTTGCCTTTCCACCATTGCTTGATACGCGCCTTGACCTCCTTCTCGTAGCCCTCGTCACCGGGAGAGTAGTAGCGCCTGTCCCGAAGCTTGTCAGGCATGTTCTGCTGCTCCACAAAATGGTCCGGGTAGTCATGGGCATACTTGTACCCACTGCCATACCCCGCCTGGCGCATAAGAGGAGTCACCGGGTTTCGCAAATGCAGCGGGACGGGTTGGCTGCCCGTCTGCCGCACGTCCTGCTTTACCTGAGAATAGGCCTGGTAGAGAGCGTTGCTCTTGGGCGCAGTCGCCAGGTAAACAGTCGCCTCTGCCAAAGCCAGGTCACCCTCTGGCAGGCCAACGAAATGAACGGCCTGCTGAGCGGCTACAGCCACCGTCAGGGCATGGGGGTCCGCCATACCTACGTCCTCGGAGGCAACGCGCACCAGACGCCGGGCGATATACAGCGGGTCCTCACCCGCCTCCAGCATCCGGCCCAGCCAGTATAGAGCAGCGTCGGGGTCGGAGCCCCTGATTGACTTGTGGAAAGCCGAAATCAGGTTGTAGTGCTCTTCACCGGACTTGTCGTACGACAAAGCCTGGTGTTGAAGGGCATCCTCTATGGTGGGCAGGGAAACCCTCCTCCTGCCTTCTGAATCGGGCTTAGTGGCAAAGGCAGCCATCTCCGCTGCATTCAGGGCCACCCGTGCGTCTCCGTTGGACATGGCCACCAGGTGTTCCAGGGCCTCTTCATCCAGCTCCACCTTCATCGCAGCCAGTCCCCTTTCCTCGTCCTCCAGGGCCCGCCGCACGATCAGCCCAACCTGTTCCTCGCTCAGCGGCCTGAGAGTAAAAACGCGACACCGGGATAGAAGCGGCGAGATTACCTCGAAGGACGGATTCTCGGTGGTGGCGCCGATGAGCACGATGGTGCCATCCTCAACGAAGGGCAGAACGGCATCCTGCTGCGCCTTGTTGAAGCGGTGTATCTCATCTATGAAAAGGATAGTCCGCTGCTGGTACATGCCGCGCCTTTCCTTCGCCTGTTCCACCACCCGCCGCAGGTCGGCCACCCCGGCGCTGACTGCACTGACGGGGCTGAAATGCGACCTGGTCATGCCGGCAATGATGTAGGCCAGCGTCGTCTTGCCACTCCCGGGCGCTCCCCAGAGTATAATCGAAGGGAGCTGGTCAGCCTCAATGCTTCTCCTCAGCACCCGCCCCTCCCCCACCAGGTGTTCCTGGCCCACAAACTCGCTGAAGCTCCGGGGCCGCATTCGGGCTGCCAGCGGAGCTTCATGCTTCAGTTGCTGCTCCCTGAGGTGACCAAACATGTCCATTTCGACTGCCCCAGCCTCAGGCCACTCCCTGGCTGCCGATCTGCCTGATCCTGCCCAGTTGCCTATTGACTCTGGCAAACAGCGCTTGGCGCCCCTCCCGAAACCTCCTCACCTGCTGCCGTTCCCTGGCCCACTCATCAATCGAGGCCAGCCGAACGAAACGGACCACGCCGTCGGCATCGGCCACGGGCTCCCTATCCAGAGGAATGCCCAGCCTTTCCAAGCCCGCCTCCATAGCCGGATCCCTGGAGGGGTCATAGTTGCGCCAGGCCCCATCCAGGCAGACTTCGCACTCCAGGTGGTCCTGCTCCAAAGGAAGCCCACCGAGTTGAGTCAAGAGTTCGCCCTCCTGCTCGGCCACCCACTGCAGCAGCCGACTCTCTGCCCTGATCCTGAAAACCTTGTATCTGGCAGGGATCATCAACACGCGCGACATAGCTACCAGGAGGTTGGTCTTGCCGCAGCACATCCCCCAGCCTTTCCTCAGCGTCTCCGAAGCCCTGACGTCCCAGTCTTCAAGGCCATAAGGAAGCGCTTTCACAAAACCGTAAATGCGATCGAACTTCTGCCAGTCGCCTGCACAGCCCTGGGCCAGCTCCATCGCCCTGGCCCGCACCTGCGAGTCCGTGTCAAAGTCGCACAACTCGGTTGGCTGCAAGTACGACTCAATCTTACTCATGAAGCCACCCCAGCAAACCCCAATCAACCAAACACCCCCACCTGATACAACTCCAGGAACTCATCGTCTGTCATGCCCAGTACCTGCGTGCACACATGCTCGGTATGCTGTCCCAGACACGGTGCAGGCATCACCGGCTCTGCCGGTGTATCAGACAGTTCAGCCGGTTGCGCAACGTGAGGAAAGAGGCCCAGGACCGGATGTTCAAGCTCCCAGAAGTACCCGCGTCCCTCCAACTGGGGATCACAGCGCAGGTCTGCGGCATTCTGCACCACGCCGGCGGGAATCCCGTTCGCCTGCATCTGACTCATCACTTCTTCTGCGGTGAAGTTGACAGTCCACTCCTCTATGAGTCCGTTCAACTCAGCCTCGTTCTGCTTCCTGTCCCACAGGGTAGAGAACCTCGGGTCCTGGCCCCATTCGGGGCCGCAAAGCCTGCATAGGGCCTGCCACTGCTCGCTGTTGGCCGCGGCGATAGCACACCACCTGTCTTCCCCTTTGCAGCGAAACACACCGTGGGGACAGGCACGTTGGCTGGCGTTGCCCTGTCTGCCCGCCTGGCAACCGTTAAAGGTATAGTCCAGCACGACCGGTGCCACGAAGTGAATCCCAGCTTCGAGTTGAGAGCAGTCAATACACTGGCCCTTGCCAGTGCGCCGCCTGTAGTCCATGGCTGCGATCAGCGTCGCTGCAGCAAACCGGGGGCTTATCAGGTCCGTGTATGCTGAAGGCAAAGGTAGACAGCTCCGATCAGGCCAGCCAGTGAGGTAGGAGAAACCAGCCAGACCTGCCAGCGGAATGCCAAAGGCACTGAAGCTGGCATGAGGCCCGTCCTGCCCCTGACTGGAACTGCGCAGCATGATTATGTCATCTTTGAGCCTCTTCAGGTCCTCATAGCCCAGCCCCCACCTCTCCATCGTACCCGCAGAGTAACTCTCTGCCACTATGTGGGCCCACATCACCAGCCTCTTCGTCACCTCGGGGGCCCGAGGATGGTTCAAGTTCAGGCTCAGGCTGAATTTGTTGGCGTTGAAGAAAACGAAGTAGCCGGCCCGGTCAACCCCCGGCAGCCTATCCTTGTAGGGTGGAGATACCCTCGCACCACAGGGCCTCTGAGGCGACTCAACCCGGACCACTGTTGCCCCATAGTCAGCCAGGTACTTGGTGGTCAAGGGACCCGCCACACCCCAGGTGAAATCAAGGACCTTCACCTCTGCAAAAGGTCTCTTCACCACGTTATCGGGCCCCTCCTACGCCGGTCATATGGCCCCTGCCTGCTTCAGCATGATCATCTGCTGGTCGGAAAGACCCAGTTCGTCTTGATAGACCTCACGGTTGTGTTCTCCTATGAGAGGTGCGCGACAGTAGACATCCCGTGCCGGAGAATGCCTGGCAAAAGGACCGGGGTAGGCAAAGCTCTGGCCCAGCTCGTCATGATTGATTTTCGCCCAGTAGCCTCTGGCTTTCAACTGCGGATTATCAAGCATCTGTGCAGGTGTCGACACCGGGCAGAGCGTCAGGCCCCGGCTTATTGCCTGCTCATACAGCTCGGCGGCTGTGTATCGCTTGAACAGCGAAGACGCCAGTTCCTCGAGATGACTCTCCACTTCTTCGGTCGCCATGGCCATGTCAAACCTGTCCCAATCTATGGATCTGACGAGATCGTCAGCCAGCCCTTCGCTTTCGAGCCAGTCCACCAGAGCCAGATTGCTCCTGGCGCCAAAAGCTCCTCCGGCAAAATAGAAGATCACGTAGCCATCCCTGCATTCCCAAAGCTGGCGCTGCTTCGCTGCAGTGAGCCCGACACGGTAGTGGCCGGCACGCTGGAGGATGACACGATCCATTTCCCAGAAGGGGATGGCATTTACAGTGCTGCTTACCAGGCTCGCCTGGGCTGAAACATCGACATGCTGTCCTCTTCCGCTGGTGTGCCGGTGATACAGGGCGACCAGGGTAGCCACTGCAGCCTCGCCCCCAGCATGGAGGTACGCCTGGTCTGAGCTGATGCGCAAGGGCGGCCGGTCCGGCTCGCCGGTCATGTAGACATACCCGCCCATAGCCATCAGCGTGATGTCACAGGCCTTGTAGTCTCGATAAGGCCCATCCTGCCCAAAGGGCGTTATCGAGGTGAACACGAGCTGCGGATTGATATCACTCAGCCTGGAATAGCCCAGACCCAGGGCATCCAGATAGCCGGGCGGGAACGACTCCAACAAGAAATCGACTTTCGTCACCAGCCGCAGCAGCAACTCCCGCCCGTCTCTGGTCTCGATGTTGAGCGTTATCCCCTTCTTGTTTGCATTGTAGGCAAACCAGAACAGACTGCGCTCCGGGTGCGGCACATCCTTGTAGAAAGGGCCGATGTTTCTGGCCCTATCCCCCTGGGGTCCCTCGACTTTGATTACCTCGGCTCCCAGGTCAGCCAGGACCCGACCGCACAGGAGACCCCTTTCATCGGTGAGGTCCAGACCCCGGTAGGCGCCCAGTAGTGTGTCAGCAGCCCGGTCCTGGTCCATTGATGTCCATCAGTCTGACTTACAGAAGTGCGAAGCTAGCAACAGTGGGCGAACCGGCAGACAAAGCCAGGAGAAGATCCACCTGTCCCGGCCGCTTGGGCATCGCCTTCCGGCTTCGCACGGACACTCGCCCAGCCTCGATCACACTGCGGCATGATGGGACTGCTGTCCCTGGCTATTTGGTGCGCACGGGCAGGGGATTGACTCTGCCACAGTGAGGACACCTGATGCTGACGCCCTTGAACTTGGGCGGGACTCTCAGCTTCGTTCCACATTCGCAATCAACGAGACTGAAGTCACTGTACTTCCACAGAAGATCGGATGTCTCCCTGGTGCGCTCGGTCTTGTCAGGCTCACCCTCCGCGGGTTGTGCCGCCCGTGCAGCCAGTCCAGTCGCACCGACGAGCGCGGCAGCGGGAACAACTCCCTTGCCCGACTGGTGCACTTCTCGGTACGCCATCTCGTAGTCTGCCAGAGAAGCGCTACCTGCCATGCTGCGCAGTATTCTTATCCTCTCCGAGATAGGCGGGTGGGTGCTGCTGAGATCAGTCGCTGCTTTTCCTTGCCTGCGGAAGGGGTTCATAATGTACATTGGGGCCGAAGCCTGGTTGGCCGTTTTCAGTTCAGTGGTCGAAGCAGCGATCTTCTCCAGCGCAGAAGCCAGGCCCTCCGGGTACCTGGTATACAGGGCAGAAGAGGCATCAGCCAGGTACTCTCTACGCCTGGAAATGGCAAAGTAGATCAACTGGGCAAAAATCGGCGCCAGAATCATCAATACCACACCCACGGCAAGGATGATTATCTGCCCCTGCCCACCACCTGAAGAGCTTCTTCTGCCACCGGTCATAGAGCTGAAAAAGAGCAGGTGTGTTGCGTACCAGGCCAGAATGACGATAGCCCCGAGAAGCACGCTGCACATGGCCATCAACAGCACATCGCGGTTCTTTATGTGGGACATCTCGTGGCCGATGACTCCCTGTAGCTCATCGCGGTTCAGCTTTTGCAGCAGTCCAGAAGTGATAGCAACGGAGGCCCGCTTGGGATCGCGTCCGGTGGCAAAGGCATTCAGAGCAGGGTCATCGATGATGTAGATGTCGGGCATTCTCTCGAGACCCGAGGCAATCTTCATTTCCTCGACTACGTTATAGAGGCGGGGATGGTCATCGCGGGTTATCTTCCTCGCCTTGGATAGGCCCAGCAGGATGCTGTCTCCCTGGAAGTAGGCCACCAGGTTGAGTACCACCCAGACAAGAAGGGCGACAATCAGTCCACCCGTGCCGCTACCGAAGAAGGCTACTCCCAAGAAATAGCCAAGCGCTAGCAGGAGCAGCGCCATGCCTATCACCAGGATGACCGACCTGACCTGGTTGGACCTAATCTGTTCCCACATATACAGGAGTCTCTTGACTAGCCAAAGCTAACCTTAGGCGCTTCTCTCTCTGCAGCCACCGCCACCTCGAAGAAATCGCCAGGTGTGAACCCGGTCATACCGGCTATCAAGTTGGAGGGGAACATCTGGATCTTGTTGTTATAGCCGAGGATCGAATCGTTGTAGTACTGGCGCGAGAAGCTGATCTTGTTCTCAGTTGAGGTCAACTCCTCCTGCAGAGCCAGGAAGTTCTGGTTGGCTTTCAGATCGGGGTAATTCTCGACCACCGCCAGCAGCCTGGACAACGCCCCGCTGAGCTCGGCCTCGGCCTTGGACTGATTGCCAACACCGGTGCCAACTGCTCCCTGGGCCAGGTTGCGTGCGTTGGTGACTGCTTCCAGGGTCTCGCGCTCGTGCCCCATATAACCCTTGACCGTCTCAACCAGGTTGGGGATAAGGTCATGGCGCCTCTTTAGCTGGACGTCAATCTGTGCCCAGGAGTTCCGGGTCTGATTCCGCAACCGGACCAGCCCATTGTACATAAGAACGAAGAACAGAAGCAAAAGAGCAACAATTCCGACGATTACGTAGACTGCAATCAAAGCACACCTCCCAAAACCTACTAATGTTATTCTCTTGCGCTGAAAGCCTCTCCCAGAAAGGCGACTATTCTCCCATGTCGGTCAGCCGTGCCAGGCTGTGCATCCGCAAGCTGCCTGATGACCTGGTTCAACTCACCGCCATCAAACCATATCCCATGTCCCCGCGGGCACACGTCAATGAGTACCTCCGGTTGGGAGCCAATGACGACCTTCCTCATTTTTCGGCGGCATATCGGGCAGGACCTGGCCTTCTCGCCCACCTTCTTCTCAGGCAGGGCCATTATCTCAGCCATAGTGAACGAAGTCCCGTCCAATGCCAAACGTTCCAGCAGGAGGTCCAGCTCTCCGGCGTCGAACCAGACCCCGAAGCACTCCGTGCAGTAGTCAAGCTCGATTCTCTCGTACTCCGCCACCACCATGGGGCCCTTGCATGCCGGACAGTCCACAACCCTCCCCCTTCAACATTTGGAGGCTTTCCACCATCGCCTCAAACTCAAGTATAGCTGACCTTCTTCGCTACAAGCAACCGAGTTTCAGATCTCGGACCCCGCCAACGCGGAGACAAATCAGAAACGGTGGCACCGACTCTCGAAAGCCGACTGACCACCGTCTCGGCACTCAGCCCGCACGTAAACCCGACGCCCATCCCGGCTGGAGACGCCAACCGCCACGCTCCAGGCAGGATGAGCCGATCTTCCAGCAGAAAAGGGGGAATCCCTGTGGACAGAAGTGGAAGGTTGCGGCTGTCGGTAACCTGCGGGGCAAACCCTGAACCAGGACATCAACCCTCTGGCGGGGAAGCTGTGCTTTGCGGCAACTCGACGACCACCATCGTCCCGCGGCCCGAGTCCGACTCAATCCCAAACGTGCCGCCCAGCAGGCGCGCCCGCTCATACATGCCCTGGAGCCCCAGCCTGCCGGTGCTGGTGAAATCACCTATCCGCGTCGGCACCTCAAAACCCTTGCCATTGTCACTGATAATCATCCTGACCCTCGCCTCTTCGAATATCAGCCTGACGATGACACTCGATGCCTCAGCATGTTTTCTGATGTTGTTCAACGCCTCCTGAGCAATCCGGAACATGACGAGCCGGACCTCCGCAGATAGGCGGGGCACGTCACCAGACACCTGGACTCGCACGTCGATGCCCTCATTCTCCTGCAGATCATCCGCCAGATACTCCAGCGCAGCGACCAGGCCCATGTCGTCCAGAATCCGCGGTCTGAGGTCACGGGCGTAGCGCCACAGGCCCTCGCATATCTCCGCAGCCATGCCACGCAACTGGTCGAGCTCCTCGCTCAGCGACTTTGACAGCTTCCCGCCGGGGTGGGAGATTATGGAATCAAGCCGCCGTATCAGCACCAACAGGGACTGGACCGTCTCGTCGTGGAGTTCGCGGGCAATGCGCTTCCGCTCATCTTCCTGCGCTCTCAGGATCGCCTGAAGATAGTAGCGCAGGCTATCTCGCATCTTTCTTTCCTCGGTGACATCCCTGGCTATGTGCTGGAACGCCACCGGGCGGCCATCGACAGTGATCAGACTGGTAGCCAGCTCCAGGATAGCTTCCGTCCCGTCCCTCCTCGTAATCCGCTGCTCATAGCGCTCGCCAACCGGTTCTCCCCTGAGCAATCTGTCCCGCACCTCCCTGGCCCTGGTAAGACCGTTCCCTATCAGGAAATGCCCGACTTTCAAGTCGTACTGTTCATCCAGAGAGTACCCGCTGAGTCTCTCGGCAGCCTTGTTGGCAGCCACCACTTTGCCATTCATGTCATGAATCCAGATAGCCTCACTGGCACTTTCGAACAGCTCACGATAGTACCGGTTTGACAATCGTCGCAGATGTACCATAGCTAAGGACACACCACAGCGGGTATTATCAGGCAATGGTCGGGGAGACCCCGGTTTCTAGCCCTGTCGGGCATCATCAAGTGTAAGCCAGCCTTCTCTCAGCCCTTTTAGAATAGCTTCAGTGCGCGATGCCACACCCAGCTTTGAAAAGATATTCGACAGGTGCGCCTTCACGGTGCGCACAGTGAGACAAAGCTCTTCTGCAACGTCCTTATTGCTCATACCCCTCGAGGCCAGCTTCATGATCTCCATTTCCCGGGTACTGAGCGATTCTCCCCCTTCCGGCCGACCGGGCTCTAACTCTACCTGCAGAGCGTGCTTCAGAAGCTTGGCGATCACAGTGGGATGAAGCACCGACTCCCCTCTGGATATAGTGCGTACGGCCTCTACCACGTCGCGACCGCGAGCGCTCTTGAGCAGGTAGCCGGCTGCCCCTGCCTCCAACAGACCAAGTATGTACCGATCATCGTCATATGCCGTCAGTATCAACACTGCGACAGCCGGATTCATCCCTTTTATCTGCTTTGTCGCTTCAATACCGTTCAGCTTGGGCATGACAATGTCCATGATTACGATGTCTGGCCTCACCTCCGAACTCAACTCCACCGCCTCTTCGCCGTTGCTGGCCTCTCCGACTACCTCCATATCCTCCTGGTGATCAATACAGTTACGCATTGCCTCACGCAGCAGCGAATGGTCGTCCGCCAGCAACACCCGGATATTGTCTTCAGACTTCATGTCCATAGTAATATGAGCAGGCTGTTCCGTTTTTTGGGGCGCCCGCTCGCCCAGTCCCACCTCGATTCTAGCACATCTTGACAGGCGCATAAAGCAGGCGCACCGGCTTCACCAGCCCCATCAACCGCCAGGGGTTTCGCCACCCCCGTGGCGTCGCCCACCGGGGGCCAAAATCCTAGTACTTTTGTCCCAACCAAGTGTACCTTCGTCCACCCCCAGAAATAGAGCCCGAGGACGAAGTCAAGGTACCGGATAGGTGTTACCTTATGTATGGAAGGCAGGTGGCAGCGGTTGCTGCCAGGAAGGGGGACACCGAATGGGTACGGAAATAGGGATTACCAGGCCAGGCAAGCGAGCGGGAGGAGAAGAAAGGAGAGTACCTGGCGTGAAGGTAGCAAGAGAAGAGAAGGTTGAGAAAGGTCTGCGGCATAGAGAGGCAGTGCTGACAGTCCTGGCCAGGGCAGCCGATGACGACCAGTTCCTGGCACAACTGGCGGAGAACCCGGCTGAGGCCCTTGAAGAGTACTACACGCTCACCCCGGAGGAGAAAGCCGCATTGGCCAGCGGCGATTTGAAGAAAATCGAGAGCTGGGTTGGCAAGCTCGACCAGCGGCTTGCCAAATGGCTCTGGTGCCGACTCAGCCAGGAGAAGTGGTAGACGTTCGCTAGCTGTAGGGCACGCAGCGGCGCCGGTCTCAGAAGCAGGCACAAACGGACTCCGGAAGAAGAAAGGGGCAAAGCAACTTCCCCGTTGGTGCCTACAGCGGTGGAGTGAGAAGGAGGCTGAGCCGATGCGGGTGGTCTGTCGGCTTCGACATATGAACTTCGTTTATCCTGACCGACGCGGTCATTAGCTTGGAGATATAGTCAGTCTCAAGCATTGCGTAATCATCGGGCTAGCGGGGCGCCTGCACTGGACAAAGTGTCGCAAGGCAAGATTACTGGCAGGGAGAGGCAAAAGATGAGTGTTTCTGAAGCGAATCGGACTGTTGACCAGGACGAGCAAGGACGAGAAGAAAGCGTACAACATCAGGTGAGACAGATTCTCGCCTCCTTTCGCGGGCGCAAAGATGAGCTCATCCCGATATTGCAGCGGGTGCAGCAACGATCCGGCTATCTGCCGGAGGAGGCGCTCAGTCTCATAGCCAGGTTCGTTGACCTGCCGGAGAGTACAGTATTTGGCGTCGCCACTTTCTACGCCCAGTTCAAGCTTGTTCCGACGGGCCGAAACATCGTCAGGGTGTGCCGCGGGACAGCCTGTCACGTTAAGGGCGGAGCGCGCATTCTCAAGCAGGTACAGAAGCAGCTCGGCGTCAAGCCTGGGGAATGCACTCCTGACCTCGAGTACGGCCTTGAGACTGTGGCTTGCATTGGCGCCTGCGCTCTGGCACCGACGATGGTGGTCAATGGTCGCACGCACGGACAGATGACGACCAGAAAGGTGTCTCAAGCCCTCAACCTTGAGCAGCCAAACGCGGCGACCGAGGAGAAGGACAATGGGCACTGAAGGAGCCGGCAGCCCAATCGGTGGACATCGGACTGTGCTGGTATGCCAGGGTACCGGCTGCACCTCATCCTGGTCTGAGCAGATTCGCGCTGCGCTCGAGCAGGGAGTCACACAGGCAGGCCTGGATGACGTAACGGTTGACTTCACAGGCTGCCACGGTTTTTGCCAGCAGGGCCCCATAGTAGTCGTTGAACCTGAAGGCACCTTCTATACACACGTAACACCGGAAGATGTCCCGGAAATCGTTCATTCTCACCTGGTCGAAGGCAGGGCCGTCGAGCGGCTTTTCTACCGCGAGCCGGTGAGCGGCGAAGCCGTACCCAGGTACCACGACGTCATGTTCTACAGGAAGCAGCAGCGTCTCATACTGCGCAAATGCGGCCACATCAACCCCGAGAGGATAGACGATTACATCGGCGCCGGTGGTTACGACGCTCTGAGTAAGGTCCTCTCCCAGATGTCTCCGGATCAGGTGATCGACGAGGTGCGGCGATCTGGGCTCCGGGGACGAGGTGGGGCCGGCTTCCCCACAGCGCAGAAATGGGACTTCTGTCGCAGGGCCCCCGGTAACGAGAAGTACATGATCTGCAACGCTGACGAGGGCGACCCGGGGGCCTTCATGGACCGCAGCATTATGGAGGGAGACCCGCACACCGTAGTCGAGGGGACGATAATTGCCGCACACGCCATCGGGGCCAGCGAGGGCTACATATATTGCCGAGCCGAGTACCCTCTGGCTATCAAGCGCCTGCGCATCGCCATTCAGCAAGCGGAGGAGCGCGGATTTCTGGGCAAGAATATCCTGGGTTCAGACTTCAGTTTCGCGCTGCACATCAAAGAAGGCGCCGGTGCCTTTGTTTGTGGCGAAGAAACCGCATTGATGGCCTCAATCGAAGGCAGGAGAGGCATGCCAAACCCCCGGCCCCCTTTCCCAGCCCAGTCAGGCCTGTGGGAAAAGCCGACCAACATAAACAATGTAAAAACGCTGGCCACAATCCCGGTGATCATCGCCAAAGGAGCAGAATGGTACGCCGCCATCGGCACGGGGAAAAGCAAAGGCACCGCTGTCTTCGCCCTGACCGGCAAAATCGCTAACAGCGGCCTCGTAGAGGTGCCAATGGGCATGCCACTGAGGGACATCATCTTTGACATCGGCGGAGGGATACCCGGTGGCAAGCGCTTCAAGGCAGTGCAGACCGGCGGCCCATCCGGCGGGTGTCTGCCAGCCAGCTTCCTTGACTCACCAGTTGACTACGAGTCACTGGGAGCGGCGGGCTCCATCATGGGTTCAGGAGGCATGGTGGTCCTGGACGAGGACACCTGTATGCTGGATATGGCCAGGTACTTCCTGTCCTTTACCCAGTTCGAGTCCTGCGGCAAGTGCATACCATGCCGTTGGGGAACCAAACAGATGCTGGACATTCTGGACGATATTGCCAGCGGCAGGGGAACACTGGAAGACATCGATCTTCTCATGGAATTGGGCGAAGCAGTCAAGGCAGGATCGCTCTGCGGCCTTGGCCAGACAGCACCCAATCCGGTGCTATCCACCATCCGCTACTTCCGAGACGAATACGAATCTCATATCAAGAAGTTGCGCTGCCCTGCCGCCGTCTGCAAGGGTCTGGTCAAGGCGCCCTGCAGTCACACCTGCCCGGCAGGCGTGGATGTTCCGCGATATATTCGACTCATCGCCGAGAAGAAGTACGAAGAGGCAGTAGCAGTCATCCGCCAGAGGATACCTTTCCCGTCAGTCTGCGGCTACGTATGCTTCCACCCTTGCGAGACCAGGTGCCGCAGAGGCCAGGTCGACGAGCCAATCGCCATAAGGGCGCTCAAGCGCTTCGCCAGCGACAACGTCAGAAAGGCTGGCCTGGGCGAGCTTGAGGCCGCGCCCTCTTCCGGCAAGCGGGTGGCCGTTGTTGGCTCCGGGCCCGCCGGACTCACAGCAGCATACTACCTGGCCAAGCTCTGCGGGCACGCCGTGACCGTTTTCGAAGCACTGTCGAAAGCAGGCGGCATGTTGAGGGCCGGAATACCCAGGTACAGGCTGCCCAAAGATGTGCTGGACGCCGAGATTGACATCGTCAGACAGGTCGGGGTTGACATACGTACCAGCGCCCCCGTCGATTCGCTTGAGGCACTCCGCCAGCAAGGATACGACGCCGTTTTCCTCGCCCTGGGAGCCCAGGCCGGCATCAAGCTGGGCGTCTCCGGAGAAGACACCGCCGGAGTGGTCAACTGCGTTTCCCTGCTTCGCGACGTCAGCTTCGGCAAGAGAGTAAAGCTCGGGAAGACTGTGGCCGTTATCGGCGGAGGCAATGCCGCAGTGGATGCGTCTCGCACCGCACTGCGCCTCGGCGCAAAAGAGGTGACCATCCTCTACCGCCGCACCCGGGACGAGATGCCGGCCGCATACGAAGAGCTGGAACAGGCGCTGGACGAGGGCGTGACAGCAGAGTTCCTGGTTGCACCCCAAAGGATAACCCGAAACAACGGCCATGTTACTCTGGAATGCATTCGGATGCAGCTCGGAAAGACGGATGCCAGCGGGAGGAGACGCCCCGAGCCAATACCAGGCACCGAGTTCGAGAAGGAGTTCGATACTGTAATTGCGGCTATCGGGCAGACGACGGAGATACCGGACACGCTGGGATTGCCAACCGACAAAGGCGGCACTCTGCACGTCGACCCAGACACACTGGCTACCGACATCGAAGGAGTCTTCGCCGGAGGAGACGCGGTCAGCGGGCCGGCCTCGGTGATTGAGGCAATCGCCGCTGGAAGGCAGGCCGCAATATCAATAGACAAGTATCTGGGTGGCAAGGGCATGATCGACGAAGTGCTGGCATCTCCTGAAGCCACCACTCCACCGGAAGTAGAGGAGGAGGAACGGGGCAGAGCCCAGATGCCGTGGGTACCGGCAGAGAGCAGGGTCAAGAACTTCAACCTGGTGGAGCTTGGCTACTCGGAAGATGCAGCCATAGAAGAGGCCAGGCGATGCCTGAAATGCGACTTGGAGGAAGAAGACTGAGCGAGCGCCAGTAACCTGATGACATCAGTGGCTGGTGCAGGTCAGGAGGACAGGAATGGTTGCACATACGGCGGTTGTAAAGCACAAGGCGAAGTTTGGCAGTATTGCGTTGAATATCGACGGTAAGACAGTCGAAGCGGCGCAGGGAGCGACGATACTGGAAGCAGCGCTCGCTGCCGGCATCTACATACCGACGCTGTGCCACGATCCGGAGCTCAAACCCTATGGAGCGTGTCGCCTCTGCGTCGTCGAGGTTGAGGGAATGCGCGGTCTCGTCACTTCGTGCACCACTGCGGTTGCGGAAGGCATGGCAGTGCGCACGGACACGCCGATGGTAAACCAGTCTCGCCGCATCACCATGGAGCTCATTGCCGCCAACCATCACGGCGATTGTCTGACCTGTACCAAGAACCAGCAGTGTGACCTCCAGACCATTGCCCGCTACCTGGGCATCGAAGAGACTCACTTCAACCGTCTGCGCAAGAGCGCCCAACTGGTGCCGGTCGACGACAGTCACCCCGCCTTCGACCGTGACCTCAACAAATGTATCCTCTGTGCCAGGTGCGTCCGTGCCTGCCATGAGATCACCGGCGTCGGCGCCATCGATCTGGCCTTCCGAGGCAACTCGGCCAGGGTTAGCACTTTCGGCGACAAGCCAATCCTCCAATCGGCCTGCGAGTCTTGCGGGGAATGCGTGGACCGCTGCCCGACGGGAGCCCTTGTACCCAAGCATGCAAGACAGGCCACCCGAGAGGTCAGGACCATCTGCCCTTACTGCGGCGTCGGCTGTTCTATATACCTGGGAGTCCGGGGCAACGAGATCGTCAGCGTACGTGGCGACAAAGAGAGTCCGGTCAACCACGGTGGCCTGTGCGTCAAGGGACGGTTCGGCTTCGACTTCATCAACCATCCTGAGAGGTTGACCCAGCCGCTCATCCGGAGAGAGGGGAGGGGCAAAGACACCAAGGTGAACGGCAACCTGCACGAGGTCTTCCGCGAGGCCAGTTGGGACGAAGCCCTCGCCCTGGTAGCCAACAAGCTGTCCAGGATCAAGCACAAACACGGCGCCGATAGCATCGGGGTGCTGAGTTCAGCCAAGTTCACCAACGAGGAGAACTACGTGGCACAGAAGTTCGCCCGTGCCGTACTGGGCACCAACAACGTTGATCACTGTGCCCGTCTGTGCCACGCATCCACCGTTGTGGCCGCCCTGGCCGCCTTCGGCGACGGTGCCATGAGCAACTCAATCGCCGACTTCGCCAGGTCCGACCTCCTGATGGTGATAGGCTCGAACACCACCGACTGCCATCCAATCATCGGCCGCATCATTCGTCAGGGCGTGAAGTCGAGGGGCTTGAGGCTCATCACGGCTGACCCACGTGCCATCGAACTCTCCAGGCTGGCCAGCGTTCACCTGCGCCATAGACCCGGAACGGATGTGGCACTGCTCAATGCAATGATGCACGTCATTATCCAGGAAGACCTCCACGACAAGAAGTTCATCAAAGAGCGTACCGAAGGGTTCGACGACCTGGCAGAGACTGTCAGGCAGTATTCACCCGAGCTTGCACAGGAGATAACGGGAGTCCCCGCATCCGACATAGTCAAGGCCGCCCGGCTTTTCGCCGCTGCAGACAAAGCTGCCATTCTGTACGGCATGGGCATAACCCAGCATACGACTGGCACAGACAACGTCAAGAGCATAGCCAATTTGCTGCTGCTCACCGGGAACATGGGGCGGGAGGGCACCGGATTCAGCCCGCTGAGGGGCCAGAACAACGTCCAGGGGGCGTGTGACATGGGGGCGCTGCCCAATGTGTTCCCCGGCTACCAAAGGGTGGACAATACGGATGCCAGACTCAAGTTCGAGTCCGCCTGGGGGATAACCCTGAGCGCCGAGCCAGGTCTACCTGTGACCGAGATGATCCGGGCTGCGGCAGCCGACGGCATCAAGGCCATGTACGTGCTGGGCGAGAATCCCTTGATGAGCGAACCCTCGCTCGTTCACGCCAGGGAGGCAATGAACAAGCTGGAGTTCCTGGTCGTCCAGGAAGTCTTCGCTACGGAGACAGCCGTCCTGGCCGATGTGGTCCTGCCTGCAGCCGCCTTTGCCGAAAAGAACGGCACCTTCACCAACACCGAGAGGCGCGTGCAGAGGTTGACCAAGGCCGTCGAACCGCCCGGCGAGTCCAGACCCGACTGGCAGATCGTGTCTGCCCTGGCCGAGAAGATGGGGTATCGCTTCGCATACGCGAGCGCAGAGGACATAATGGAGGAAATCGCGTCCCTTACCCCTATCTACGGGGGCGTGCACTATGACCGGCTGGACAGCTACGGACTCCAGTGGCCTTGCCTTGACAGGCTTGATCCGGGCACGCCCATTCTCCATCCTGACAGGTTCACCCGCGGCCTGGGCAAGTTCCACGCCGTAGAATACAGGCCTCCGGCGGAATCGGTATCTCCCGAGTATCCGCTTATCCTCACCACGGGCCGGGTGCTGGAGCACTGGCATACGGGCAGCATGAGCCGCCGCTCCGGGGTGCTGGACAAGCTGCATCCAAACGGCGCAATCGATATCCATCCCCACGATGCAGTCAAGCTCGGCATCGTGGACGGTGACATGCTGGCAGTAGCCTCGCAGCGGGGCAAGATAGAGACACCAGTCAGGATCACCGAGAAGACCTCTCCCGGCCTTGCTTTCATGGCCTTCCACTGGCGCGAGTCGCCGGCGAATGTCCTCACCAACGATGCGCTGGACCCGGTCGCCAAGATACCCGAGTTCAAGGTCAGCGCAGTCAGGGCAGTGCTGGCGGTGCTGGACAGGGCCGCTGAGGACAACGCCTTTCTTGCTCGGCTGGCGGAGAACCCCAGCGAGGCCCTGAAAGAATATGATTTGACCCCCGAGGAAAGAGCAGCCATTGCCAGCGGCGACATCCGCAAGATCGAGTCCTGGGTCGGCGGCAAGCTGGACCCGAGGCTGAGCGCATGGCTCATCAGCAGATTGACTCAGGAGAAGTGGTAAGGCAGGAGTACAGGCAGACGCAGGAGAACAGCCTATGTAGCAGGAGCCGGATTTTGTATTGAGCAGCGTAGTGTGTTACCATGATGACTGAATTTCCCCCAAGGGCACCTGGATTTGAAATCGAAGCTCTAAACCTGTCAAGCACGCGGCACGGCGCCCCCATGCTCGTCCCCTTGTTCGTTGTGCCCTTTGTTTTCCCCGAAGCAACCAGTCTGCCCATGCGCGTACGCTGCTGCGCCATGAGGGAAGGGCATTATCCCGCCAAACTTGAGAGCAAAGGAGTCTGAGCAAATGGGTGAAGGAAAACCTACTCTCCCGAGCGAATTCGAGAAGGACAAGATTCCGTACCACTTGACTGCCTCGCAGACAACCTCTCACCTGGCCCCGGAAGCACTGGAGAGGGAGGGAATAGCGCCCATTACTTACAAATGGGAAGAGATCAGCGACGAGGTCAGGGAACTGGTCAAGAAGGTCTGGAGGCTGGAGCAGTTGACCCCCGAGGAACTGGACAAGCTCCCCTACGAGGAGTATGCCCGCTACCTTTTTGACCCTCGGAGAAGGTTTGACAAGCCCGAGGCCCTGGACGGTGTGAGAGTGCTGGAGGTATGCCGCCCCGATTGGTTCAGCTTCGGTCTTCAGTTCTGCGGCTCCCTGCTCGCCGAGCACGGCGCCGAGGTGATAAAGGTCGAGGACCCGATGAGAGGCGACGCCATGCGCTGGTGCGGGCCACCCGTCGCCGAAGGCGGGGCCATGAAAGCACGGGGCGAGAACTGGCCGCCCAACGGCACATCGCTCATGGGCTTCTGTGAAAACAGGAACAAGTACTGTGTCACCATTGATATCACCACGGAGAAAGGCAGGGAGCTGTTCAGGGACCTGGCCCGGGTTTCTGACGTTGTGATCGAGAACTATGACCCCGGTTATCTCGATTCCCTGGGTATCGGCTACCGGCAACTTCGAAAGATCAACCCTCGGCTGGTCTACTGTGCCATAACCGGCTATGGCCAGTGGGGAGAGGAATCGAACAGGAAGACCTTTGAGACAGGGATCCAGGCCATGAGCACCTTGAGCTCGTTCTGTGGCCCCATCAACTACGAAGCTGAAACGCACGAAGAGGCGAAAAAAGACTCTGTACCGACCAGGGTCGGCTGGCCCATAGGGTTCATCTCAGGTGGACTGGCTGCCGCCTTCGGAGTCGTAGGCGCACTGCTCTACCGGGAACGGAGGTCAGGAAGAGGGCAGATGATAGATGTGTGCTCCGAGGGCCTGGTCATGCGCTGCTGTGATTGCAGCTTCGACTGGTACAGCCTCACAGGGAACATCCGCGGCCCCATGGGGAACTGGGACCTTGAAATCTGTCCCTACGGGCTCCACCCCTGCAAGGGAGGAAGATATAGCATCGTGGCCGGGATGGGCAGGCTGTGGTGGGCCATATGCGACGCCTGCGGCACGGAAAACAGCGAGATCCTGAAGTACGCCTTCCCGGACAACCCGGTCCGCCTCCTCTGGGCCCCACAAAAAGAGATAAACAGCGAGATCGATCGGTGGACCATGCAGCACGAGATGGACGAGCTAATGGAGATCGGCTTCAAGATGGGCTTCGCTGCAGGTGGTGTCTACAACATCAAGGAAATCCGTGAGCACCGTCACTTCCTGGACCGCGGGGGCATCATAGAGGTTGACGACCCGCTCTACGGCAAGGTTCTCATCCAGGGCACCAAGCCAGCCTTCAGCGAGACGCCGGGTCGGATCAAATGGGTCTCCAGGCCAATGGGGTGGGACAACGAGACCATCTTCAGAAAGTACCTCGGCGTCTACAATGACGAACTGAAGCAGCTTGAAAAGGAAGGCGTGGTAAGCCCGCGGGGCGGTCCCAAGGTTGGAAAAGGGATGGGCCTGCCCATAGAGTGGAGCGGTCTCAAGTACGACTGTGAGAAGCTCGGCGAAGACATGGGGCTGCTGGTCTTGAAGCACAGGAGCGGAGACCAGTTGACCCAGGAAGAGGAAGACGCTCTATCCTATGATGAGTGGTGCCGCTACGCTTTCGATCCCAAGAAAGCCAGGCGAAAGCCCAAGATGCTCGACGGCATTCGGGTCATAGACTGGACCACCATGATCTTCGGCCCCTTCTCATGCGCTGTGCTGGCGGAGCTCGGGGCGGAGGTCATCAAGATAGAGCTACCAGGACGGGCTGACACAATGCGCTACTCCGGACCGCCCGCAGACCTGGGGGGCTACGTCAGGTGGACGGCGGAGAAAAGCGGGACCAGTCCTGATGGCATACTGGGCAAAAACGTGACAGAGGAGTGCCTGCCGGAGATTGGGTCCGGCCTCGGCTATCTCGACTGTGCCAAGAACAAGCTGCTGGCCTCCATAGACCTGCACCCGGGCCCCGGACAGGAGATATTCAAGAACCTGATAAGGAAATCAGACGTGTTCGTCGAGAATGTTCGGACGGGCACCACCGACGAGTGGGGTATCGGTTATCGCCAGCTACAGAGTATAAACCCGCGGCTCATTTACCTGTCCGAGAACGGACCCGGGCAGTGGGGCCGGGAGGACCTGGTGCGGGCCTCATACGATATTCTGGGCCAGTCAATGGGAGGAAGCGCCTACATCACCGGCCACCCGGATGGCGAGCAGCAGAAGATCCCAATGTGGGTATGCAACTACTTCGCCGGACACATGGGATCGCTAGGCGTGCTTATGGCTCTCTACTGGAGAGAGAAGAGCGGCAAGGGACAGATGATAGAGCAGTCGCAGATAGAGACTATGACTCGCTGGCTTGGCCCCGGCATCGCCTGGTACGGCAAGACGGGCATGGTCCAGGAAAGATACGGCAACAGGCACCGCTGGGTCTGCCCTGACGGCATCGTCAAGACCAGGGACGGTCACATCGCTATCGGTGCCGACGACGAGGCCTTTGCCAGGCTGTGCAGTCTGATTGGGGGTGCGGCCGAGGAGCTGCCGAAGAAATACCCGACGAACGTCGATCGAGTGCCCGAGTCCGTACAGGATGAGGTCTATAAGGCAATCGAAGAGTGGGCAGCCAGACTGACGGCAGCCGAGATCGAAGTCCTGGCCAGGGAGTACGGCTTCGGCGCCTGCCCCATCAAGAATGCCAGGGACGCCTGCACCGACAAGCACTACGAGGAAAGAGGCGAAATCGAGGACATACACGATCCCTGGTATGGCAGCATGAAGATCCAGGGCTGCGTCCCGCTCTATTCTGAGACGCCGGCATGCACCGAGTACGCCAGCAAGCCGGTGGGTTGGGACACGGAGTACATCCTCCGGAGGTTCTGCGGCCTGACCACGGAGCACATTGTGGAGCTTGAGAGGCAACACATCATCGGCAAAGTGGCCGGGGCCGAGGGTTCCAGAGACCTCTGGTGATCCGGTCAGGTCTAATCCAGGTCATCAACCCCCCACCCTGCCAGTCGCAGGATGGGGGGTTCCTTTTGGTGCGTGCCTTGCAGGGCAGGCGCTATCCGCACATCACAGGTGCTTCCCAGCAGAGCGGACGGAAGCAAACAGATTCAGGACCCTCTGTTTACCGACAATTTACCTGGTGTTTACCCATTGGCCACCCTGTGTAACCGTTTCGTCATTGGCAGGTGCTAGCATCGGTGTCAGCCAAACAAGGTTCTACAGAGCTTGCCGTTGGAGAGAAAGAAAGGAAAATGAAGAGCCACTACCATCCTCCCCGCAATGGCAACGGCAATGGAAGAACCCGTCAGCTCTCAGCCGAGCAGATAGAGTTTCTGGCGCGTTCAATAGTCAGGAGAGCTGAACGAAGGGTGATGGACGCCCAGACTGCCGAGACGGCCGTTGAGCCCTCTGAAGAGGACGAGCCCGAGTTGGCGCTGCTCCCGGCAGCTTAGTCCCCTCCCTCCACCTCCACCCACAGCCCGACTCCGTCAGTGACAAAAGCGTTTATGCGTCGCCTGCGGGCTATATGATCATGAATGGGGTAGCAGTGGTAATCTTGCGCTGCCTCCGTGGATCGGGCGCGAATAGAGGCGTTGGTTGGCCAAGCCCACCCTACGGGTCTCCATTCCCACTACATGATTCACCCACAAGCCACAGCGACTTGTGGGCGGCACCCGGCTGAGGCTCTGCCTCTGACGCAAACCACAGCTTCACACTGGCATGAGCCCGATTATTCTGTCTAGTGCTTCGTTGAGCACAATATTGCACCCCATATCATGCTTTGAAATGACGAACGCCCTTCCCACCAGTCCTGGACTGTGGCAGAACTCAACAAGCCGTCTCTTCTCTGCCGCCGTCGGTTCGCTGAGCAGAATCTCAAATAGGAGTACACCGGTCTCGCTCAGACTTTGCAGCCGCTCCAAATCCCCCTCTAGGGCGGCTCGAGTCGAAATGAATATCTTGAGCTCAAAGGCCGCAAGAAGGCGAAGGGCATGGCTGGTCTGTGCGAATACCGCGATATCCGTTCTCTGCTTCTTGGGGGGAGGACGATACGTTAACCGGCCTGTGTGAACCGAAACATCCGTTTTCTGCACCTCTTCCAGCCTGAACTTGGATATATCAATGTCATGAGTCATCAGGATATTCCTGGACCGAAAGGAGAAGGTGTACGGAGTCTCTTGATGGGGTTGAAGTTTCGTGGGCAGTTCTCGTTCAATGTACCTCATTATGTATCGGAAGAATAGGTACTCAGCTATCCCGGTGAACTGTGATGAGGTCCCAACCTTCCTCTTAATTGCCTGCCAAAAGCCAAAATATGCATCCGTGAGAATTGATTCGGCATTACTGTCGCCCAGAGAGCGAGCCACTATTTCGTCGAGGCT
>CAZTYW010000015.1:0-7310 GCA_964617695.1 uncultured Dehalococcoidia bacterium
CTGCACCATAGGTGCAGGCGTTAGCATCCAGGGTCCCGCCTGCATCGGAGAAGGTTGCACCATACTTGATGGGGCCGTAGTGGACAGGGCTGTCCTTTGGAGGGACGTTCGTGTGGGGCAGCAGGCCACGCTCAGGAGTTGCATCGTGGGTGATGGCTGCCGGATTGGCGATCGAAGCTGCGTGGACAGAGGCTCAGTTGTCGGCGATCGTGTCGTGGTAAATCAGGGCTGCCATGTGGGATGCTACAGCAAGATCTGGCCAGGGACGGAAATCCGTTCTACTCACCCTCCAGTATAGCTACCCCCAGGGCCCCTGGACCGAGGTGCGTCCCCATCACCGCACCCACAGTTGAAACGTAGATACGCTCCTTAGGGAAAACATGGCCAAGGTACTCCACCATCTCCAGGGCTTCCTTCGGCGTGGTGGTATATTCAACCGCCATCTCCTCTATCTTGGGGAAGCCCGCGGCAAAGCGGCACAGATGTTCAATGGCTTTGGCTCGCGTACGTTCTCTCACCACCGGTGCCGTAACACCGTCTTTCACAGTAAGAATTGGCTTGAGGTTAAGCAGAGTTCCGAGGAAGGCCTGTGCTGCTCCGATTCGCCCCCCTCGCCTGACGTATTCCAGCGTATCGAAAGCCATGCGGACATGTACCCGCGAAGCCGCGCTGTTCACCACGTTAACTAGCTCGTGCAGGCTGGCCCCGCTTCTGGCTTCCTTGGCTGCGGCGATGACGACAAGGCCCAGAGCTGACACCAGTAGTCGAGAGTCGATGACCTCAACGCTGCACTGCTCGGCCTTCATTAGCTGTTTGCCCTGCACAGCCGCCTCATATGTCGCACTCAGTTCAGAGGAGATCACTACGGCCAGTATTCCGTCGTTTTCCTCAGCCAGCGAATCGAATAGTTGTGCAAACTCACCCGGAGAGATGGTAGAAGTTGTGGGCAGTGTCTTGTTGGCAGCCAGTCTGCGATAGAACTCTGAGGGGCTTAGATCGACGCCGTCCCGGTACACGTCCTCACCGAAGTGGACATACAGTGGCACCACACAAATGCCCAGTTCACTGGCCACCTTCGGTGGTATATCAGCCGTGCTGTCGGTGACTAACTTGACGGTCACTTCTTAGACTGACTTCTCGTCAGTGATTAGTGATTGTAATGCAACGTGTTCAAGGTTGTCAATCTTGGGATCAGCGAAGGGTACAGACAGACGTGACGACCTCGTAGCTGATGCTAGCTGGCGGAGACGATAGACCGCAACGGGCCAGGTGGCGAAGGTGTGCGAGCAGCCTCCGGTGGGGTCCTGGCTGCAGTTGCCAGACGCCCTTGTTTCCCCAGCCTGTCTTGACTCGGAGCCAGTGACAGCAAACCGACCTTCATTCTAGACACTAAACAGAAAGGTGATGACATCGCCGTCCTGAACCACATAGTTCTTGCCTTCGAGTCGCAGCAGGCCCTGCCTCCGTGCTTCGGCCAGGCTGCCGCACCTTGCCAGGTCGGTAAACGGTACTACCTCAGCCCGAATGAAGCCTCTCTCCATGTCCGAATGCACTTTTCCGGCTGATTTGACGGCAGTTGTGCCCTGGCGTATTGTCCAGGCCCTTACCTCTCCAGACACGGTGGTGAAAAACGAGATCAGCCCCAGTAGTTCGTAAGAAAGCCTGACAATCCTATCGACGACTGCCTCCCCAACCCCCATGGCCGAGCGAAACTCTGTGGCCTCTGGCTCTGCAAGCTCACCCAGCTCCATTTCCAGCTTGGCGCTTGCCGCGGCCACGCGGTACCTGGGATAGCGCGATCTCAGCGCCTCCTCAACCGCGGACGCTTCGCCAAGTTGTTCCTCCCCAATATTCAGCACTATCATCAATGGCTTGGCACTCAGAAACTGGTAGTTCTCAGTGATTCTCCGCTCTTCACTGCTCAGCACCTGCTCTCCAAGCGGCACCTCGTCCTGCATGGCCGACTTGATCCTCGCCAGCAGACTCTTCTCCCGAAGCAGGGCCTCCCGCTCGGTGGACCTTGCTCCCTTCAGAGAATCGTCGATACGGAGGAGCCTCCGCTCGATTATGGCCAAGTCAGAGAACATCAATTCCATGTTCATTATGTCAACGTCTCGCTCTACGTCCACACTCCCTTCGGGGTGGGGAATCCTTTCGTCAGCAAAGGCTCGCACGACGTGAATAAAAGCGTCAACCTGGCTCAAGTAAGCCAGAAGTTCACCACCAAGTCCAGTTCCTTTGCTCCTGGCGACGGCAACGTCCAGGTATTTTACTTCAGCAGGGACGGTCCTCTTGGGCTTGAAGATGGTTTGCAGTCCCTCAAGACGGGGATCGGGTACCTTGGCCACGCCCATGTTTGGTTCTACGCCAGTAGAAGCAGAGGCGCGGGTCTGGGCCTTACCCTTGGTCAGGGTATTGAACAACGTGGTCTTGCCACTCTTGGGAAGCCCGATTATGCCTATTTCCATGTCGTCTGTGGCCGTGGGAACCCGAGAGAATAGCTCCGCCTTTCCTCCCCACTATAGCATCCCCCGCTCCAGCTCGCTAGCCGCTGCACCAGTCGTATGCTACATCTCCTCCGACAGACGAACACACACTCCACGGCATGAGAAACGGAGGCGAAAGCCCATGCTCTCAACCTTGTCAGCGCCGCTCGGCAGTGTGTTAGAATGAAGAGGGCTTGGGAAACGTTGGTCTACGTGCTGTTTGGCGCCAATGATTTTGCACTCCGCAGCAGGCTGCAGGAGATCAGAAGCCGGTTGGGTGATGAGGAATCGCTAGCGCTTAACACTACCCCTCTCGAAGCCAAGCAACTCGGCATGTCTGATCTCGTCGCCGCCTGCAACACTGTGCCCTTCCTCGGAACTCACCGAATGGTGGTTGTTGAAGGGCTACTGGGCCGCTTCGACGCAAAGGAAGGCACCAAACGGGCCGACCTCGGCGAGTGGAACACCTTGAACGATTACGTTGTCAAGATGCCTTCCTCCACCCTGCTGGTCCTGATCGATGGCGAACTGGAGAGGTCCAACCCCTTGCTGAGAAAGCTGGCCCCGGTCTCCAAAGTCGAGGAATTCCGGCCCATCAAAGGCATCGAGTTGCAGCAGTGGGTGCACTCCCAGGTAGCAGAGAACGGAGGCAAGATATCGTCTGCGGCAGTCAAGCTACTCACCGACTTCGCCGGCGAGAATCTCTGGGTATTGTCGACCGAGATCGAGAAGCTGTGTCTCTTCACCTGGGGCAGGCGTATCGAAGAGGAAGACGTGCGAATAGTGACATCGCACGCCCGCGAGGCCAACGTATTCGCCATGCTGGATGCCGTCGTCGAGAAGAGGCTTCCGGCAGCAATGCGGTTTCTCCACCAACTGCTGGCTGAAGGTATGGCACCGAATCACGTCCTGTACATGCTCACCCGGCAACTTCGTCTGATGGTGGAGGCAAGAGAACTGAATTCCGTCAGCCTATCCCTCGCAGAGAAGCAGAAGCGCTTGGGTGTGTCCCCAAGGTTCCCCATCGACAGGTTGTTCAAGCAGACTGCCAGATACTCACCGGCTCGGCTGACACAGGTCTATGGCAAGCTACTGGAGACCGACGTCGGCATAAAGACCGGCAGATGGAAAGAGAACCTTGCCCTGGACCTCCTCGTGACCGAAGTTTGCTCCTGAGGCGCGTAGCGTGCGCACAGTCCTTACTGCCTCAAGCCATGCCGCCGACACGAATCCCTCAATGGTGCATAACCCCACCGTGGCCAGGCACTGCAGCCACGCCTGCAAATAAGGTGTCAAGCTAGACATCTGCCTGCCAAGAGGCTAGAATCTGTCCGAGCAAACGCAGCAAGGCCCGACTCGTTGCTCAAGACGACGGCATTCAACAAACGGACTGATGCTCCGCTTGTCTTGTGGCTTGATGGCAAGACAGCATAGCAGGAGAAGGCATCCAGCGCCGTTACCTGGACCATTGCTGGCAATCTGCAACTTGACTGGATCTGGTGCAGCACATTGCGTTGCAGTCACCGCAAGACGGGGATCGCCAGCGCACTCACGCTGCTCCCAGCATGAACTGTACCGCTGGCATCGGGCTACTCTACCGGGACAACACCTTCACTGCGCGCAGGGCGCGCCTCAAAGGACTGGCAGGTGAGGGGACCTAACCAGGACAGGAAAGGGCTCTATGGGTGGCTCGGCAATGCCATTGAGCGACGTTCGGGTTGGCTCATAATCGGCACCGTAGCAGTAACGCTACTGCTCATTCTCCCACTTTTTCTGATGAAGCCGACAGAGACGGCCAGTGATGATCCTGTCGGCAGCGACGTGGTCAAGTGGTACCACGAGATTCAAGAGAAATTCCCCTCTGAAGTGTACGTCATGCCCTTCATTGCCGAGGCCAAGGAGGGCGACATACTCACCCAGAAGAATCTCTTTGAGCTGTACAAGAACGAGCAAGCGCTCAGGGCAAGCAGCTTATCCCGCTTCCTCTACAGGCGGTACAGTGACCTCGCCGCTACTGAGATCGACGGCGTGTACTCTATCGCCGATGCAGTCAATAGTGCGCTGATCATGGGGACTGATGGCGCCTATGATCTATCGATAGCCCCCGATTGGCTGGTCAAGCAGACCGTGGATGCTATCTTGAGTAGTGAGTCCACCAGGGACATCGAGAAGGAGCTGTCTGTCAAGACGACCAGCGCCGAGGGGCCCGATGGATCCACGATCTGGAACACGCCGGCACTCCTCTTCATCGTTCAAGCAGACAACCAGAAGATCAAGGAGGAGTATCCCGCTAGTGTCGGGCAGGAGTACTCGCACGAGCTTGCACTGGAGCACTTCGGCCGTGATGTGCAGCAGTTGCTGCGCGGCCGCCAACTGGGATACAGGCTATGGGGAATTGGCATCGATCTCAACCTGGAAATAGCTGACGAGGGCCGAATCAGTGGTGTGATGCTGGTCGCAGCCGTCGTCATTATGTTGACCCTCATTACGGTCATATTTCGCTCATGGCTGGTGACACTGGTCACCGGCGCAGGCCTCGGCATGCTTATTGTCTGGCTCAAAGGCTTTTCGAATCTCATTGGGCTCAAGAGTTCGCTCATAATAGACCTTATCGTGCCCATTGCCATTCTGGTCCTTGGGATAGACTACGCCATACATGCTCTCTTTCGCTATCGAGAAGAGAGCGAGAAAGGCACTTCTCCACGGCATGCGCTGGGCAACTCGACGTACAAGGTCGGCAGCGCACTGGTACTGGCCATGCTTACCACCATCATTGCCTTCGGTGCCAATGCTTCGTCAGGCATCGAATCGGTGGTTGGCTTTGCGGTTGCTGCCTCCTTTGCCATTGTAGCCTCACTGCTGATCCTCGGGCTTTTCGTCCCGGCCGTATTGATGTGGCACGATGCCCGGAGGTCTTCGAGTGCCACACCGGCTGCCTCCAACGTGATGCCGCCGTCTCGTGGCACCTGGATTGGCAATCTCGTCTCCCATACCAGCAACCGTTGGTTTGTCATATTGCCTGTGATGCTGGTCGTAACCGGATTGGCCGCCTGGGGCTGGCTGAACCTGGAGACCAAGCTCGACCCCAAGGAAGCCTTTGACTCGAGGTCGGACTTCATCATAGCGCTGGATAAGATGGACGAACATATGGCGCAGAAGTTGGGCGAGCCGGCTTATTTGTACATAAAAGGTGACTTCACCCAACACGAAGCATTGGCAGCTATGAAGGACACTATACGACAGATGGAAGATGACGAACACGTGGCCCGACGGACAAGCGACAACCAACCAGATGCGTATGCCTTCCTGTTTGACTGCCTGGAGGCAGTCGTCAACAGTGACTACGCACGCCAGCAAATAAATGCAGCTTCCGGAGTGGAGATAACTGACCTGGACGCTGACCTCGTACCGGACACAGAGCAGCAGCTCGCAGCCGTACTGGACTATATGGCCGACCGGGGCATACCCAAGGACGATGGTTCATTGCTGTACACTCCACAACGCATACGTGAAGACTTCTTCCGCCGCCGGTCGCCGGACGAAGATGACGCGGCTCTAGTATGGATTGGAGTGCCCGGCACGCGCGAACAGTCGATTGCCAAGGCCTCGGCAGTCGAACTGAACCACGACATGGAAGCAGCTATGAAAAACGTCCCCAGCATCACATTCTACGGACTGACAGGGGACGCCTATGTACGGGATGCTCAGTTTGACGCTATTGCGGACTCACTCAATCGGTCACTTGTCATTGCAGTTGGCGCATGCCTGTTGCTGCTAATCGTGGTTTTCCGGTCGCTGCGGCACGCAGTCATCACCCTGATACCTGTGCTGCTGGTGGCCTGCTGGCTCTACGGGTTCATGTTTGCAGTAGGCTACCACCTTAATATGTTGACGGCTACCATCGCTGCCATATCCATAGGAGTGGGAATAGACTTCTCTATTCACTTCACCGAGCGTTTTCGCCAGGAGCACAGGCTACAGAGTGACAAGAGGGTAGCACTGCTCGCTACTGCCCGCAGCACCGGCATGGCTCTGTTCGGCAGTGCGCTCTCGACTGCGCTGGGGTTCGCAGTCATAGCCTTTGCACCAATGCCCATGTTTGCTGCATTTGGACTGTTGACAGCAGTCATGATAGCCCTTTCCTTCCTGATGGCACTCCTGGCCCTCCCCAGCCTGTTGTTGCTGTTTGCTCCTTCCAGTAGCGGACCAAGTCAAGACTGAGGTAGCCCCAACACTTGGCCCAGGTCCCACAGCAAGGGTTGCGATCAGCAAGAAGGAGGGATTCCGCTGGCGACCATGTAAGCCTCGTGGCCGTCAATTCAGGGGGTGCAATGTATGTCCGAGGTCTTGACAAACGGCAACTAGGAATGTATCATGAGGGCAAGTCACTCAATTCGTATCCGAGTGTCGGCTAAGGAAAGCTGGCCGCGAGTCGAGAGGGCGGGCAGAAGAATGAGGGGGAGTCGCTATGGCCCAGCTTGAAGACGTGTGAACCCAGGAGACAGCAGACAGGCTAGTGCAAGGAATCTCGCTGGTTGAAAGCTGCAGGCGGTGGGGACACTAGAGCTTCGGGGAGTACCAGATAGAAGACCTGCCAAGCGAGGGAAAAGGGCATAAACCTCGTTCCTAGCCTGTCTGCCTATATTAACAGCTCACAATCGTTATAGCTGTGTTCCATCTGCGGTTATATTGTACTAGAAGCAGTGCGCTCAGCGCAAGCAAGTGTTCGGTTCTAGCGCGCTGACAATTCCAGAACTCTTTCCCCCTCGTGTCCACATGTGCCACTAGACGACTTTATCGCATCCAATTCTATGATCACGTGTT
>CAZTYW010000015.1:7410-21175 GCA_964617695.1 uncultured Dehalococcoidia bacterium
TGTCCACATGTGCCACTAGACGACTTTATCGCATCCAATTCTATGATCACGTGTTGACACCTTCCAGCGTCCTGACTATAGTATGCTTCCAGCGCCAGCCTCAGGGCACGAGTATCGCTGGTAGGCTGGGCTCCTTGTCCTGGTAGGCCAGCGCCGGGTGCCTGGCTGGTTGGAGTAATTAAAGGAGGTGGGAAGTGAGTCAACTCCCCAAGAAACTGATCGCTTCTTGCTTGGCAGTGGCCCTGATTGCTGTTCCTTGCCTGGGCTGTGGCGGTGAGTCCGACGGGCGGGCCATCATCACAATGGGACTCATTAGCGATCTTTCGGGGCCGTCCTCACCGTCGCTAATCCCCATCCACGATGCAATCGAGGACATGGCAAAATACTACAACGAAGAGAGACTCATCCCAAGCGTTAGAGTAGAGATAGCCACCTACAATACCTATGACGATCGGGCCAGACAGCTGCCCGGTTACGATTGGGTCAGAGAGCGGGGCGCCGACGTTATTGTCACCACCCTTCCTACGACTGGAGAAGTGCTGAAGTCCTTTGCAGTACTGACGAGGTACCCATAGCCTCGCTGAGCACCACAACTGGCATGATAGACCCTCCAGGCTGGGTGTTCTGCTTCACCTGTCCCCCTGCTTACGAGATAAAGACCGTTCTCAACTGGGTTAGTGAGAATGATTGGGATGGCGAGGGAATTCCCAAGCTCGGGTTTGCGGCCTGGAACGCTCCGTATCAAAACGACCTCAAGACAGCCATGGAGGAATATTGCCAGGACCACCCAGACGAGTTCGAATGGGTTGGTGGTTTCATTGAGCCTGTGCTTACCTACACCTGGTCCGGTCCCGTTGAGGCCCTCAAAGACTGCGACTACCTGGTGTCCAATCTGGCCAACGACCTTCTTTCACGGTACCGCGCCGCAGACAGGGAGGAGACAATTCGTGAGGGCTCGGGGTACCTGGGCGCATGTCACAGCATGTATGCTTTCTTTGAGATTCTGAAGAACGCGGTGCAAGAGACAGGGGCAGAAGGGTTTGATAGCCAGGCCTTCTACAATGCCGCTGTGGAATACACGGCCGCCTGGGAAGGGTATCCGGAATGGTCTTTTGGTGAGGACGACCGGTACCTGGTAGACCAGGTGGCAATATACGAATGGAGCGAGGACGCTGACGATCTGGTTATAGCTAGCGACGGCTGGATCGATTTGCTCGTGGAATAGGTGCCCTGCACCATACCTGGGCTTTGCTTCGTAAAGAGCCACCATTCGGGGTGCGGCCACAACTGCTGCGGATGGTGGCTCTGTTCTTCCACCGGCAACTCATTCAGACACGAACTTGTCCAGGACCACCCAGAGGAAGACCACCAGAAGGCCCAGAAAAACGAGCGTCTCGATCGCCAGCAGGATGACCAGCGTCCTGAGCGGACGGGCACGAAACCAGGTGATGAGCAGCTTCAACTTACCCAATGCGCTCACTCCGAACGGTACGCGGCAACGCCATTGTCGATGCTGGTCAGATGCAGCTTGTGTTCCTCCAGCAAATATTCCACGTGGGCGCCAATCTCCTCCAAGGGCAGGACCTTGTCGTCGACAACCAGTTCCTCGATGCACGCCGCCTGGATAAGCTCTGGATGCCGCTGGTAGTACCCGCTGGCAAGCTCAAAGGCATACTGCGTTACGTCACCTATTGTCGTCTGTACTATCGTGGTTTGATTGCTTCTCAGCAAAGCCATTCTCTCGCCCAGAGATTCACTGAACCTGAGCCTATTTTAGGCTATCGGTGCTACCGAGGGCAATCTTGCATAATCGCCCCAGCCTGCCGAAGTTGCCTTTTGAATTCGTGGATGCTAGAATTCAGCGAAGGAGGATAGCCTATGGCCAAGATACCTGCAGAGGCCAGGAACATCATTGCGAAGGTGATGCCAGCTTTTGTGGCAACTGCTAGCAAGGATGGAAGACCAAACGTGTCACCCAAAGGTTCCTTCCGAGTTCTTGACGACGAGCATGTTGCCTTTGCGGAGATGGCATCACCTCATACTATTGCCAACCTCAGGGACAACCCGCAGGTGGAGGCCATGGTCTTTGATCCAGAGACGTGGGGCGGATGCCGGATCAGAGGAAAAGCCGAAATACTGGAGTCCGGTGATCTGTTCGAATCCTTCAAGGCCGAGTTCGCAGCTTTGAAAATGAACGTGCGGCGCGTCGTCAAGATAGCTGTAGAAGACGTGGTGATCATGCCTCCTATGAAAGCGGGGTCAAAGGGATAATGGAGTTCCGTTTTTCTGAGAAAGAAGAGAAGCTGCGTGCAGAGGTCAAAGACTTTTGTAAGAATGAGCCACCTGAGAGCTTCCCATGCGAGATTGAGGACGAGGGCTATGGCTTCGGCGGTTGGTCCCGTGCGTTTACCAAGAGGCTAGGGGAAAAGGGATGGCTGTCAATATCCTGGCCCAAAGAGTATGGCGGCATGGGTGGCACAATCATGGAGAGGTTCGTGGCTGCCGAGGAGTTAGCCTATCACAGGGCACCCCAGTACGGCCACCTTTTCGGGGATGCGGTGGCGACTGGCCTTCTCTCCCACGGCACCGAAGAGCAGAAGAAAGAATTCCTTCCCAGGATGGCGAAGGCAGAGATATTCTTCTCTACGGGACTGAGTGAACCCGGCGCCGGTTCAGACCTGCTGAACACGGCCACCCGGGCAGTGAAGGACGGCGATGACTATATCATCAACGGCCAGAAGATATGGCCCACCGGCGCTCACGTGGCGGAGTGGACGCTTATCCTGGCCAGAACCGATCCCGAGGCCCCCAAATCGAGAGGCCTCAGCACGTTTCTGGTTGATGTGAGAAGCCCCGGCGTGACTGTGAACCCCATACTGGATATGGCCGGCGCTGAGTCTTTCAACGAGATATTCTTAGAAGACGTTCGCGTTCCTCCAAGACAGCTTCTCGGGCAAGAGAACCGAGGTCTTCCCCTGGTGTTTGAGTGCCTGGAAGGAGACAGGTTCTGGGGCAGGTGCCTGCGCCACGCCGGCAGCAGGAAAGACCTGGAAGAGCTGATCGAGTACCTCAACGAGGCCAGCTATGACGGCCGCAGCTTGAAAGACAACCAGATATTGAGGGATGAGTTGGCCGAAATAGCCGTGGAACTTGAAGTCAGCCGCATGCTCAACTATAAGGCCTCCTGGCTGCTCAACAAGGGAGAGAGCATAAGCTGGGAGTCATCCGTGGTCAAGACTTTTGCCGACGAACTGGGACAGCGCATCGCCAACGTCGGGCTGAGAATCCTGGGACCTCAGGTGCAGCTCAGAGACGACTCCAAGTGGGCCGGCCTGCGCAAGAGGTTCACCTTCCTGTACAACTTCAACAGAGGTCTAAGCCTTGCCGGTGGTACGTCGGAGATACAGAGAAACACCATCGCAGCCAGAGGCTTGGGACTGCCCAGAAGCTAGAAGAAGAAGGACAGGGTTATGGATTTTTCCTTCACCGAAGAGCAAGAGATGCTACGGAAGATCGCTCGCGATTTCATCTCCACCGAGTGCCCTACGGATCTGGTTAGACAGGTGACGAAGGACGAGAAAGGATACCCTCCGGAGTTGTGGAGGAAGATGGCCGAACTTGGCTGGACGGGGCTCATCATCCCAGAGGAGCAGGGAGGAATAGGAGGCAACTTCCTGGATGCTGCTGCGCTTCTTGAAGAGATGGGAAGAGGTTGTCTGCCGGGTCCTTTTTTCTCCTGCCTGATGGGAACCCTGGCGATCCTGGATGCGGGAAGCGAGCAACAGCAGAAGGAGTTGCTCCCCAAGATAGCTGCAGGAGAACTGATCTTGACCCTGGCGGTGAGCGAACCGGATGTCGGGTATGAGGTTGAGGCCATCCAGTGCCAGGCCGTAGCTGACGGCAAGGACTACGTTATTGACGGCACCAAACTCTTTGTCGAGAACGCCCATGTGGCCGACCTCATAGTATGTGTTGCCAGGGCCAGAGACAATCGAGGCAACGAGGGGCCCACCCTGTTCCTGGTGGATGCTAAAAGTCCCAATGTGACTCGCAGCCCGATTGACACCATGGCTGGTGATAGGCAATTCCAGGTCGTTTTCAAGGCCGTCCGAGTCCCTGAAAGCAGCATCCTGGGGGAAGCCTGCAAAGGTAAGGACCATATCAGCAGGCTGCTCCAGGCGGGTGCAGTGGCCAAGTGCGCTGAGATGCTGGGCGGTGCTCAGCGGGTGATGGATTTGACCGTCGACTACGTCAAGGAAAGGGTGCAGTTTGATCACCCGATTGGCAGTCTTCAAGCAATCCAGCATCATTGCGCTAATATGTTGATCGATCTCGAGGGCATCAGGTATATCACCTACCTGGCCGCCTGGAAGGTTTGCGAGGGTCTACCTTTCAGCAAAGAGGCTGCTATGGCCAAGGCCTGGGTCAGTGAGGCATACAGACGGATATGCGACCTGGCCCATCAGTCACATGGCGCCATCGGCTTCTGCGAAGACCACGACCTGCCCCTCTACTCTAAGCGTGCCAAGGCATCAGAGTTTGCCTTCGGTGATGCCATATACCAGCGGCGCCTTGTAGCGCAAGAAATCGGACTCTGAACGTGTTTTCCCCTCTTCGTTCCTGCTTGAGGGAAAGCAAGAAGGTTAGAAAGGAGACCACTCAGTATGGCTGCTAAGAAGCAAGTCCCCATAATCGAAGGCTTGTTCACCTGGCCATCAGACAAGCCACAGCTTATAGCCAGCAGGTGCAAGAAGTGTGGCACGGTTACTTTTCCCAAGGCTGCATTCTGCGCCAACCCTGGCTGCGAGAAGAAGAGGGAAAACGTAGAAGTCATAAAGCTCAGCAACATGGGAAAGCTGTGGACCTTCACCACTCAGGTCTATGCCCCACCGCCCCCCTTCAAGAAGGAGCCCTTCGAACCCTATGGGATAGCAATGGTAGATACTGAAGAAGGCCTGAGGGTCCTGGGTATATTGACTACCGACGAGAATCTGGAACTGGGCATGAAGGTTGAGATGACGACCGGCAAACTGTATGAGGACGAGGAAAACGAGTATATCACCTGGATGTGGAAGCCGGTACACTGAAGAAGGGCGACGAAGCGAGAAACTAGGAACAAGGAGACAGATATGAAGAAATTCAGGGATGTAGCAGTAGTCGGTGTCGGATTGCATCCGTGGGGGGTATTCGGCGACAAGTCCATGCCGGAGCTGGCTGTGGAGGCCATAGCGGAAGCCCTTCAAGATGCCAAGATGGAATGGCGCGAGATTGAGTCAATGGTATCCGGTGGCTATCTGTGGGTATCCCAGCGAGAGGGCATGTTCGGGATACTGAGCGGCACGGCGATCTCCTCAGCCATGGGTGGAATCGGGATACCAATAACGAGTTGCGCCAATGCCTGCGCCACCGGCGGCGCTATTTTCAGGGAAGCGTACCTGGCTGTAGCCAGCGGTTTGTACGATACGGCTATCGCCGTGGCGGCGGACAAGTCGGCAGGCGGGTTCTTCAGACCCCAATCAGAGGACTCTCAGTTTGACCTCGATTACATACGATATGTGATGACCGGCGAGACTAACCCTGCCTACTGGGCCATGGAATGCCAGAGAAGGATGCATGACGTTGGCACTACGGAAGACGACCTGGCTGAGGTCAAGGTCATGACCAGCAAGATTGCCCCCAAGAATCCGAAGACAAGGTACAAGAAGGCTTTCTCCAAGAAAGATGTTCTCAATTCACCAATGGTGTGTGCTCCCCTGCACCTCCTTGAGATCTGTTCCACCAGCGACGGCGCAGGGGCCATCATACTGTGTTCACTCGACAAGGCAAAGAAGTACACCGATAAACCTCTCCTGGTAGAGGCCGCCGTCATTGGAAGCCCGACCTTCGGTGATCACACGGTACCACTTACTTACCTGAGCACATTCCCGAGGCCAGGCGTTGGAATCCTGACTGAGAGCAGGAATTCCATTGCCGCGGCCTACAAGATGTCCGGCAGGAAGCCTGAGGACGTAGACATTATTGAATTGCCGGACAATAGCTCGTGGCACTATTTTGCCTACCTGGATTGCATCTTGCAGGCGAAGGACGGAGAAGCGGAGAAGCTGCTCAGAAGCGGCAAGGTTGATCCCATCGATGGTGACCTTCCGGTCTGCCCCAGCGGCGGATTGGGTGCCTGCGGCGAGGCGGTGGTAGCGCAGGGGCTGTTCCAGATATACGAACTGGTGAAGCAACTGCGAGGCGAGGCTGGCGAGCGGCAGGTGAAGAACAATCCCAAGCTAGGCATAGCCCAGACATACGGCTATGCTGGCAACAATGCCGCTTGCATTCTCAGCAAGGCCTGGTAGTTCGTTTGCTATATGCAGCACCACGGGCAAATATCAGAGTAGGAGGCATGGGTTTATGGCCAGTGTAGAGGAATTGAAAACCTTGATCGGAAAGCAAGGCAGACCAACTACGTACCAGATCGACAAGAGCATGGTCCGTCTCTACTGCGACACCATAGACGACCGGAATCCGAGGTGGAAGGACAGGATGCCACCTGGCCTGCTGACTGCAGCGATGTTCATGGGGGAGGGTGTGCCCATGGAGTGGCCATACCCAGGGATAGTCGATGCTGGACTGGAGCAGGAGTACCTCAAGCCAATCAAGCCGGGCGACACCATCACTATCACCAACGAAGTCTATAACATCGAGGACAAGTCGAGCGAGAAGGGCAAGCGGCTGCTCATATCCATGAAATCGACCGTCAAGAACCAGAATGGTGAGGTTGTCGCCACAAGTGTCGGCAGGGTGATGAACATCGGCTAGGAAGGGTCCCGCAACCCTTCATGCCGGGAACGTCGCGCCTGCAACCAGCTCAGTCGTGGCGTGATGACGTTCGGATTGGCCCGGTTCGGTCTGTGACTGGCCGGGCCAAAATCGCGTCCGCCACCTGGTCACCCAGAGCCCTCAGAGCAGATCGGCGGCAAGACAGCAGTCCTGTGCGATGCCTGGCGCAACCGGGACTCCTCCCAACAGTACCTGTGGATACCAACGGCCTTTTCTTCGGTTGGCATCCTGTATGCAGCAGCGTCCGTGCCGACTGGCCTGGTTGTGGCAAGAGCAAGCGGTCTGCAGTGAGGCGTGCGGGGAGCCGTTCAGAGGCTCAGCCCCGGCGTAGCTGGCCAGATTTGTGTGATATACTTATTGATCGGGTTCTCGTGATGCATTCCAGCCCTCAACAAGCAGACGCTTGATTCGGGACTGGGGGGCGGAGCACCGACGGAGGGAATTGAGAAGCAACGATGGCCAAGGACTACTACCAGACCCTGGGAGTACCCAGAAATGCCAGCGAAGACGCCATAAAGAAAGCCTATCGAAAGCTGGCCATGCAGTACCACCCTGACCGCAATCCCGGCAACGAAAAGTGGGCAAACGAGAAGTTCAAAGAAATCAACGAGGCTTACGGCGCTCTGGGTGACCAGGAAAAAAGGAAGCAGTATGACCGGTTCGGAACAGTCGGCAACGTCGGCGACATCTTTGGCAGCAGGGCCACGAGAACGACCTTCGAAGACCTCATGCGAGAGTTCAGCGGGGCTGGCCTCGGCTTTGGCTTCCTTGACAGCATATTCGGCGATTTCTTGAGAGGCAGAGGCTCGACGTTCTCCTTCAAGACCGCCCGTCGGCCGGGCAGACGAAGTCGCTTCGACGCCGGGCCAGGGATAGTAATCGACCTCGACGAGATTCTGGGGCAGACTAAGAAGGCGCAGCGGCAGGACGTACGCTACGAGTTGATGATAACTGCAGATGAGGCCGGCAAGGGCACAAAGAAGACACTGACCCGAAAGGGAAAGCGCCTGGAGGTGAAGATCCCTGCAGGTGTCAAGGCTGGCAGCGTCGTCAGATTGAGAAATGCACGTAAGGTGACCGAAGGCCAGCCAGGAGACATCCTGGTCCAGATCAAGGTCAAGTGATTCCTGTCTGCCTCCCGACTTTGTCAGGCAAAAGGCAGCGATGCCTGTTTCGTCGACGACTCAAGAATGGCGCTGGCTGTCGTCTACAGTGACAGAATGAAGGACTACGATTTCGGCCCCGGATCCCCTTTCAGGGGCGAAAGGTATGCCAATTTCATGCGACTGTTTCAAGAGCAGGTCAGCGACTTCGAACTGATCGAGGCCCGGCCTGCCACTGACGAAGAACTTCTCCTTGTTCATGACAAAAGTTATGTCGACTTCGTGGACGGCGCCTCAAGGAATGTCTGGTTGCCCAGGCACAGGTTCTTGAGCCCAGACATGCCTTTCCAGCCTGCAATTGGAAAGGCCGCCAGGCTACTTGCCGGTGCCTCCCTGAAGGCAGGAGAACTTGTCTGGGAAGGGAAGTTCCGCTGTGCTGTTGGCGTGGGAGGAGGGCTGCACCGTGCCAGAAGAAGCTTCGGAGCGGGCTTCTGCATCTACAATGACGTGGCCATATGTACCAGGAACCTCATCCACAAACACGGCGCGCAGAGGATTCTGGTTCTTGACACAGACGCACGCGCCGGCGACGGAACCTGCGACGCATTCTACGATGACCCGCGAGTGCTGTTCATAGATGTCCACCGGGATCCCTCAACTCTGTCTTCCGAAACGGGTCTTCTGCACCAAACAGGTGCTGGCGAGGGTAAAGGCTACACGATGAACGTGCCCCTCCCTGCTGGCGCGTCTGACCGTGCCTACGAGTACGTGATGGATGAGCTGTTCACTCCAATGGCCAAAGAATTCGATCCTCAGATCATCATCACAAACGGCGGTTCCACTCCGCACTTTGCAGACGGGCCCGGCAGCCTCGGCCTCACGCTCACCGGGTTGAGAACGCTGGGCAGGAAAGTGCGACAGGTGGCTGACGCAGTATGCGGTGGAAGGGTGGTCGACCTTCTCGGGACCGGATACAATCAGGAGGTTCTGGCCTACGGATGGCTCTCACTTGTCTCGGGCCTGGCTGGCCTCGACGCCGAGCCCAGAGAGCCGTTTTTCTTCTCTCTGAAGACAGACTGCGGACTTGAGGAGACCATTGAAGCGGTGAAGCAGGTCAAAGCGAATTTGAGAGGCTGCTGGGAATGCCTCAACTGAGTAAGGACAGTCCTCTGCTGGCAATAGACCTCGGTGGCACCAAGATTGCCACGGGCATCGTCAGTCAGCAGGGTGAGATCGTCTCTCAGGAATACGTGCCCACGCTTCCCGAAGAGGGCCCGGACGCTGTGATCAGTCGCATGCTGCTCAGCATTGACAGCGTAGTCAAAAAGACAGACCTGCCTCGCTCGACCTTCTCCAGGATAGCCATTGCTGCTGCTGGAGCCATCGATTCGGACAGAGGGATAGTAACACATTCTCCCAACCTTCCAGGATGGGAGCAGGTGCGCTTGAGGCAAATGATCGAGGAGGCAACTGGACTTCAGACCCTGTTGATCAATGATGCCAGTGCGGCTGCCCTTGGTGAGCACTGGCGTGGGATAGGCAAGGGAGTCGACGATCTGATCTACATCACGGTTAGCACGGGAATAGGCGGCGGAATAATCCTGGGCGGGAAGCTGTACACTGGTGCTTCAGGCAGCGCCGGTGAAATAGGACATATGACGATCGACGTTGACGGTCCTCACTGTAGCTGTGGCAACACCGGCTGCCTGGAAGTTATGGCGTCGGGCAGAGCCATAGCCAGAAAGGCACAGCAGCTCATCACTGAAGGAGCCAGGAGCGCCATCGTTGAACTTGTTGAGGGGACAACCGAGAACGTAACGGCAAAGGTTGTAGCTGAGGCCGCTCAGAATGGTGATGCTGTCGCTTCACGTATTATCCTTGAGGCAGCGACCTACCTCGGCGCGGGGATGGTGAATCTGGTCAACATTTTCAATCCTGACATGATCATCGTCGGTGGTGGGATGTCGAAAATGGGCGATATGCTACTCGGGCCTGCCAGACAGGTAGTCGCAGAGAGGGCATTCCAGTTGCCGGCCCAGAGAGTGCGCATTGTACCCAGCCGGTTGGGCGACAGCGCTGCTCTGGTGGGTGCGGTCGCCTTCGCCCTAGGGCTGGCGTAGTCTTCGCTGCAGCCACTTCCTCTTCTGGCTCAGCCTTGTCTCCTCGTCGGTGGTTTGATACCCGGCACAGAAAGACTCTTTCAAAGCAGCGAAGCTGCCATCCACGATGGCCTCCCTTATTCTGTCCATCAGCCTGAAGATGAAGCGCAAGTTGTGAATGCTGGCCAGCCTGTACGCCAGCAGCTCCCTTGATTTAAAGAGGTGGTGCAAGTAGGCAGCCGAGAAATTGCCGCACGTATAGCAGTCGCAGCCAGGCTCAATGACGTCATCCAACTCCCTGAAGCCGGCGTTTTGTATATTCCGTCTGCCCCGCTGCGTGTACAGGCCGCCGTTGCGTGCCGCACGTGTCGGGAGGGCACTGTCAAACATGTCGACTCCTCTGGCCACACACTCGAAGATGTCCTCGGGCGAGCCCACCCCCATCAGATAGCGAGGTTTGTCCCTCGGCAGACAGGCTGCTGTCTCTTCCAGGACGCTGAGCATTATCTCCTTGGGTTCACCCACGCTCAACCCTCCGACAGCATACCCAGGAAACCCCAGCGAGGTCAGGAACCTGGCTGACTCCCGGCGCAGTTCCGGGAAGACGCCACCCTGCACTATCCCGTACAGGGCCTGGTGTTCTGGCAGGTGACATTCCTTCGACCTTTTGGCCCAGTGGTGCGTCCTGCGCATTGCCTGGAGAGCTACGCCCGAATCCTCAGTGTACGGGGCGCACTCATCCAGTGGCATGACGATGTCACCGCCCAGTCTTCCCTGAAGCTCGACAACCAACTCCGGGCTGAAGGAATGCTGGCTGCCGTCAATGTGGGAGCTGAACGTGACTCCTGTGTCACCGACCTGGCGCAGCGCTGCCAGACTGAATACCTGGTAGCCACCGCTATCGGTCAGGATCGGGCCGTCCCAAGACATGAACTTGTGGAGCCCCCCGAGTCTGTCGATAGTCTCCACGCCCGGTCTGAGGTAGAGGTGATAAGTATTACCCAGGACGATCTGGGCACCAACGGCCTTCAGATCGTCAGGCGTCAAAGCCTTCACTGCTCCCTGACTGCCCACGGGCAAGAACGCAGGAGTCTGCACCATCCCATGTGAAGTGGAAAGGATGCCAGCCCGCGCCTCAGTCCCGGGGGCAGACTTCAGCAATTCGAAACTGTGGCCCACTATCCCAGCAGATGACGAGCAATTATGACCCGCTGTATCTCAGATACGCCGACGTAAGCTTCTGTCATCTTGGCATCCCGATACAGCCGCTCGATAGGCAGACTCTTCATGGTGCCGTAGGAGCCGTGGACCTGCATACCCATGCGAGTCGCCTCAACAGCCATCTGAGAGCAAAACAACTTGGCTACCGACGAGTCGTGTCGTATGTCCAGTCCCTTGTTACGCAGGAAAGCTGTCCTGTAGGTCAACCACCGCCCCGCCTCTATTCTGGAGGCCATCTCAGCCAGAAGCCACTGAATTGTGGGCATCTCGGCAATCGGCTTGGAATAGGCAATACGCTGCCGCGCGTAGTCGATGGACAGGTCGAGAGCAGCCTGAGCCACGCCCACAGCCTGGGCAGCGACGCCTACCCGCTCCACGCTTATAGCCTCGAGCATGATGTCAAAACCACTCCCCTTGCCCCCAATGAGGTTCTCCTGTGGCACTTCGATACCATCCAGGTAGACTACCGATGTGCCCAGCCCTCTTAGCCCCACAGTCTCGCACGGCTCTCGCAGCACGAAGTTCGGGGACGAGGCAGGGACCACGAAGGCGCTTATCCTTCCGGTCTCGTCTCTGGCAAACACGGTGGCAACAGAGGCTGCCACAGCGAGGGCTATGAAGCTCTTTTGACCTTCGATCACATAACGTCCGCCTGCAGGCCTTGCTCTGGTAGCTATCGACTTGGGATCCGACCCAGTCGATGGTTCAGTGAAACAGAAGCAGCCAAACATCCCACCACTGGCCAGCGGGACCAGGAACTCCTGTCTCTGCCACTCATTGCCAAACCGGAATAGGCACTCCTCAGACAGGATACTCACCGCCACTATTGCTCCGGCCGTCATTGAGGCTCTGCATAGCTGCTCTACCGCCAGAGCATACGCCACATAGCTGGCGCTGCTGCCACCGTATTGAGAAGGATAGGCCAGCCCATAGTAGCCCATCCTCCCCATTTCCCGGGCCAACTCCAGCGGAAACTCGGCCGTACGGTCAATGTCCGCCGCCATTGGCAAGACCGCCTTCCTGGCAAACTCCGCGGCAGCGTTCTGGGTCAGTTTTTCCTGTTCACTCAGATCAAAATCCATGGCGAGCCAGACCCTCTCTCTATGCGGCCTCTGACCACCCTTCTCCCCGCCCTTAGATCTGCCAGGATGGTAATTGCGTCAGGAACCGCCTTCTCCCAAGCTGATAACAGAAATGTGGTCATTAGTGTATATGCACAGGTTGGCAGCAATCTCCATGCTGATGCGTGCGACGTCTGCGGCTTCAAGGTCCGAGTATCGAAGCAGGGCGGTGGCTGCAGCCTGTGCGTAGCCAGCACCCGAACCTATGGCAATGGCATCACCGTCAGGTTCAACCACATCCCCCTCGCCAGACAGAAGCAACATCTGTTTCAGATCAGCCACAATAAGCCACGCTTCGAGGCGGCGCAACACGCGATCTGTCCGCCACTCCTTGGCCAGCTCTATGGCGGCCCGCCTCAACTGACCGCCATGCTTGTCAAGTTGACCCTCGAACCTCTCAAACAAGGTCACAGCGTCCGCCACCGAACCTGCAAAGCCAGCGATAATCTGGTCGTGGTACAGCATGCGCAGTTTGTTGGCACCGTGCTTCAGGACAATGTCCCCGGTAGTGATCTGCCCATCCCCAGCCACGGCCACCTGATCGCCTCTCCGCACCGCGAGAATGGTCGTACTTCTAAGAATTCTTCGCATCACCCAACCTCCGCTCAGAATCTGGCACCTCGGAGCACTGTTCTGCCTTCTCCTCCACCGCTGCCAGCTTCCGCCCTAGCTGGCCCTCGGATTGCCTAGCGCTCTGGTATAAGCCCTGACTATGTCATGTCGTCGCAACACACCCAGCAGCCTTTTGGGGTTGCTCCTGTCAACCACGGGGATGCGGCCTACATCGCGGCCTCCCAACTGCGCCACGGCATCGTGGATGGACTGGTTGGGGTAGGCGACGATAGGAGACCTGGTAGCCACGTCAGCAGCGACAAGGTCGGCGCCTCCTCTGGAAAGCGCCGATTCAACGTCCTCCAGCGTGACCACGCCAACAAAGCTGCCACTCTCGTCAACCATGGGGAACCCGTGATGGCCGCTCTCGTGCAGTTCGTTTATGAGTTGAGACAGCGGCATCGAAGGAAGTACTCTCGGGAAATCACGCGTCATCACCTCGCTCACCTTGATGCCGCCGAGCAGGTCAGCTGCCTCTCGCCGGTGGATATCGATGCCACGTCGCACCAGCCTGAGGCTGTAAATGGACTCTCTACTCAGGCTCCTGGCAACAAGGGTACTCATGACAACAGCCGTCATCAGAGGCAGGATCAGGGCATAGTTTCTGGTCATTTCAAACAGAAGCAGGATCGCCGTTATTGGCCCATGAACCGTGGCGGCAAAGAAAGCACCCATTCCCACCAGAGCATAGGAGCCTGACGTCTCAGCCACCGACTGAGCCGTGATTCCGCATAGCACCAGCGTCTTTGTCCAGCCCTCAGGCAATCTGAACCATTGTCCG
>CAZTYW010000015.1:21275-33099 GCA_964617695.1 uncultured Dehalococcoidia bacterium
TCCGCATAGCACCAGCGTCTTTGTCCAGCCCTCAGGCAATCTGAACCATTGTCCGAAGGTTGAGCCAACTGAGGCGCCAATCTGTACGATAGGGCCCTCGCGCCCAACCGAACCGCCGCTTCCGATGCAAATGGACGAGGCCAACGCCTTGACGGCCGCCACCCGAGACCGGATGCGACCGCCCCCGACTTCGATGGCCTCCATAACCTCCGGAGGGCCTTCGCCCTTTGCCTCACGCGCAAGGAAGTAGATCAGAGGGCCGAACAGGAGAGCGCCTATTATGGGCAGCAGAACGACGTATCTGTCACCAAGGAAATCGAGAATATCCGCTCCCCGATTGAAGAATATCCACTGGAAGCCCTTTATGATCTCCCTGAAGGCTACTGCGCCTAGACCGGCGCACAGCCCCACCACGGCTGCCAGCAGTATTCCAACCGCCACCTCGGACGCCCTCAGGCGGTCCAACAGGTGCTGCAACCTAAGCCCTATATGTCGCTCTGCCGCCACTCGCAATTGGTTCCTTGATTCCCCCTTCGTCAACCCAACAGAGTATCAACAGCTCTTACCACGCTTTCGTGAGGTACGTCATCCCTGATAACTGCCTGTCCGATGTCCGTAATCAGCACCCACCTGATCGCTCCGCCCCTGGTCTTCTTGTCCAGCTCCATCGCCTCCAAGACTCGTGAGGGTTCTATGCCTGAGCAGTTGACCGGCAGGCCGAAGGCCTGCAACAGGGCGCGCTGCCTCTCCACCACGTCCGAAACCAGCAACCCCAATCCATGCGCGATCATGGCTGCTCCCATCATTCCAATGGCCACCGCCTCACCGTGGAGAAACCTCCTGTAATCGCTGGCCGCCTCAAGACCATGAGCTATCGTATGCCCGTAGTTGAGCAACGTACGGATTCCCCGCTCCGTCTCATCCAGGCTGACAATGCGTGCCTTCACGGCGGCACTACGCCTTACGGCTTCGATAAGACATGCCGAGTCCAACTCCTGAAGCTCGTGGTTGTTGGCCTCCAGAAAATCGAACAGGCTGCTGTCGAGTATGAGCGCGTGCTTTATCACCTCTGCCCACCCCGATGCCATCTCCCGACGAGGCAGCGTCGCTAGCGTCTGAATATCAGCTACCACCAGGCGTGGCTGATAGAATGCGCCGATGAGGTTCTTTGCTTTGGGGTGGTTGACCGCCGCCTTTCCACCGAGCGAGGCATCCACCATCGCCACCAGGCTGGTAGGGACTTGTACCAGCGGCATACCGCGGAGAAAGGTGGCCGCCACAAAACCGGCCAGGTCGCCCACCATGCCCCCTCCCAATGCAACTACGACATCAGTCCTCTCAGCCCGGTGCTGTGTCAGCCAATCATAGATTTGCGTGGCGGTGTCGATGGTCTTGGTGTCCTCACCCGGGGGCACCACGAAGGTATTGACAGCCATCCCTGCGCTACGCAGGCTCTGGACCACTCGATTTCCGTGCAGACCGAAGACCGACTCGTCGCTCAAGATGTAGGCAGTGTCAGACAGTCCTGCTTGTGTCAATCGCTGCCCCAGGTTGTCCAGGAGGCCCCGGCCAACGAAGACCGGGTAGCGTTCCGTGGGTGTCACCACCTCACAGGCGAGGTCGCCTTCAACGCTCTGCCCGGCTCCCCTCTGACGGGCGCGGCTCCAGTAGTCCCAGCCTCGAATCACCTCCCTGCATGCTTCGTCAACCGAGAGGTTGTCAGTATGTACAGTCCAGTCGGCGATGGAGTAGAAAGGTTGACGGGAATCTTTGAGCTCTTTGATTTGCTTTAGAGGATCGCCAACCTCGAGAAGTGGTCGGACCACACCCCGCTCCCTGTCCTCCAGAAGGCGCCGGTAGATAGTCTCTGGGCTGGCCTCAAGGCAGACTACCGCGCCGCTCTTCTTCATCAGCTCCCGGTTCTGTGGATCGAGGACTGCCCCACCCCCAGCCGATATGACAGCCCTATCCGTGTCACACGCCTTCACCAGCACCTGTCTTTCAACCTGGCGGAAATACTCTTCACCCTGGCGGGCGAAAATCTCGTCGATACTCGTGCCGGTGAGTCTCACTATCTCGTCGTCGGTCTCTACCTTTTGCCAGCCAAGATATCTGGCTACCCCATCCCCCACCTTCGATTTCCCGGTGGTGGAAAAGCCAATCAAGATAATCCGGCTACCAGCTCCTTCACCCACTCCACACCTTCTCGAAAATCATGTCCTCCCAGCGCTGCCGGATAGTTGAAGCCGCTCTCAAGTATCACCCGGCACGTCGGATTGTGACTCAGTATCGATCGCAACACGAGTGGAATATCGACCCAGCCTTCCTCAGGCTTCTGACTCGGGTGCACCGGGATATGGCGAAAGGCAAGGTAGTCCTCGATACTTCGGTCATTCCATAGATGTATGGAACCTACATTGGCTGCCATTTCCTCGGCAAACTTGTACAGGTCAAAACCATCGCGTTGAGCCGAGATATGCATATGGCCTGTGTCGAAACAGTACAGCAGACTGGGAAAGGCATTGGTGACCTGGGTCAGGAAATCGACATTCAGGAAAGGGCTGGGGCCAAAACCCTCGATGTGGATTGGCGTTCCGTGCTCCTCACTCATCTCTGCCAGCCGAGAGGCGCTGTCCCAGGCAATCGTCTCCAATGTCGCATAGTCGGTGCTTCCGTCCTCGGTTGCGGAAGGCGCCGGAAAATGGACTACCACATACTCAACATCCAACTCGCTGGCCAAGCTCATCGTTTCCCGAATCATCCTCAAGCTGAGCTGCCTCTTCTCCTCGCTGGGGTCACAAAGGAAGGACAGAGTAGGAGGCAAGGGGTGCCACGCTGTTCGCACCAGGGGGGCGTGAACACTGGCTGTTAGCTCCCGCCACGTGATTTCTTCCCTCAGGTCAGGTAGGGCCTGGGACGGCAAGTTGTAGAACTCCCCTCGCCTCAGCCCGTTGGAAGTTATCGCGGTCTCCAGGTGGTCCAAATCATGGCAGTGAAAACCTATTCTCGTCATCCCAGTCTCTTGATGGAGGCAAGGTAGCTTTGGTAATTGCGCTGCGTTTCCTCCAGGTTGTCTCCACCAAACTTCTCCAAAATGGCCTCGGCCAGAACAATTGCCATCATCGCCTCTCCGATGACCCCCGCTGCGGGAACGACACACGTGTCGCTACGCTCGACGTGAGCTTCAGTCGGCTGCCCCGTGGACAGGTCTATCGAAGGCAGGGGTCGCCTCAAAGTCGGAACGGGCTTTACCGCCGCCCTCACCACGATCGGCTCACTGTTGCTTATGCCCCCCTCGATACCACCCGCATGGTTGGTGACATGTCCCCACTGGTAGGGTGACCTATTAGCCCGTTCGATGGTGTCCTGAGCCTGAGAGCCCCAACAATCCGCTATCCGAAATCCAGCGCCGATCTCCACGGCTTTCACCGAGTTGATGCTCATCATCACCTGTGCAATTCTGCCGTCCAGACGGCGGTCCCAATGCACGTGGCTCCCCAGGCCAACGGGCACACCCGTCGCAATTACCTCAAAGACACCCCCAACTGAGTCCCCGCTTGAGGCTGCCTCGTCGATCACCGCCATCATGGCCTTTTCCGCCCCTGAGTCTGCACATCGCACAGGCGACTTCTCCACCAGTTCCCAGTCAACGGGCCATTCCGCATTTGCCCATCGCCCCCCGATCGCCGCCGTATGGCTGTGAATCTCGATACCGAGCTCCTCCGCGAACCTGCGAGCCACAGCACCCGCAGCCACCCTGGCGGCAGTCTCTCTAGCACTGGAGCGTTCGAGGACAGGACGGATGTCAGTCAGGCCGTATTTGGTGACTCCCGCCAGGTCAGCATGGCCTGGCCTGGGCTGGGTCAGAGCTGGTATCTTCTCGCCAGCAGGAGCCGCAATGTTCATCACGTCCTGCCAGTTCGCCCAGTCACGGTTTTGCAGCAGGAGCGCGATCGGGCTGCCCATGGTGGCCCCGTGGCGCACTCCCGACAGGATTTCCGCCAGGTCCTCCTCAATCTGCATCCGCTGGCTTCGCCCGTACCCACCCTGTCGTCTTCGCAGGTCACCAGCGATGTGCTCTTCAGTCAAACGCAGCCCAGCGGGCAGGCCCTCAATGATCACTGTCAGGCCTTTCCCGTGCGACTCGCCAGCGGTGAGGAAGCGAAATCGGCTCATTGCTCTGCCTCTTCAGAATCTACCGGCTCCAGTATCCCCATTGCGTCCTCAGCCAGGTCCTCGGGTACGAGAACAGTGGTCTCCCCCAATCCATCGACAGTAACGCCGTACACCAGTCCCGCGCTTTCGTACTTGAGAATGGCGGGAATGCCCATGCTCATCAGCCGCGACCGCACCATTTCGGCCTCAAGGTGCCTGCCGGTATACACCGGAGCGAGCTTCATTTCGTCTGACATGCCTAGCGCGTACCCAGAGCCTGCCTGGCTTTCGTGAACATTATGTCAAGCGGAGCTTCCCTTCCTGTCCACAACCGGAACGACATTGCCCCCTGGTGTACCAGCATGGCCAGCCCGCCCAGGATGCTGGCCCCAGCTATTGCAGCCTGTCTCAGCAGCGGTGTCTCTAAAGGATTATATACCAAATCGCAGACCAGGGCATGGCTGGGGATGGCCCCACAGGTGATCGGGGTCTCTCCCTCACCAGGGCTGCGCTTCATGCCGAGAGAGGTGCAATTGACCACAAGATCGCAATCGATAAGTAGATTATCCGACTGCATCTGCTCCCACGGCAGCGCAGCTATCTCCGTCCCGCGGTGAGCAATGCTCTTCAATGAGTCTGCCAACCTGCGGCCTCGTTCGGCGGTACGATTGACAATGATCAAATGGCGAGCGTCCTCCTGGACCAGGGCGAAGCTGACGGCCCTCGCCACGCCGCCAGCCCCCAAGATGACGGCACAGGCACCGCGTGGCTCGAAGCCAGCATCCTTACGCAGGGCCGCAATGAAGGCCGGGGCATCCGTATTGTAGCCTATCAACCTTCCTTCGCGATTCACAATGGTGTTCACAGCGCCTATTTGAGCTGCCAGTTCATCCAGTTGGTCAAGCAGGGGCATGACAGCCTCTTTGTAAGGCAAGGTCACGTTGCCACCCAGCATGGAAGCCTGCCGTAGACGTCCAACAACCGCCTCCAGTTCGGGGGCCTCTACCTCCCATTTCTCGTACCGAGCGTCAAGCTGGCAATAATCCAGGGCCGCTTGCTGGAAAAAGGGCGAGATAGAGTGTCCCAATGGATTACCGATCAGGGCTACGACGCTAGTCATGACTGAAGCATATACCTTTCAAGAGGCACAGGGTCATGGACCCTTCCGGATTGGTGAACAGAGCCGGAGTCCCGCCGCCGGCTGAGAGACCGTAATCTGCCGTCGCGGCTACGGTCTTTGAGAGCGCAGGCTGTCCAGATACGCTTGCAGGATGAGTGCCGCCGCGGCAGAATCGATGCTTTCCTTTCGTCTTTGCTTTCCAATACCCGCCTCTGCCATTCTCCGCTCAGCCGCCACCGTAGATAGCCTCTCATCCCATGTCTCCACCGCTACCGCCACCGACGCCCTCAGGTTGCGCACAAAATCATCAACCTTTCTCGCCTGGGGTCCCAGGCTGCCATCCATCGAGTAGGGCAGCCCAACCACAATCCGCTCAACCTCGTGTTGCTCCACCAGCTCGCAAATGGCTAGCATGCTGGCTTCAGGCACGCGTCCATCGATCCTTGCCAGCGGGGTGGCAAGAGTCCCGCTGGGATCGCTCAGCGCTGCCCCAATCCACCTCTCTCCAACATCAAGTCCCAACGCGCGCATGTCAGCTTCTTCCCTGACTTAACCGGCGCCTCCCGGATGGCAAGCAGGTCACTGGAGCCGCCACTTCAACGCAATACGGATACCTAGTGTGGTAGCAGGCCTTTCACCAGTCCCAGTGCCTCTTTGACCTTCCTCTTGTCCTTGCCGCTGCCCTGCCCCAGTTCAGGTCTCCCACCACCGCCACCCCCGGTTGCCTTGGCCAGGTGCCTCACAATCTCACCGGCGTGCAGCCCCTTCTTCAGAAGGTCTGGGGTGACCATGGCCACGAAATTGGGCCTATCGTTACACACTGCCGCCAGCACAATAACGCCGCTTCCCAGCCGTTCCTTGAGCAAATCGCCCATCTCTCGCATGGCTTCCGGGCTCGTGGCCGCCACCATGGCTGAGATCACGTTTATGCCATCGACGACTTCAACCTCAGACAGCAACGATTCTGCCATGTGCCTGGCCAGCCGCCGCTCCAATGCGGCGGCTCGTTTGCGCTCGCTGTCCAGCTCGGCCAGGGTAGCCGAGAGTCTGTCGCCAACACTGTCCGGCGAGGTCTGCAGCCCCTGAGCCACGTCTTCCAGTACAGAAAACCGCTGCTCGACGAACTTCTCTGCTCCTGTGCCGGTCACAGCTTCAATCCTCCGCATCCCGCTTCCAATGCTACCCTCAGCGATGATACACATGAGACCAATCTCGCCGGTGGCTGCCACGTGAGTGCCGCCGCATAGCTCGATGCTAAAGGGAGGATCACCGATTTGTACCATACGAACCGTATCTCCGTACTTCTCCCCGAACAGAGCGATGGCACCCCTGGATAGGGCCTGTTCGTATGACGTATTGACACCTATCACCGGCAGGTTTTCCCTTATCTTTGCGTTTACAATGTGCTGTACCTCCAGCAGTTGCTCCCTGCTCACGGCCTCGAGGTGCGTGAAGTCAAACCGGAACCTCTCGGGGGCAACCAGTGACCCAGACTGCCGCACATGCTGCCCCAGTACAGCCCTCAGCGCCGCCTGTAGCAAATGCGTGGCAGTATGGTTGCGGGCGATGTCAAGCCGCCTGAGCAAATCGACCTCGGCTTGGACGCTGTCGCCAACTGCGATTTGCCCCTCAATCACTCTACCCTGATGAACGATAACGTCGGCCTCCAGCCTGACTGCTTGCCGGATGCTGACCTTGCCCCGGTCAGAGCGGATATCGCCACTGTCCCCCACCTGTCCCCCCATCTCACCGTAGAAGGGAGTCTCACTCAGGATGATCTCCACCTCGTCATCCTGCGAGGCAACATCCACGGGAGCACCGGCTACAATCAGCGCCACCACTGTACATTCGTGTCTCCACTCCTCGTAGCCAACGAATGGGGTAGGGCCAACGCCCAGCCCCTCATAAGACCCCAGACCTGCCCTGTCGCCCAGAGTGAACTTCTGTGCTGCCCTGGCTCTCTCCCGCTGCGTCTCCATCTCATCTTCAAATCCATCAAGGTCAACTTCAAATCCGCGCTCCGAAGCGATCTCTGCAGTCAACTCCTTTGGAAAACCGTACGTATCATAAAGCATGAATACGTCTTCGCCATGTATTCTGCTTTCTCCCTCCGACTTTGCTCTTTCCATGATCCGGTCAAGCCAGTTGAGCCCCGTGCTAAGCGCCTGTCCGAATCTCTCCTCTTCCAGCCCCAGAATGCTGAGGATGAGCTCCCTGTTCATCCTCACCTCGGGATACACGTCACCCATCTTCTGCACCACAGCATCGGCCACCCTGGTGACGAATGGTTCTTCGAACCCCAGTTTCCGGCCAAACATCGAGGCCCGTCGGAGTATCCTGCGCAAGACGTAGCCTCTGCCTTCATTGCCCGGAGTTACCCCGTCAGCAATGAGGAAGGTAATGCCGCGGCTGTGTTCGGCCGCTATTCTCATATAACGGTCGTCCGTTTGGCGGCTGCCGTACTTCTTGCCTGTCAGCTTTGCCACCTCCGCTACTACAGGAGCCAGCAGGTCCGTATCGTAGACAGAGGTCTTGCCCTGCATTATGGCAGCCACGCGCTCCAGTCCCATGCCGGTGTCTATATTGGGTTTCGGCAGCGGCGTCCGGTTCCCTGCCCTGTCCTGGTTGTACTGGGTGAATACCAGGTTCCATATCTCTGAGAACCGACCGCAGTCACACTCGGGACCACAGTCGGGTTTTCCACAACCGAACTCCTCTCCAAAGTCATAGAGTATCTCACTGCACGGGCCACAGGGGCCTGAATCACCGGCAGGCCCCCAGAAGTTGTCCTCTTCGCCCAGCCTGACGATTCTCCCACCGTCAACTCCCGTTTGCACCCAGTAATCGTGCGCCTCATCGTCGTCCAGCAAGATGGTTATCCACAGCCGTTCGGCAGGCAACTTCAGCCATTGCATGACAAACTCCCACGCCCAACTGATGGCTTCCTTCTTGAAGTAGTCACCGACGCTGAAATTGCCCAGCATCTCGAAGAAGGTAAGGTGCGTATTGTCTCCAACCGAGTCTATGTCACTGGTGCGAAAGCACTTCTGACAGGAGGCCAGGCGGGGACTGGGAGGGGTCGCCAGGCCCATGAAATAGGGCTTGATCTGCACCATGCCAGCGCTGGTCAGCAGAAGAGTCGGATCATCCTGAGGCACCAGGGAGGAGCCAGGGATGACAGTATGTCCCCTGGTCTCGAAGAATTGGAGAAAAGCCCTTCTGATTTCGTCACCGGTCACTGGTCATACCCAACGTGCAGTCAATCCTCATCCGAGGGCGGCGGCAGTATTTCTTCGCTGTGCCTTGTTTGAACTTCATACTTTTCTGGGGTTTCGACGCGCTTGGCAGCAGCAGCCTCTCTGGCAGCACGGTGTTCCAGAGGCTCACCAAAGTAGACCTTGGTATGCGGCCAGGGGATCTCGATGCCCTCTTCATCGAAGACTCTCTTGATTCTTCTCCTTAGCTCACCCATTATCTCCCACTGCTTGATTGGCTTGCTATCCCCCAGTATCTTGATGGCTATGCCGGAATCCTCGAAGGCGTCCACGCGCAGCACCTGAGGAGGAGTAAGCATGACTGAGGCCCAGTAGGGCTCGTTCGCCATGTCCCTGCCGATTCGGTTGATGACTTCTATGACGCGATCCAGGTCCTCCCCGTAACCTACGCTAATATTCATATTCACCCTGGACCATTCCTTGGTATAGTTGCTGGCGACCGTTATCTCACCGTTGGGGACGCTATGCACTACACCGTCGAGGTCGCGCATCACCGTCCTCCTCAGGTTTATTTCTTCCACCAGGCCGGTTATGCCGGCGATCCTGACCACATCGCCCACGCTATACTGGTTCTCCAGGAGTATGAAAACGCCAGCGATCAAATCCTTGATCAGGCTTTGGGCCCCGAAGCCAACAGCAATGCCGACGACGCCGAATCCTGCCAGGGCCGGAGCAATGCTGACGCCCACCTCAGCCAGTATGGTAAACAACGCTACTATGGCAACAATGACCACACTGGTCTTGATTAGCACACCCGCCAGGGTATCCGCCCTCTGCTTTGCCTCGTCCTCGTCCTTTCCCCGCATCTGGGCTGCTACCGCCCGCTTCATAATTGGGGGCACCAACCGGCGCAGCGCGAAATACGCAACGACGGACAGGACGATGATCAGGAGTATCTTCCATCCGTGCGCCTGGAGCCAATCAGTTACAGTCGACCAGTCCATCAACTACTCTCTTCGGCAACTATGGAAAGAAGTATATTAGAAAAACGAAGCTGGCACAAGGATCAGCGGGATTGCTCCAGCCTGAGCTGCACCCTATCGCATACGAACATCGCCCATGCTCTCCATCATGCGAATCGACCCGCTAGCACACCCATTGGTCGAGGTTCACACCATGCCAATGACCTCCCTGCGGCTACCGAAAGAGCAAACGGCATTGTTCGACCTCGTGCATGGCTGCCCCCTGCAACCACGTGAGACATTTCCCTAACTGTCATGTCACCCTGCTGAAACCTGGTCTAAACTTTCGGCAACCTCTTGTTAACGCCCACCGTGGTATAAACGTATTGAGGGGTGAGGCCATCGCTGTCTTGCAGACTCTGTTGCTCTCGCTACCACCGTGCTGGAGGCAACACCGAGCCAACAGAGTATGATTACCAGAACCGTGAGAGTACCACAACGGCTCCCCGAGGCAGTAATGGTTGCCCTTCCCTAAACGTAGGGCTCAACCGGACCGCAACCCGCGTTTTTCTTTTGACTGACATTGCCTTTGGAGCAACAGTCCCTCATACGCTGGCAAGTGTGCGACCCGTTCTGAGACAAGAACAGAAGTCCAAGACGAATACAGGCGGATATAATGGCAAAAGCAACAGGAGCGCAAAGCACCAGGACAACCCGGAGAAAAGGCAAAGACAGCTTGCCACCGACAGAACACCAGGTGCCACGGGCTGAGGCGTCACCGGTGGAAAGCGACATAGTAAGCAAGGAGGTTGCAATGACACAGGAGAGAATCAGGGAACAGGAGATGACAACTCGGCTTGAGGAGATCGAGAGGGGGCAGGAGTTCGTGGTGGCTGGCGAGACCACGATCTATGATGAGGTCATTAGCTCCATCGCCGGCGTGGCTGCCAAGGAAGTGCAGGGCGTTGCTGCCCTGGGCAAAAGCTCCATCCGCCGCACTCTGGCCGAGCGCGTGGGAGGCGCTGAACAGAGGGCCAGAGGGGTAGGTGTTGAAGCAGGAAAGAAAGAGGCCATCGTGGATCTTTCGCTGGTGGTCGTATATGGCTTCAGCATCCCGAAGATCATCATCGAGGTGCGGAAGAGGGTCGCTGCCCGCCTGCTCGACACCGTGGGTCTGATTGCCAAGGAAATCAACGTCAGCATCGTCGGAATTGAGTTCCCCGAGAGAATGCCCGGGAAACTGGAGTAGACTCCTTCCGTCTGCTGCGGCCCCCGTCGTAGGAGCTTGACCACGTTGTCAATAGCTATGACTGTCTTCAATCGCATAGTGGTGGCCATTGTTGCACTGTTTGTGCTAGCTGGAGCGGTGATCACGGTCCTCGTTGCCACTGGGGCAATCAGTCCGGACATTCTGCCTTACCAGTGGTTTGAGTCCCCGCTGCAGAGAGCGGCGGACGCCACTGGAGGCAGCATGGCGGCTGTCCTGGCAGTGAGCGTCGTGGTCGGTCTGGGCATGGTTGGCATATTGCTCCTCGAATTTGTGCCATACCGCGGCACAGAGGCAGCAGTGCTATTGCGCTCGAATGGAGCGGGTGCCATCAGCATTGACCGAGACAGCATTCGCCTTCTGGCAGACAGAGCCGCTGTCAGGGCCCAGAATGTGCGGGATGCCACCTGCACCGTGGCGGAACAGGAAGAAGGACTGTTCGTTCACTGCCGCGCTTCAGTAGCCCTGGAGAGCGACATCCCCCAGGTCAGTGTTGACGTCCAGAGCAAGATCAAGGAAGCAGTGGAGCAGTCGACCGGCCTGTCGGTTGCACAGGTGAATGTCAAAGCCAGGTACGAGAAGTTGGGAGCCAAGCGCGTAGGTGCATCGAGGGCACGATGATACTCAACCCCAAGGTAATCGGCATTGCTGCAGGTCTGGTCATCGGCGTGGTGTGGTTATGGTTCGGGCCTCTGAAAGCCTTCTTGCTGGCTTTGTTCGTCCTGGCCGGTTGGGTGATCAGCAAGTTCTGGACCGGCGAGATCGACGTCCTCGGGCTCTACGCACGCTTCATGCAGGGCAGAGGCCGAAGACTGCGAAGGTGATCTCTGGCAAAGACCAGGTTGAACGAGCAGCGCGCCAGGCGAGAGATGCGTCCGTCCCCAGTCTGGTGCGCAACGTGGAATTGCGGCCGATACAGCATAGCTACGGGTGCCGGACCACCCGAAGCCTTCCTACCGATTGAGCTCGCAGATAAAGACTTCCTCGATGGCTCGGTTGAGGACCAGCCATTCCCCGCAGAAAAAGTCGAGATCGCTTTGCAGGGATGCCCCGGTGTGACCGAAGGCTAGCCGGGTCCAGATGGCGAACCAGCCCCAATCTGGCC
>CAZTYW010000016.1:0-32567 GCA_964617695.1 uncultured Dehalococcoidia bacterium
CCCCCCCTGCACAGTGTGCGCCTGCCCGGACTCCTGGCGCATCAGGAGGTGATGTTTGGAGGCGCAGGGCAGACCCTGAGCATTCGCCACGATACCATCAGCCGTGAGTGTTTCATGCCTGGCGTCATTCTGGCTGTCAAGAAGGTAGGTGAGCACAAGGGCCTGGTCTACGGACTTGAAAAGCTGCTGGGGTTATAGGAAGAAATGAAGGAACCGCGTGTTGCCATCGTTGGTGCTACTGGATTGGTGGGGCAAGAGTTCATCAAGGTCCTGGAGCAGCGACGTTTTCCCCTGGCCTCGATCCGACTTCTTGCCTCAGACCGCTCGATTGGCAGAAGACTGAACGTGAACAACGATGAGGTTGAGGTCAGGGAGACCACCTCGGACTCCTTCGAGAACGTCGACATCGCGCTCTTCTCAGCCGGCGCCGAGATCAGCCATCAGTTTTCTCCTGTAGCTGCGCGTGCTGGTGCAATTGTGATTGACAACAGTGCCGCCTTCAGGATGGAGCCGGAGGTCCCTCTGGTCGTACCCGAGGTCAATCCCGAAGACATAAGGGACCATAGTGGAATCATTGCCAATCCAAACTGCTCCACCATTCAGATGGTGGTAGCTCTCTATCCTCTCCACAAGGTCAATCCGGTCAAACGGATAACTGTCGCCACGTATCAGGCTGTTTCAGGGACAGGCAGTCCGGCCACGGAAGAGCTGATGACGCAGTCCAGAGTTGTCCTGGATGGGGGTCAGCCGGTTCCCAAAGTCTATCCCTACCAGATTGCCTTCAACCTGCTGCCGGAGATTGACGTCTTCCTTGACAATGGCTACACCAGGGAAGAATGGAAGATGGTTGAAGAGACGCGAAAGATAATGCATGCTCCGGACATGGCCATATCAGCCACGTGCGTAAGGGTGCCGGTGTACGTGGGGCATAGCGAAGCTGTCCAGGCGGAATTCTCGTATCCCATGTCCCCCGGTGAGGCCAGGAGCATACTGTCTCAAGCCACCGGTGTGGTGGTGATGGACGATCCGGCCACCAGGCTGTACCCATATCCGGCGATGGCGGCGGGCAGGGACGAGGTATTCGTTGGGCGTATCAGGCAGGATGCCTCTCATGCCAACGGCCTGGTATTCTGGATTGTGAGTGACAATCTGCGGAAGGGGGCTGCTCTCAACGCCGTTCAGATTGCCGAGGAGGTGGTTCACGGCGGCCTGCTGTGAACCGCTGTGGAGGACGCGCTAGCCTGTGCCAATCGGCTAGCTGCCGTTGCTGGACGCTTGTGACAGACTCCGGGCAGGGGAAGTCGCCTCATATTCTGAACGTGCACCTGCAGTCGAGGATAGGCAACCCGGCCTGATACGGCAATCAGCGAGGCTATCTCAGTTGACTTGTTTACCGTCGGGTGACCAGTCGCTTAAGAAAGAGTTAGAAACCTTGAAATTTCCGTACCGTCCCTTATAATTATGGCGGGATTGCTGGAACGCAACCCCTTTCTGTGTCTCTGGGGGAGGGACAGCACGGCCAGGCCTTCAGTGATGCTGGAGGAGGGCGAACAGTTGCGGAGGACCTAGAACTGGCAGATCTCGGACGCCTTATCACAGCCATGGTGACTCCCTTTGATGACAAGGGAGACGTAGACTACGAGCAGGCGAAGAGATTGGCCCGGGCCTTGTCTGAGTCTGGTAGTGACGGCGTGGTGGTCTCGGGGACCACTGGCGAGTGTCCAACTCTCAGCAGGGAGGAGAAGCTACGTCTGGTTGCCGAGGTGAAATCGCTTTCGAGTTTGGCGGTGGTGGCGGGTACCGGCAGCTATAGCACCAGAGACAGCATCGAGCTGACAAAGGAGGCGGAGCGGGTGGGGGCGGATGCCGTCCTGCTGGTCGTTCCCTATTACAGCAAACCGAGCCAGGACGGCCTGTTCCAGCATTTCAAGGCAATCGCCGAAAGTACCAGCCTGCCGTGCATCCTATATAACGTCCCGAGCCGGACCGGCACCAATCTATCTGCGGACACCGTTGTCAAATTGTCTCAGGTCGGCAACATTGTCGGCATAAAAGAGGCCAGCAGCAACCTTGAGCAAGCCTGCAAGATAATCCAGGAGGCTCAGCGAGACTTTCTGGTATACAGTGGGAATGATGGTGATACCCTGCCTATCATGGCGCTTGGTGGCTACGGCGTGATCAGCGTGGCGTCTCACCTGGTGGGTAATCAGATCAAGGAAATGATTGACAACATCCTCACTAGCAGACTGGACGAGGCAGCTCAGATTCACCGCAGGTTGCTTCCGCTGTTTAATGCTCTGTTTGTTGTGTCCAATCCCGTGCCGGTGAAGTACGCTCTCAACCGCTTGGGGTTCTCCGTAGGGAGACCGCGTCTGCCTCTCGTTGAGCCGGACGACAAGAGCCGGACAGTCATAGATGCTGCTCTGAAGGCTTACTCGTACGATCTTCCGTCTGCGTACCTAACGTGAAGCTAAGGAGGATTGCCAGGATATGAATTCAGACCTGAGGGTGATTGCCTGGTTCGATGAGATAGATAAGACGGATGTGGCCGTTGCTGGCGGTAAGGGAGCGAATCTGGGACAGTTGACCAGGTCTCAAGTGCCTGTGCCGCCCGGGTTTGTTGTCACCGCCGGTGCCTATTCGCGCTTCCTGGAGGAGGCAAGGCTAACCGGCAGGATCCGCCGCTATCTGGACAACCTCGACACCAAGAACAGCAGGAAGCTGGAACAGGTAGCCTCGCGGATCAAGCAAGCTATCACCCAGGCACCTATGCCATCTGACATAGCCGACGAGATCAAGGAGGCCTACGGGAGATTGGGCGGTGGCCTGGTGGCAGTGAGGTCATCTGCAACTGCCGAGGATCTCCCCGAAGCATCCTTTGCAGGCCAGCAGAGCACATTTCTCAATGTGGAGGGGGAAGCCAATGTGGTGGCGGCGGTGCAGGGCTGCTGGGCGTCCCTATTCGAAGCTCGGGCTATCTTCTATCGGGTTGAACAGGGCTTTGATCATCTGACGGTGAGCATCGCCGTGCCAGTGCAGAGGATGGTCCAGTCGGAGGTCGCCGGCGTCATGTTCACCGTGGAGCCGATGACCAGCGACGATAGCAAGATCGTCATCGAGGCAGCCTACGGGCTGGGGGAAGCCGTTGTTTCAGGCGCGCTGACACCAGACCTGTATACGGTCAGCAAGGACGGGTTCGAGATCGTAGACAAGAACATTGCCAGACAGGATTGGCAACTGGTGAGGGATCCGGACGCAGCGGGCCATGAGGATAGGAATCGGCAGGTGCCTGTCCCTGAGGCGGACCAGTCCCGCCAGAAGTTGTCCGAGGACGATATCATTGCTCTGGCAAGGATCGCCAAGACGATCGAGGACCTGTACCAGTTCCCTCAGGACATCGAGTGGGCCAAACAGGAGGGCAACTTCTACATCGTACAGACTCGGCCGGTGACCGCAATCAAGACCGGAGAGAAAGCCGAGGCAGCGACGGAGGTGGAAGGGGTTGAAATCCTCAGCGGCATACCGGCCAGCCCTGGCATTGGCTCGGGGTCGGTGCAGATAGTCCACCACGCCTCGGAGATAGGCAGGGTGAGGCAAGGCGAGGTACTTGTAGCTGGGATGACCACGCCCGACTTTGTCCCTGCCATGAAGCGGGCAGTGGCCATAGTAACTGACCGGGGAGGCAGGACTTGCCACGCCGCCATTGTGAGCAGGGAGCTGGGGATTCCCTGTGTCGTAGGGACCGAACATAGCACCGCCGTGTTGAAAGAAGGACAGCTAATCACGGTAGACGGTGCGCAAGGGAAAGTCTACGAGGGCAGAGTGGCAAAGCAGCAGGATGCGCCTGCCGTGGTGGTCGGTGGGGAACGGGTGAAGACCAGGACCAAGCTGTATGTCAATCTTGCGGACCCGGATCTGGCCGAGCGAGCGGCTGCCCGGGACGTAGATGGAGTTGGACTCCTCCGGGCCGAGTTCATGGTGGCTGAAATAGGTGAGCACCCCCGCCATATGCTGAGTGAAAACAGAGGGCACGAGTTCGTGGACAAGCTGGCGCAAGGCATCGGCACCTTCGCTCGAGCTTTCAATCCGAGACCGATTGTCTACCGGACAACTGATTTCAAGACCAACGAATATCGCAACCTCAAGGGCGGTGAAAAGTACGAGGAAGTTGAAGAAAACCCCATGATTGGTTACAGGGGATGTTCGCGATATATCAGGGAGCTCGACCTGTTCAAGCTGGAAATAGAGGCCATCAAGAAGGTAAGGGAGAGCTTCTCTAACCTGTGGGTCATGATCCCCTTTGTACGCACGGTGGGAGGACTGGCCCATGCCAAGAGGATCATGGACTCAGAGGGCCTGGTCCGGTCGCAGGACTTCAGGCTGTGGATGATGGTAGAGGTACCATCCAATATTATTCTGCTGGACAAGTTTATTGACGTGGGCATTGACGGTATCTCTATCGGCTCCAATGACCTGACCCAGTTGACGCTGGGCATAGACCGCGACAGCCCCAGGTTGTCCACGGCGTTTGACGAGCGGGACGAGGCTGTGCTCTGGTCTCTGGAGAGGGCTATCAAGACGGCCAAACTGAGGGGGATAACCTGCTCGATTTGTGGACAGGCTCCTTCCGTCTATCCTGAGCTCACCACCAAGCTGGTGGCGTGGGGCATCACGTCCGTGTCTGTGAACCCCGATATGATTGAACAGACCAGAGCCATAATTGCCAAGGCAGAGGCAGAGCTTGCCAGCCGCTGGGCTGTGTAGGCGACCCCAATTTTGCCAGTTAGGAAGCAGTTGACTTGCCCCACCAGAATATTCGCCTTTGGCTGGAAGAGAAAGAGGAGGCCCTCTCACCTTACGCCACCAGGAGCAGGTCGTCAAAAGGCAGGCTTCAGTCTGAGGAGCCCTGCCCCATGCGCACTGCCTTTCAGCGGGACCGCGACCGCATTATTCACTCCAAGGCATTTCGCCGCCTGAAGCACAAGACGCAGGTCTTCATTGCTCCTACCGGTGACCACTACGTCACACGGCTTACGCATACGCTGGAGGTTTCCCAGATCGCCCGCTCAATATCCCGCGCTTTGAACCTCAACGAAGACCTGACCGAGGCCATCGCCCTGGGGCATGACCTGGGGCACACCCCTTTCGGTCACGTGGGAGAGGAGGTGTTGAACGAAGTCTCGCCCTTTGGCTTCAGGCATAATGAGCAGAGCTTGCGAGTGGTCGGACTGCTGGAAAGAGGCGGACGGGGCCTCAACCTGACCTGGGAGGTCAGGGAAGGAATCCTGAAGCACTCGAAGTCAAGGGTGGATGTCCTGGGCGACGAGTGGGAGCCGTCGGAGACCCTGGAAGGGCAGGTCTGCAAAATCGCCGATATTGCTGCTTACATCAACCACGATATCGATGATGCCTTGCGTGCCGGCCTTATCAGGGAGAGTGATCTTCCTGGCGCAGCCACCGCCGTGCTGGGGCAGTCTCATTCCGGGCGGATTGACACCATAATCCGTGACATCGTCGCTCGTTCGTGGCCAGCCAGGGGTGAGACATTGACAAACGGTGAGTCAAGACCGATGATTGACATGAGTCCCCCCGTCAGTGAGGCCATGAACACCCTGAGAGAATTCCTTTTTGAGAGGGTATACAATTCCGGCCTGGTGGAAAGGGAGGCGAGCAAGGCGAGAAAGGTTGTGCATTTGCTGTACGACTACTACGTCAAGCATGAGGAGAGACTGCCTGAGGACTATACTCTTTCGGGTGAGCCACTGGCTCGAAGAGTCGTGGACTACGTCGCCGGGATGACGGATCAATACGCCCTTCAGGCTGCGAGCGAGGCAGGCCTCATTCAGGATTGTTGATTCGGGAGTCGTGCCAGGGGGATTGAGGCTGTGGGTGACATCGACGAGATCAAGCAGAGACTTGACATTGTGGAAGTAGTCTCGGACTATGTGCCCGGTCTGAAGAAGGCGGGACGCAACTTCAAGGCTCCGTGTCCCTTTCACGCGGAGCGAGTCCCTTCCTTCTACGTGTTTCCAGAACGGCAGAGCTGGCATTGCTTTGGAGCTTGCTCGGCAGGTGGCGATGTGTTTTCCTTTGTAATGAGAAAGGAAAACGTGGACTTCGGAGAAGCGCTCCGTATTCTGGCACGGCGGGCCGGGGTGCATCTTACCGGATCGCAGAGTCTGGAGGGACAAAAAGAAAGGGACAGACTAAAGGACCTGAACGAGGCTGCAGCCGAGTACTACCATCACCTGCTCGTCCAATCGGAGGCGGGGCAGAGAGCGCGAAGCTACCTGGCGCAGCGGGGCATTTCAGACAAGACTATCAGAGACTTCCAGTTGGGCTACAGTCCCGACAGTTGGGGCGCGTTGCGCGATCGACTTGCTCGCCAGGGCTACCGGGACGGTGAGTTGCTGGCTGCCGGTCTGCTGGTGCAAACGGAACGTGGAAGGGCCTATGATCGCTTTCGCGGTCGGCTGACATTCCCTATTCGGGGCATAGATGGGAGAGTGCTGGGCTTCGGCGCCAGAGCTCTCGATGATTCCCTGCCCAAGTATTTGAATTCGCCGCAGACCCGCCTGTTTGACAAGAGCAGTACTCTCTATGGCATAGACCGGGCCAAAACTGCCATCAGGGAGCGCAACTCGGCGATAGTGGTTGAGGGGTACATGGATGTCATTGTTGCCCATCAATACGGCTACGACAATGTAGTCGCTTCTCTGGGGACGGCCCTCACGGAGAAGCAGGTGGGCATCGTCAAGAGGCTAACTAAGAACCTGACTCTGGCCCTTGATGCGGATGCGGCCGGTGAAATGGCCGCGCTGCGGGGGCGCGAGGTGATCAATCAAGCCTTCGCTCAGCCTGTCGCTGTTTCGGGCTGGACAGACGTGAGATATGAAAACCCATATAAGGCGGAATGGAAGGTGGTCGTTTTGCCTGAGGGCAAAGATCCGGACGAAATAATAAGAGAGAATGCCGAAGGCTGGCAGCAATTGGTTCGCCAGGCGGTGCCTGTCATGGACTACGTGTTCCAAACGGTAACTTCAAAACTGGACCTGGCCGACCTTGGGCAGCGGTCCGTGGCGGTAGACCAGCTTCTGCCCATCATTGCCGAAGTGAGGGACACGGTGAGTCAAGCTCACTACCTTCAGAAGCTGTCGCGGCTGGTTGGCGTGGATGAGCGGAGCCTCGGTTCAAGTCTCAAGAGCTTGAGAGTGCCGCCCAGGACAGGTCGCAAAGAGGAGAGGCTGAGGCCGTCCGAGCTGGCGAAGTCCCTATTCCACCGGGATTCCCTGGCCGAGTTCTGCCTTTCGCTGCTCATCCGATGCCCGCAATTGCGGGACCACGCCGAAGGACTGTCGCCCGATTTCTTTCCTCACAGTGAGAATCGGCAGCTTTTCCTGGCCTGGCGGGACAATGCCGATGTCGGCTCGATGAAGGAAAGTCTCGACTCGTCTCTTCAGGATCATGTGGATACGTTGGTGGCAAGGCCGCTTCCTCCGGTGAGTGACGAGGAACAGGAGGAGGCTCTCAAGGACTGCATCCGTCGCCTGAAGGAGCGGTGGCTGAAAGACCTGAAGGCCAAGGAGGAAGCCTTGATTCTGGACTATCAGGCTGCGGGAGATACGTCCGAGCTAGAAGAGTTGCAGCAACAGGGTGTAAAACTCAATACGCAGCTCTTCCAGGTCTTCACTCATGGCAAGAGAAGGAAGTGACTCTGGGAAGACGGGGGAAGGGGATATGACTTCAGAGAAGAAAGGTGATTCCTCGGGGTTTCCTCACTCTGAAGGAGACTCCCACTGGGGTCTTGGCGAGGACAGGAAGGAGCTCGAGGCGGGGTCTGAGCCGCTCGAGTATGTCTATGGTCGCCTGCATGTGGAAGGCGAAGACGCGGAGGATCTGGCTCACACGTGGCACGGCTTGGAGCCGTTAGAGGAGGAGAAGGGGTTGGAACTTGGAACCGTGCCGGAGGTCGATGCCAAGCTAGAACTTGAGGAGCTAGAGGCTGCTGATGACCCCGTGCGCATGTACCTTCGGCAGATAGGCAGGGTGCCACTCCTTACGGCAGAAGAAGAAAAGGTACTGGCGCGGAACAAGGAGGAGAAAGATTACATAAGAGACCTGGCCGAGGAATACTCGCGCGAGTTCATGAGGCTCCCCTCAGCTACGGACATAATGTTTGCTCTGCTAGAGCGGTTGGAGGAAGCATTGGGTCTGTTGAAGAATGTGGAGGAGCTGCTTGGCCTGCCAACGAGCGGGAGCCTTGCTGACAGGGTTTCGCATCCCGGGTTGCGCGCTGCCCTTGATAGGGAACTGAGCGAGCAACTTATGGAGGACGTGTCTCGGATAATGAACACGGGCCGGTCCAAGGTGGAGCAGTCGCTGAAGGACCTGTCTCTCACCAGCTCACTTGTACCACAAGGGCTCCTAAGCTTCATCGGCGAGAAGTCACCTGCTGAGTTGACCAGGCTCATTCACAACAGCCCTGAGTTCCGCGACACCGTTGGAGCTTACGAGGAGCAGTTTCGCAGATACCTTGATGGGATCAACCAGAGAGGAAGGATTGCAGAGGAGCGGCTGGTTGAGGCTAACCTGAGGCTTGTGGTCAGTGTAGCCAAGAAGTATGTTGAGCGGGGCATGTCGTTTCTTGATGTAATCCAGGAGGGCAACATCGGGCTGCTTCGTGCCGTGGAGAAGTTCGACTACCGCAGAGGCTACAAATTCAGCACCTATGCTACCTGGTGGATACGACAATCCATTACCCGTGCCATAGCGGACCAGGCGCGGACCATCCGCATCCCGGTCCACATGGTGGAGACTATTACCAGGCTCTACCGGACAACACGCCGCCTGGCCCAGGAACTCGGCCGAGAACCGACCATAGAGGAGATCAGCGAACAGATGGAGATGCCACCGGAGAAGGTGGAGGAGATCCTGAAGATATCCCAGGAACCGATCTCGTTGGAGACTCCTATTGGAGAGGAAGAGGACACTCACCTGGGAGACTTCATCGAGGACCGAAAGATCATGTCTCCAGATGATACCGCCTCCTACGAGCTTCTCAAGGAGCAGTTGGCGCGGGTGCTGAATACTCTTACCCCGCGGGAGCAGAGGGTGCTCAGATTGAGATTCGGGCTTGAGGATGGACGCAGCCGCACGTTGGAAGAGGTTGGCAGGGAGTTCAAGGTGACCCGCGAGCGGATCAGGCAGATTGAGGCTAAGGCCCTCCGAAAGTTGCGCCACCCGACCCGGAGCCGCAGATTGAAGGACTACCTCGAGTAAGCCCCCGGCGCGAGCCCATTGGATCGTGCTGCCTCAGCCATTAGTGTCGTTTTCTGCTCCACACATTGACAAACCTCCGACTCGGTGTATAATCGGTTCTTAACCTGTTCGTAACCTGACTAGGAGGTGCCGTGTGGGTTGTATTTGGGGTTTCATCAAGGGAATCCTGATGACCATTGGTGCGATCACGCTGGTGATCGCAATCCTCATTGGAGTATTTGTCTGGCAGCTAACTCAGCCTTCGGGCCTGGAAGCACAGATGCATCCGGTGCTGGCAACTGAGACGGCTGCGGCCAGCTTTGATACGAAGGTGGGCGAGCTTGAACTGCAATTGACGAACGCGACTTCCGGTGACCCGGTGATGTTGTGCCTGACCGAGGAGGAGGTTACCTCCAAGATAGTGTATGAGCTGGGAAATGCCCCTGTAGATGTGAAAGAGGTCTGGGTCAATTTCACCGACGGTAAAGTGCAGGTTGTGGGCAAGGTGGACGTTGGCGTAGAGTTGAGTGCGGGGATCGAGATAGAGATCACGGTCAACGAGGACGGCGATCCGACGATCACCTTTACCGAAATAGCCATTGGGGGTGGATTCGGCATACCCCAACAGGCCAAAGACGCTATAGCCAACGCTATTCCAAGCGATGAGGCGTTGACCAACATGCTCAAAGACCTTCCCGTGGATATTGAGACAATTGTAGTTGGAGATGGCGAGCTGTGCTTCGAGGGGGTGAAGGTCTAGGACTGCCAGAGAAGGTCTGCGCTTTAGCGTTGTAGCGGGGGCTTGTCCCCCGCTTTTCTTATGGTGACAGACTTGACTTCCAGGCCAGTGGTCCCTAGTGCAGCCTTGAGAGAAGGCCTCGTGCTTTCCCCGAGTCGAGCTGTTTCATCAGCTTCTGCGTCTGGCGGAACTGGTTGATGAGGCGGTTGATATCCTGAGGACTTGTGCCGCTGCCCTTGGCAATGCGGCGGCGGCGACTGCCATCGACTATCTCGGGATGGCGGCGTTCTTCGGCCGTCATGGAGAATATTATCGCTTCCACCTTCTTCACCTGTTTTTCGTCCATTCCTTCAGGCAAACGGCGGGCCAGAGATGATAGCCCAGGGACCATTTCAACTAGCTGGCTGAGGGGTCCCATCTTCTTCACCTGCTGCAACTGGTCCAGAAAGTCCTCCAGGTTGAAGGTGGCCGTGCGCAATTTCTTCTCCATCTCCTTGGCCTTCTTTTGATCGATTACCTTCTCCGCTTTCTCAATCAGGGTGACCATGTCTCCCATCCCAAGGATGCGGGAAGCCAGCCGATCAGGATAGAAAGGCTCAAGGGCGTCGACCTTCTCCCCTATACCTATGAACTTTATGGGGATCCCGGTGACTGACTTAATCGATAGAGCGGCCCCTCCGCGTGCGTCGCCGTCTATCTTGGTGAGTATCAATCCTGTCAGTCCTACCCTGGTGTTGAATTCCTCAGCCACGCGCACTGCGTCCTGTCCGGTCATGGCGTCCACTACTAGCAGGACTTCGGAAGGCTGGAGAGCCTTTTTCACCTCGACCATCTCACTCATCATGGGCTCGTCGATATGGAGGCGGCCCTGGGTGTCGACCACGAGCCAGTTGGCGGCCAGGTCTTTGGCTCGCTTGATCGCCTGGCCACAGATGGCTGCAGGCGGCACCGTGTGTTTGTCAGCGTGGACGGGAATGTCCAGTTGCCTGCCCAGAGTGACGAGTTGCTCTATGGCTGCCGGTCGGCGGGTGTCGGCGGCCACGAGAAGGGGATGTTGGCCTGAGTGCCTCAGGTGCAGAGCCAGCTTTGCTGCTGTGGTTGTCTTGCCGCTGCCCTGGAGACCTACCAGCATCAGCCTGGAGGGAGGGTGACCCGCCGGGACGAGCCAGCTCTCCTTGCCGCCGAGGACAGTCACCAGCTCCTCATGGACGATTCTTACGACGTGCTGGGCCGGGCTCAGGCTTTCGAGCACCTCGCTGGTCAGGGCTCGCTCCCTGACCCGGCCAGTGAAGTCCTTTGCCACTTTCAGATTCACGTCGGCTTCAAGGAGCGCCAGCCTTACCTGGCGCAGTGCCTCATCCACGTCCTTTTCACTGATGCTGCCCTTACTGCTCAGTCTCCTGAAGACATCGCCGATTTTCTCCGACAGTAGCTCGAACATTGCCCGTTCCCTGGCAATCATTGTAGTTGAAGCAGGGTGGCCGAGCAAGGCCACGTCAACCAACCGACGACGGGCTCCTTAGCCAGAAAAGAGAGGCGGCTGCCGCGGGCACCACATTGGGAGAACGGCGCCCTGATGGTCGGCGCTGTCCTGCTAGGTGCCCTCCTGTGGGATGACGCCTGGAGCAGGCTGAGGATATAATGGTCTGCGTAGACTGAGTGCATTACTCGTACCGCTCGCAGTGCTGGTCCGCAGCAAGGAATAAGGCTCCTTTGGGGGTGGGAAATGATACCTGCAAGGCTCTCGCTGCGCAATTTCATGTGCTACCTGGACAATGTACCGCCGCTGAGTTTCGAAGGCATGCACCTGGCCTGCCTTTGTGGGGACAACGGCAACGGCAAGTCGGCCTTGATTGATGCCATCACGTGGGCGTTGTGGGGAAAGTCGAGGGCCAAGAGCGACGATGAACTCATCCACCTGGGGAAGGGTGACATGGAAGTGCAGTTCGACTTCTGGGTGGGGGATGACCTCTATCGGGTGGTACGCAAACGGACCAAAGCCAGGTCGAGGAGCGGGTCGGGCAGGGCACAGCGGCCAGGGCAGACCCTCCTAGACTTCCAGATAGCCGCCGGACAGGGTTTTATGTCGATTGCCGGCGACAGTGTGGCGCAGACACAGCGGAGGATTGTTGAGACCTTACGTATGGACTATGCCACGTTCATCAACAGTGCCTTCCTGCGACAGGGGCACGCCGACGAATTCACTGTCAAACCACCGGGCGACAGGAAGAAAGTGCTGTCAGACATAATGGGGCTGTCGCTCTACGATGAGCTCGAAGAGAAAGCAAGAAGCCGTGCCAGGGAAAGGGAGCAGCAGCAAGGGGCGCTGGAGAGCGCTATAGAGGAGATGCAGCACGAGATTGGGCGGAGGGCAGAATATGAGGCTGCTTTGGCAGAGGTTACAGGAGAGTTGGAGGGGATCGGAGAGGTAGTTGGAGAGCAGGAGTCTCAGTTAATGATGCTGAGGGAGCAGAAAAGGGCGTTGGATTTCAAGCAAGAGCAACTGACCGATTTGGCCGGAGCTGTAGAGCAAGCGGGGGAGGAGTTGGCCCGGTGGCAGGCCCGCCTGAGTGAGCACAGCCGCAGGATCGCAGAACACGAAAACCTGCTGGAGCAGCGCTCGACAGTTGAGCAGGGTTACGTCCAACTCCAGGAGGCCAGGAAGGAAGCGGAAGAGTTGGGCCTGAAACTGGAGAAGTCCTTTTCGCTTGGCAGACGAAAAGACAGCTTGTTGCAGACCGTAAATGAGTCCAGGGGAAGGAAGCTGGAAGAGCGAGGCCGGGTGCAGAGCAGAGTCGAGGAACTGGAAGCCAAAGCTCGTGGCATCGCCGTGCTTCAGCAGCAGCTTGCTGAGGCAAATGCCAGGCGCGATAGGATTGTAGAGACGGAGAAAGAACTGGAAGACCAGAAGCGTCAGGCCCAGGAGCTGGCCGTTCAGATCCAATACATGAAGTCTGCCAGCAATGAGGCTGTGCAGGACGTGAAAGAGTTGAAGGACAAGCTGGCATTGCTGATGCGGGGAGACGCCAGATGTCCTCTGTGTGACGCCGAGCTCGGTGTGCAAGGCAAGCAGAGGATAGAGAACAGATACAGGGCAGAGTTGAGCACGAAAGCGGATAGCCAGCGCAGAAGTGCTGCTGAGATGCAGCGGAAAGCGGCTGAGCACCAGCAGATGGCTCGCCAAGTCAGCCAGTTGGAGTCGAGGGTGAACCAGGAGCGCGTCTCGATCCAGAGCCAGATAGCCAGGCTGGAGAACGACATCGCACTTGCCAGGCAGGCCGAAGTCGAACTGGGCAATGTCAAGGCTGAACTGGGCCGCGTGGAGCACCAGTTGACCAGGGGGGAATTCGCCGTCGACGAGCAGCGGGCGCTGTCCGAGGTGATGCAGCAGATCGCCGATTTGGGCTACGACGCTGATAGGCATCAGCAGGCGCGGGGGCTTGTGGCGGAACTTGACAAGTATGAAGACCTGCGGCGGAAGGTCGAAGAGGCTGAAAGGAATCTCCCCTCAGAGACGGCGGCGCTCAAGCAGGCCGAAGAGGCTATCACTGCCTGGGAATCAACATTGAACAACAACCGGGTAAGGGCTGCAGTCTTGGCTGATGAGGTGGCTGCCATGCCTGGGCTGGCGCGCCAACTCAGCCAGGCTGAGCAAGAGTACAGTTCATTGCGCCAGCGGGAAACCGGGGTGAGAGACAGGATGGTGGCTGTACAGGAGAGGCTTGCTCGGTGCTCGGAATTGGAGTCCAGGAAGCTTGAGAAGGAAGGGGAACTACGCAGGGCCTCCAGGGACAAGGGAATCTACGAGGAGTTGGCGCAAGCCTTTGGGAAGAGGGGCGTCCAGGCCTTTCTCATCGAGTCTGCCATCCCGGAGATTGAACAGGAGGCGAACAGGTTGCTGGGTCGAATGACAGACCAGCGGATGCACATCAACATCGACACTCAGCGGGAAACGAAGAAGGGTGAGACCGTCGAGACACTCGACATAAAGATCTCCGACGAATTGGGTACTCGAAGCTACGAGATGTATAGTGGTGGAGAGGCTTTCCGCATCAATCTTGCCCTTCGCATAGCTCTATCCAGGCTGCTGGCCAGGCGGGCCGGAGCCCCCTTGCCTACACTGTTCATTGACGAGGGTTTTGGCACCCAGGACAGTCGCGGACTGGGAAAGCTGGTAGAGGCCATAAACTCCATACAGGACGATTTCAAGAAGATAGTGGTCATAACGCATCTGGACGAACTCAAGGAGACCTTCCCGGTGCGCATAGAGGTCTCCAAGACAACTGAAGGATCGACAATCTCGCTGAGCTAGGCTGAATAGCCCTGCCTCAGGAGGTGCCTGGTCTGGCGGCGGTCCTGCTGATCAACTCGGACAGCTTTTCGGCGGCCTGCCTCATCTGAGCCCTGTTGGCGGTGCTGGCATCCACATATTGCAGCGCTTTGGGCTCGCAGAACTTGACACAGGTCGGGTCGCCGTCACAGAGGTCACACTTGATGACCTTTCTGGCAACGGGGTCGAAACCCATGGCGCCAAACGGGCAGGCCGCCACGCACAGCCTGCATCCTATACAGACGTCATAGTCCAGAGCCACCCTGGCTACCACTCCGTCTCTGCTCAATGCTTTGACCGGACATATAGCCATACATGGTGCTGACTCACACTGCTGGCAGAGCATCGGGGTCTCGACGCAAATAGGTTCCCACTTGATGACGGCGATCCTGGCAAGGGTTGGGTTCGCCGCCCCGCCATTCTTGACTGAGCACGCTACTTCACACAGCCTGCAGCCGGTGCACCTGGAGTGGTCTACTAGTAGCATTCTGTCCATTGTGTGCTGCCTCCTTCTGACGTGCTGGAGTACCTAGATGACGTGGGAAGGCTCTTCATCCAAACCCAGTGTTGCCAGCGTCTCCGGCGTCGGCACGCCGTCTTTGTCCCAACCGTGAGCCTCGTAATATTCATCCAGCAACTGGTCGAACTTGTCTCTGTCTATGGTGGCGTCCTTAAAAGGGCCAATGCCAAGAGGGGTCGGCTCCACGAAGAAACGCTCAGGCAAGGCATCGTCCTGTCTCGTGCCTCCCTCTCGATTGTTGAACATCCTCTCCAGAGTGTAGATCCTCTCCGCTACATCCACCATTTCTGAGGGCGATAGCTCGATACCTGCTATGTAGCGGCTGAGCTTGCAGTAGTCTTCGTAGTCGAATGTGGACGGGCTCATGAAAAGGGGCTGGAACTTGCAGGTCCCCATGGCATCCGAGATGGCATAGATGAGTTCGTGCCACCAGATCAGCTTGCCGCTCCCTTCGTAGGAAGTGATTTCAGGAGTGGTGAAGCCGAACAGCCTGTTCCTGACATCCGGCGGCAGTAGATTGGCGTCCACGCCGGGCCGACTTCTCAGGTGATCGGCGCCCCTGGTAGACGTGGCTATGCCCAGCGCCATTGCCGGCGTGGGCCTCTCGTCCGTGTGCAGCAAGCTCATGCCCTTGACGTGGACATTGTAGTAACGGGACTCCTCGCCTAGCTTCTCAATGGCCCTCAGTGGCCCCTCGGCCAGGATGTCTCCCAGTCCTTCACGTGTCGCAATCTTGCCTATCATTTCCCATACCGCCTCCTCGTTTCCCCACTCCAGTTTCAGGCCGTCCGTTGCCCTGTCATCGATGATCCCCTTCTCATACAGCTCCATTGCCCAGGACACCATGCTGCCCAGCTCCAGGGAGTCCACACCGTACTTGTTCACCAGATGGTTGCCGACGAGAGCGGCTTCCATCCTTGTGCAGTCCACCTCCGCAGCCAGGCCACCCAATGTGCTCCATTCCGGCCCTTCCGCGTAGCTGCCGCGGCCCGGCCCCTCAGGCACCACGTATCTGTGACGGCAGTGGACCGGACAACCGAAGCAGGCAGCCATACCCGTCGAGAACCTGTCCATGTTCTCGGAATAGAGGCCCTGGCCGTCGGGAACCTGGTTGCGCTGGAAGTTCCTGTTTCTGACCCGACCGACCAGGTCGGAGTCGTCCTGGAACATGGGAGTACCCCGCGTGGAGAATAGCTTGAAGGTCGGGTTCTCCTTGATCAGGGCGAGGAAGTGCTCCAGGTACTGGAATGCCTCTTCAGGGTACTTGATGGTTAGTCCCTGGGTGCCTCTGACGGCAATCGCCTTCAGCCTCTTTGAGCCCATGAGGCAGCCCATTCCTGTTCGGCCGCCGGCATTCTTCAGTCCGGTGAGGACGTTGGCGTATCTGACCAGGTTCTCCCCCGCCACACCGATACTCATCACCTTCACCTCTTCGTCCTGGTGGTCTCTTCTGATAATGGCAGGGGTCTCACCCGTGTCCTTGCCCCACAGGTGCGCCGCGTCTCTGATCTGTATCTCCCCGTTGTGTATCCAGAGGTAGACGGGCTTTTCGGCCTGCCCGGTGATCACCAGGTGGTCGAACCCGGCAAACCTGAGTTCGGGGGCGAAGAAGCCACCCATGTTGCTGCTGCCTATGAAGCCCGTGAGGGGAGACTTGCCTCCTATGTGGCACCTTCCGCTCGATGGGGCAAGGGTGCCTCCAACCAGGCCCGCGCTTACCGTCAGCACATTATCGGGGGCCAGGGGATCGCACCCCTGAGGAACGTGATTGTAGATGAGGTACACGTCAATGCCTCTGCCACCGAGGTACATTTGCCGCATCTTCTGCGGAATTGGCTCCTTCCTGATCTGGCCGGTTGATAGATCTATGTAGCCTATCTTTTGGTCTCGCATACTGACCTCCCTCGCTGGCTCATTTCATGGCCGGTGAGAAGACCGCGGTCTTGCTGACAGCTTGCCGTCGGTCCGGAGATTCGGCCCGCCCTGGTGTGGAAGACGCCATGGCGTATGCCTGCTGAAATAGCTTGATGGGATGAACAGCCTGCGTGCCAGCGCCTGCCTCTATCTGTAGCCTGCACGCAGCACAGCTTGTCACCACACGGCTTGACCGGCTGAGGCGGATCTCCTCGAACAGCTTGCCACCGATCTCCATGGACTGGGCGGAGTATGGCTTCTTGAAGCCGTGGTATCCGGCCATCCCGCAGCAAACACTACTTACCGCGTCAATCGACAGACCTGGAATCAGACGCAGCAGGTCGAGGGATTCTGCTACACTGTGCTCCACCTTCGTGTGGCAGGGGGCGTGATAGAACACCGACTCGGAGAGCTCGCCCAACCCGGTGTCCAGGCTGCCTTCCCTGTTCAGCAAAGCCAGATACTCATCAATATAGTAGACATGCTCCGAGACCAACCTGGCCTCATAGCTGTCATACATATTCGGGTATTCCCGCTTGATCATCAGGCTACAACTGGGACAGGCTGCGACGATATCGTACCCTTCTGCTGCCAGTGCAGCCAGTGACTGGATGTTGAAGCCTGCGTTTCTGCGGGCACCGGCAACGTTCTGAGTGGCCATCATGGGCATGCCACAGCACTTCTGGTTTGGAACCACCACCCGAATCCTGCTCCTGTGCATGACATCGACCAGGGCCCCGGCCACCTCGGGCTCGTAGTAGTTTGAGAAGCACCCGACGTAGTAGGCAACCCGCCTGCCGGACTCTCCATTCATGTCTCGGCTGTGTCTGTTGGCGAACCGCTTCTTGAACGTGCGGCGATGAAACCGGGGGAGAGCTCTCTTCCTGTCCAGACCCAGAGCCATGCGGACCATCGTTTTGCCCGGGTCGACGTTGGCGACAACAGTGGAAAAGGGAGCAGCCAGGGTTCCCACCCTGGCGAGCAGTTCCGGATTCCCGAGGACCCTATCACGAAAGCTCCGCCCGTGCCGGGCAGCATAGTCGGCCTGGGCCATCCACATCAGCTTGGGAAGGTCGATGCTTAGAGGGCATTCAACACGGCAGGCTTCGCAATGGAGACACGCTGCCGTTGAGCGTTTTCCGTCCAGCAGCGACATGAACAGGTAGTCCCTGGGGCTCCACACGGCGCCCGCGCGGCCTTCGAAGCGATGGATGGGGCACTGCCTGGCACATGCCTTGCAGCCGATGCAGAGGAGTAGCTCTTTGAAGTCGCTCTGCGAGATTCTGCTTCTGCCGTTGTCAAGAAGAACGACGTGGACTTCCCTCTCCTGAGGTTCCTGCGAAACCGTTGGGGTGTCTGGCTCGCCCGTCTCAGTTCTCCCGGGCTGGAGGCCCAGGAGCATGCTCTCCATGCCGAATATGCCCATGCACTTTGTCTGGAAAGCTGCATCCTCCCTGTCCTTCACCAGTTTGTCGATCCCGACCACCAGGACTACCTGTCTGGCTTGTTCAAGACTCTCTGATATGTTCGAAAGGTGCTGCAGAAAGAACACCGAGCCGTCTCGGGCCGAGGCTGCGTTCACGCCCAGGACGGCAACGCAGTCTTTGACCGAGCCGCCGTCGCGTCCTGCCAGGCGGACGTCTTCGGGGGTCCTGGATACTTCGAAAGCGCCTGTGAGGCCCTTCGAAAGGAGGTTGGGGAGGTCCCAGTAGTCCCGCACCTTATTCTCGAAAGAGCTGAGTTCAGCACTGTAAACCAGGTTGACGCGGAAGCCGTGCCTCTCCAACCCTGGCCTCAACTCGTTGGCGACCACGCTCGACCTGTTGATTACGATGGTATCTGTCGCCGCGATTCCTCTGACGCAAGCTATGGCCTCTTCGGCGTCTCGGGCTGACAGGAAATGTGCGTGCTGATATGCTGCCACATTCTCCTTGAATTCGCTGGCCAGTGACGCCGCTTCGGCCATGGAATGCTGCCGGATTTCCCTGAGGCGTGATTTGGCGGCTTCCAGGTCGTGCTGGATCGCCCTGCCGACCAGGCTCCGAGACACATGGCGCCTTCTCTCCGTTCCCGAAGGCTCAACCACATACACAGGCGGGATCTGGTACGTGTCCAATACCATCTCTCTGCGGGCGCAGCTACCTTCGCTTCCTGGACAGCGCAGGTTGATTGCCTTGAGGCAGGGGGTCCCTTTTCTAGGTCGGTAGGGGGAGGTCCCTACCCCCATTTCGCTGGCGACACCGATAGTATGCCCATTGGGGCTGTCTGTCAAGCTGCGTAGCTACGGCGGCGAGGTGGTGGTGTTGCAGGGTGAGTAGACGATTGCCTGGTTCTTTGGTCTGCCCCTCAGGGCTCAAGAGAGGTCAATTGCTGTAGAAAAGCCGTGGTCACAGCCCGAGCTCATCGGCGATCTGCTTCATAGCCTCGAGTCCCAGGCCGACGAATTCTTCCAGCCCGATGCCGATTTCCTGGCACGTGGTGATGTTCTCCCTGTTGGCTCCGGCAGCGAACCGCTTCTCCTTGAAGCGTTTCATCAGGGATTCGGTGGTGATCCCGGCCAGCCTCCTGTCGGGGCGAACCAGTGCGGCAGCAGTGATCAGTCCGGTGAGGGGATCGGTGCAGAAGAGGGCCTTGCTCATTAGTGTTTCGCACGGAACACCATGCGCTTCGTTGTGACACAGCACGGCCTGGCACATGTCCTCTGTGGCTCCGAGTTCCTTGGCAAGGTCGGCTCCCAGCCTGCTATGAGAGGTCGGGTCATGTTCCGTTAGTTCCACGTCAATGTCGTGTATCAGGCCTACCAGGCCCCATTCCTCCTCATCCTGATCGAGCCTCCCGGCGAGCTCTCTCATGATCGCCTCGGTAGCCAGCATGTGCTTTATCAGGTTCTCGTTGCTGACGTTGGCTGTAATGGAGTCCATTACTTCCTGTCGGTTCATCTGTTTACCTCCCCGCAGGTCCTGCTAGCGCCAATTCGAGCGCATTGTGCCACACTCCTGCCAGCTCACTCATGGGAACGTCAATCAGCCCTTCTACGATCAGCCTGTCACCGCCCACTGCACCCAGTCTTGTGACTCCTACGCCCGCCCGGTCGGCCCTCTCCTCCAATAAGGCAGCTTCGCCTTTCGGAACCGAGACTATGATCCTCGACTGGGACTCGCCGAAGAGAGCCGCATCCAGTCTGCCGTGGATTTCCCAACTGCCTCTGAATCCTTTGTTTCCGGCCAGACAGCACTCCGCCAGGGCAACCAGCAGTCCACCCTCTGAACAGTCATGGGCTGATGTGACGATGCCCTGCTGGATCAGGCCAAGGCAGAACCGCTGCGTCCTTTTTTCCAGGTTCAGGTCTATATGAGGCCTTCCCGCCACTGTCCCGTGGACCACCTCAAGGTACTCGCTCCCATCGATGCCGCCTTCACTCTGACTTCCGAGCAGGAAGACCATGTCACGGTCATCAACGAAGCCGATGGTGCAGTGTCTGTTTACGTTCTCGATCAGGCCCACCATGCCTACCACAGGCGTTGGATAAATGGCTCTACCTCTTGTTTCATTGTACAGGCTGACGTTGCCGCTGATGACAGGAACACCCAGCTTGCGGCAGGCTGCAGCCATGCCTCTGATGCACTCTTTGAGCTGGTAATAGACGTCATTCTTCTCCGGGTCGCCGAAGTTCAGGCAGTCGGTCAGGGCCAGGGGTTTTGCACCGGCGCAGACCAGGTTTCGTGCGGCCTCCGCCACGGCAATGCTTCCCCCCCTGTGAGGGTCCAAATAGCAGTAGCGTCCGTTCCCATCGCTGGTCAGCGAGATGGCCCTGCCCGTACCCTTGACGCGCAGTACAGCGGCACCGCCCCCGGGAGCGACCACCGTATTGGTCTGCACCTGGTGATCGTACTGCCGGTAGACCCACCGCTTGCTGGCAATGTTGGGGGACGCTAGCAGCTTTAGCAGGGTCGGCTGGCATTCCTGTGGGGACAGGTCAGGGATGGCGGCCAGGTCGAGTCTCTGAAGTTGCGTCAACCCGGTAGGTTTCCGGCATGGGCGACGGTATAGCGGCGGATCAGTCAGCAGCTCAACAGGTGCCTCTGCCACCACTTTATCGCCTTCCTTTATCCTGGCCATCCCGTCATCCGTCACCTGGCCGATGATAACCGAAGCCAGCTCCCACCGCTGGAAAAGCGCCCTGACTCTGTCCTCGCACCCCTTCTTGACGACCACCAGCATGCGCTCCTGGGACTCGGACAACATCACTTCGTAGGGTGTCATTCCCTGTTCACGTCGCGGGACCCTGGCTACGTCGATTTCTATTCCGCTGCCGGCCCTGGCGGCGCTCTCCACAGCCGAGCTGGTCAGCCCTGCCGCTCCCAGGTCCTGCATTCCCACGATCCAGCCAGTCTCTGCCAGCTCCAGGCAGGCCTCTATGAGCAGTTTTTCCAGGAAGGGATTGCCCACCTGGACAGTTGAACGCATTTCGCGCTCGTCCTCGAACGTCCGCGAGGCGAGGCCGGAGGCGCCGTGGAGGCCGTCCCGCCCTGTGTCTGCCCCTACCAGCATGATCGGGTTGCCTTTCCCCTGGGCAACCGCCCTGACAAGCTTGTGGCTGTTGAGGAGTCCGACGCACATCGCATTGACCAGCGGGTTGTCCGAATAGGATGGCGAGAAGACGACTTCGCCGCCCACATCCGGAATGCCCAGGCAGTTGCCGTAGGAGCCGATTCCGGACACCACGCCACCGAACAGGTAGCGGTTGCGGGCATCATCAAGCGGGCCGAACCTCAGAGAGTTCATCAGGGCGATCGGCCGGGCTCCCATGGTGAAGATATCTCTTACGATGCCGCCCACACCGGTAGCAGCGCCCTGGAAAGGCTCAACCGCCGACGGGTGATTGTGCGATTCCATCTTCATCACCACTGATAGCCCGTCGCCGATGTCGACGGCTCCAGCGTTTTCCTCGCCCGCATTGGTCAACACTCTTCTGCCCCTGGTCGGGAACAGTCTCAACAGCGGTTTGGAGTGCTTGTAGCCGCAGTGCTCACTCCAGAGCGAGCCAAACATCCCCAACTCCACCTCGTTTGGCTCCCTTCCCAGCCTCTGGACGATGAGTTGATACTCTGATTGGCTCAGGGCCACTTCATCAAGCAGTTCTTTGGAAACAGGCATTTTCTACCTTTCTGCCGCTCAATCCAAAAAGGCCTGGACTATGTGTCCGGACCTGTTCGTCGCCGTTGCAGGCTCCACCGCCCGACGGGATAGCGAACCTCAGACGTTGCTCCTGAGGCGTCCGCCTGGGCGCTACAGAGGCTCCACAACCTGAGTATCCGCTTTTGCCTACGCCCTCGCCACCCTGAGCCTCCTCAGGCCAGGAACCCGGCTGGTAAAGCCGGTCCACTCTCTTCTCTCCCAAACAACAAGAAGCTGGCTGGCGATGAAGATGGAGCTGTAGGTGCCAGCCACCGTGCCCACAAGCAGGGCCAGGGTGAAATTGCGGATGGTACCGCCCACAAAGAGGTAGATGGCCAGTATGACCAGAATCGTCGTCAGGCTGGTATTGAACGATCTTCCCAGTGTTCCGGTCAGGCTGGTGTTGACGGTGGTAGCGAAGTCGGAGGCGGTGCCTCTGCCTTTGCTCTCCCGAATCCGGTCGAAGACCACGATGGTGTCGTTGACGCTGTAGCCTATGACAGCCAGGACTGCGGTAATGAACATGGGGTCGATTTCCCAGTTCAGCGCGCGTCCCACGAAGGAGAAGACTGCCAACACTATCAGGACGTCGTGTATGAGGGCCACAATGGCACAGGTACCGTAGCGGAAGGGACTGGGCATCCTGCGAAACGCCCAGGTGATATACAGCAGGACGGCCAGGGCCGCCACGGCCACGGCAATGGCGGCATTGCGCACCGTCTCGGAGGCTATGACGGCTGAAATGGCGCCAAACTCCCTGATCTCCCCGATTTCCTCCAACCCGCTGCGCAACGCCTTTTGCTCCTCAAGCCTTTCCGCCTCGGTATCGCCCAGCTCCCGGGTACGAATGAAGAACTCGCCGACGCCCAGGACCTGGACGCGCTCGGCAGCATCAGCGTGCCCCAGCTCGGTCAACTTTGTCTTGACCTGGTCCAGCTCCAGTGTCTCGCCTTCCTTCGGCGCCAGCGTTACTGCTATCCCACCCTCGAAATCGATGCCAGGCTTTATCCCACCCGGCAGAGCCAGCGAGACGATACCGGCGACTACGATTATCGCCGAAGCCAACAGGAACCAGCGTTTCTTGCCTACGAAGTCAAACATTGACTGCTTGCGCTCCAAACCACCTTGCTCGTTTCGCTATCCTGGCACCTGCTGAGAAGCGGAGGAAGGTTCGGGTGACCACGATAGCGCTGAACATGCTCACCGCCACGCCTATAGCCAGGGTCACAGCAAAGCCCATCACCGGCGGGCTGTTCACGATACTGCTGCCGAACCAGTACAGGATGCCGCAAATAATGAATGTGGAGATGTTGCTATCTCGAATGGCTATCCAGGCCCGGTTGAAGCCCGTCTCTATAGCTGCTCTCAGGGTCTTGCCGGCTCGCAGTTCCTCCTTGAGCCTCTCGAAAATAAGGACATTGGCGTCGACTGCCATGCCAATGGACAGGACGAACCCCGCCAGACCGGCCAGTGTCAGGGTGACAGGGATCGCCTTGAAAATGGCCAGCACCAGAGCTACATAGACAAGCAAGGCTAGGCTGGCCAGGGCGCCGGGCAGGCGGTAATACAGCATCATGAAGAGCATGACCACGGCCAGGCCGATCACGCCGGCCAGCACGGCCCTGTTGATGAAGTCCTTCCCCAGGGTGGCAGAGACCTCTGACTCGTAGAGAGGCGGCTTCTGCAGCGGCATGGGAAGTGCCCCGGCATCAAGCTGAATTGCCAGCATCCGCGCCTCCTCCCAACTGAAGTCGCCGGTGATGGTGGCTTTGCTGCCATAGCTGTCTGCCGTCATTGACTCGGGAAACACCTGGGGTGCCGAGATCAGTTCATCGTCCAGGAAGATGCCCAGCTCGCGCCGCGGGTCCCCGTATGGTCCTTTGTCTCTGATCTTCTTGGTGACCTGGTCGAAGAGCGCCGTGCCTTCGGCGTTCCATTCAATTTCGACATGAATCTCTACGCCTGCTGTCATTTCCTCAGGCGAGGGATAGTAGGGCAGCGCGCCGTTCAGGTCTGCTCCGGTGAGCACCTTTTTTGCATCGCCTATCAGCCCCACCGCCGGCATCCACGAGAACGCTTCCCTCTCAACCTCTTCAAGCGTGTTGATGTCAATCGCAACAGGATTGCCCTGGCCGTCCACAAACCTGATACCTTCGCTGCCTTGTTCCAGGAAGTAAGGGAGGGTCATGACACCCTGTCCAGATTCGGTCATCAGTGTGCTGCCGAAGACCCGCTTGCCCTCGACACTCTCATCGAAGAAGCCGGTTGGGGGTTCGTCGCCAAGGTAGTCGGCCAGGGTCACCGCTTCGCCACCGCCGTTGAGCTCAATCTCTCTGAACTCCAGGAAGCCTGTCTGCTCAATAAGTGCTTTGGCTTCATCTATGTCGGTTATGCCGGGAAGCTGCACCAGGATGCGGTCGTCTCCCTGCTGCTGGAGAACGGGCTCTGCAACACCGTACTTGTTGATACGGTCTTCAATGGTTGCGACCGCCCTCTCCAGGTGGAAGGCCCTCAGGTCTTCATCCCAGCCTTCCTCAAAAGCAGCCTGGTAAACGAGGTGACTGCCGCCGGCAAGGTCGAGGCCCAGGCGCATTCCGAGGTTGTCTTTCTCTCTGCTGAGAGCAGTGCTGCCGCTGGGAGTGAGCACCCAGATCGCTGGGACAACGAGGGCGAGTATCAGTAGCAGTACCCAGGCGCTGCCACTTAACCGTGGCCTTCTCCTCAGTAGCCGTCTTATTAACGGTCTGCGTTTCGTCGCTGGACCGGTAGCAGAGGAGCCATCCTTGCTACGGAATCTCATTCGGTCTTCTCTCGATCAAGTTGCCTCCGCGCATAGGCAATGGCTTCCTCTCTGGTCTTGATCTCGCCGATCCCCTGCGCCTCACGCAACGCCTCCAGAAGTTCACCTATTCGCGGACCGGGCTGCAGGCCGAAGGCGTTGATCAGGTCATGCCCATCAACCAGTTTACTGGGGACCACTCTCGCCTGTTCCTTCTCATGCTCAAACCACACGTACTCCATCATGTTGCAGTGCTTTTCCCATGGTTCCAACTTGAGGTGTGGCCCGCGTGCTGCCAGGTAATCGGCCAGAGTGAGGAGTATTATGTCGAGGCTAACGTCACCGGTATCACGGAAGAAACGGTATATGGCTCGATGCGTCGGTCTATCGTCGCCGCCCATTTGCCACATTCTGAGATGAGATTCTACCATACTTTGCACCATCTTTGTCTCTCTGGTGCTGAATCTGAGCCTCCGCAAAATCCGCCCGGTTATTGCTGCCCCTTCCTTAGTGTGTCCCAGAAAGCGAGTCCTGCCATTCGGGTCAACGCTCTTGGTGTGCGGTTTGGCGATGTCGTGCAGCAGGGCGGCAATCTTCGACAGGACCGCTCTGGCTACGCCGCTGCTCACCTCTTCCTCGAAGTGCTGGGTGAAGTCTGGAATGCGCGGCAGCAGTGCCAGCACAGGGTCTTGCTCTCCCGACTCCCACCCGTATAGCAGTCGCTCCAGTGCAGCCACTGTTTCGATCGAGTGCTGGAACACGTCCCAGTAGTGCTCCACGGGCTGCTCCACTCCCTTGGTCAGCGTTAGCTCGGGAATCATGGCTGTGAGCAGTCCCAGATGGTCGAGGTAGTACAGATAGTGGGCCGAGTTCCGCACGGAAAGGAGTCGGCATAGCTCCTCCCGCAACCGCTCGCCGGCCACCCGGCGGATCAGATGACTTTGAGACCGAATTAGAGCTTCGGTGTGCTCCTCGACGGTGAAGCCGTACTCCGCAGCCAGCCGTACAGCCCGCAGAAGCCGCGCGGGGTCACTCTCGAAGGCCGTCTCACTCACCGCCCGGACCAGACGCTCTTCGAGATCGCTCCTGCCGTGGAAAGGATCGATGCAACAGGCAGTGCAGACCGAATCCAGGTCTCTCAGGTCTACCGATATGGCGTTTATGGTGAAGTCACGGTTGGAGAGGTTCTCCTCGATGCTGGTACGAATGGTTGAGAAATCTAGATGCCACCGGGCAGCAGAGCACGTGTCGTCCTCAATCACCACCACTCTGGCGATCTCATTCGCCTCGTCCAGCGCCACGTACCTGGCTTTTAGGGCGGTGGCCAACCTCTCTGCTACTTCCGGGGCCGCAGCAGCTACGGCAATATCAATGTCCCTGGTGGGCCTACCCAGAAGGCTGTCCCGAACGTATCCACCTACCAGGTAGGCATCTATCTTCTCACCCACAATAAACTCTCTGACTCTTGTCAGTATTGAGGCCAGTTGCCGTTCCTTGCGAGGGTCGATCACAGGCCGTGCTCCTCCTCGCGCTCGTCAATTCGGTACAGTTTGTCCATGCTCTCCAGGTGGTCGATGTAGAGCACCCCGTTGAGATGGTCTATCTCGTGTTCCAGAGCCTCAGCCAGAAGGTCGTCGGTGGCTTTCAAGCGAAACTCCTTCCCGTGCCGGTCACGGGCTTTCACTGTGACAGAGACGGCGCGCCTGATCTCTCCTCTATATCGAGGTATGCTCAGGCATCCCTCCTCCACGATGCGCTCCCCCGATTTCTTGACAATCTGGGGATTGATCAGCACAATTGGCTCTTCGTCGGCTATGCCGATGACTGCCAGCCGCAGGGAAACGCCGACCTGAGGTGCGGCCAGTCCGACTGCAGATACCGCAGGCATAGTCTCCAGCATGTCCTCAATCAGCTTGTCGAGCTTCGGGTCCATGCCTGGCACCCTTCTTGCCTTCTGCCGCAACACCGGATCAGGCACAAACCGGAGGGGCAAAGTCGCCATGTAGAGCCTCCTTCTGAGGGGGAAGGTTGCATTCCGGGAATAGGTGGAAATCGATCACCGAAGGGCACTACAGCAGTGAGACTCAGCCATACGCTGCCGGGAGTTTCGCATTGTTGGCCCTTTCAGCCGCAATTCCAGTGACATAGAAACTCTATCACAAATTATAGACCCTGAGGCTGAGCCTGTAAATTGGAATTACGGGCGCCATGTCGGTTGTCCAGGGGGCATGGAGGGCTCACCTTCACAGCAGACCGATCGGGTCTACGTCCACTACCCAACCCTGCGGCAGGGGAAGGCTGGCTAGAAGGCAAGTTGGATCGGAGCCACGAAGGACGATTTGCCAGCGGAACCGGCCGCGCATTTTGTGGAAGAACATGGGGGCGGGTCCGACCAGCTCAATCTCCAACCCTTGAGAGTCTATGGCTTCCGTCAGCCGCTGATGTAGCTTGTGCGCCTCACGCTGACACGCACCACTGTTGGTGTGCGCATAAATGAGGGCGACAAGTCGACTGTAGGGCGGATTCTCATGACGCCGCCTGTACTCGATTTCTTGCCGGTAGAAGGAAACGTAGTCGTGCTTTGCTGCGCGGGCGATGGCATAGTGCTCCGGGGTGTATGTCTGCACGATGACTCGCCCCGGACTGGCCCCCCGACCGGCTCGCCCTGCTACCTGGCTGAGGAGTTGAAAGGTGCGTTCACTCGAGCGGAAATCGGGAAAGTGAAGGATGGTGTCGGCCGAGACTATGCCTACCAGGGTTACGCTGGGAAAGTCCAGGCCCTTGGCAACCATCTGCGTCCCGATGAGTACGTCTGCCTGTTGGGCCTGAAATATGCTTGCGATTCGTTCATGGCTATTCTTACCCCTGGTGACGTCGCGGTCCCAGCGCAATGTCCTTGCTCCTGGGAAAGCACGATGTACCTCGTCCTCTACTCTCTCGGTGCCTGTGCCCAGGAACCTTATCCGTTTGCTCGAGCAAGCCGGACAGCGGTTGGGCACGGATTTCCTGTGATTGCATTGGTGGCACATAAGCATCCTGACGGGGGCGTGATAAGTGAGAGGCAGGTCGCACCGGCGGCACCCCAGGACAAAGCCACAGTCACGGCACTGGACAATGGTGGCTGTGCCGCGGCGGTTCAGGAAGAGAATCGCCTGCGCCCGCGCGTCCAATGTGTCTGAGATGGCCTGTGTCAGGGGGCGACTGAAGATGCTCCTGTTGCCGGCTTTGAGCTCCTGACGCAGGTCGACTACCTCAATTTCAGGCAGGGTCGGAGCTCCTCGTGGGGTGATCCGTTCCGGAAGCTCAAGCAGGTGATATCTGCCTGTACTGGCCCGGTAGTAGCTTTCCAACTCAGGGGTGGCGCTGCCCATGACTACCACTGCGTTGCTGAGTTGCGCCAGCTTCAGTGCTACCTCGCGGGCATGGTAACGGGGAGATTGCTCCTGTTGCTTGTAAGTCCACTCGTGCTCCTCGTCAATGATGATGACCCCAAGGTCAGGTTGAGGGGCGAAGATAGCGCTGCGTGGGCCGACGACTACGTCGAAGGACCCCTCTCTCACCTGCTGCCACACGTCGAACTGCTCACCCAGCGACAGCCTGCTGTGTAGCACGGCTACGCGGTTGGGAAAACGAGAGGCAAAGCGTTCGATTGTCTGCGGGGTAAGAGCTATCTCTGGCACCAGCACGATGCCCCGCTTGCCGAGAGAGACCGCTTCGGCCAGGGTGCCTAGATACACCTCGGTCTTGCCGCTGCCGGTGACCCCGTGCAACAGGAATACTGGCGCCCCATCCTTTGAGGGCTCCCGCAAGCTGGCTCGAATCTGACGCAAAGCTGCATTTTGTGCGGCCGTCAGGGTGGGGGGCCTGGTGGTAGGGAAGCCGTGGTGCAGCAGGGGATCTCTTAGCACCTGTACATGTTCCATGAGGATCAGCCGCTTTTCTTGCAGCGCCTTGACGGCTGTGGGAGGGCAATGGACTGCTCTGACAGCATCCTTCAGCGCAATCGGCACCTGGCTGGCGGCCAGGAACTCAAGGAGGGCCGCCTGCTTGGGGGCTTTCCTGGAGATACGCCTTGCTTCCTGCCTTGCCACCTCTGCCTCCACGCCAAGCCTGAGAAATGAAGACAGTTTGGGCTTCACCTTGATCCTCTCCAGCTCTTCGATTCTGTTCACCAGTCCCCTGCGTGTCAGGTTTCCCAACGCAAGAGCGGCGTTTTTCTTGCCCATTCTCTTCTCTACCCATCTCAGTGTCAGCCTGTCCTCATTTTCCAGCCAGGTGAGCAGTTGCGCTTCCTCAGGGTTGAGCGATCCGCGGTCGAAAGCGGGCGCCTGTGGAGACAACTGCAGGAAAGTGACCAGCCTCCGCTCAAATCCTGGCGGCAGCATCAGGGCGATGGCATCGAAGAGGGGGGCGAGATAGTAGTCGCTGATCCAGCGCGCCAGTTGTACGTGATTGGGCGAGAGCACGGGGTGGGAGTCGATAATCCCTGCTATCTCCTTTGTCTCATCCACAGCCGGGTAGTCGGTTAGCTCCAGGACAATACCTTGAAGAGTCCTGGGGCCAAAAGGCACCCACACTGCTTGCCCAACGGTGACATCGGTGGCGGGGGGGATGCTGTAGCTGAAGGTTCGACGCTGGGCTATCGGTGAGTTAACGCCAACTTCAGCGTAGCCCATGTCTACCTCGATTTCCGGGGCTCTTGCTCTGCCTAGACTTTCGTTTTCAGCTTGGCCCGAACAGCCTTGCTGCTGAGACCACGCAGGTAGTAGAGTTTGGCCCGGCGCACCCGTCCTTTCTGCACCACTTCCACCTTCTCGATGTGAGGTGAGTTGAAGAAGAAAGTGCGCTCAACTCCAATACCGTAGCTCACCTGTCTCACCGTGAAGCTGGCGCTCGGGCCGCCCTTCCTCGTCCGGATCACAATTCCCTGCACGGTCTGGGTGCGTTCCCTATCGCGCTCCTTTGCGCGGTAACTCACCTTTACAATGTCTCCAGGCTTGAATGAGGCAATGTTGGGGTTGGCTTCAGTCTCCATCAGCCAGCTGAGATCCTTGCTCAATTAGACCTCCCTCTCTACTTGTATTCTGTCCAGCAACCTCATTTCTTTTCTGACACAGCAGTCTTTCTCACCAGGTCGGGACGACGCTCGAGTGTGCGTCTTGCGGCCTGCTCACTTCGCCACCTGGCGATCCTCTGGTGGTCCCCTGAAAGCAGGACTGCAGGCACCTCCCAGCCCCTGTAGGCCGGCGGTCTGGTGTAATGCGGATATTCGAGGAGCCCGTTCACGTAGGAGTCATCCGTCGCCGCTTGCTGAGAGCCCAGGACTCCGGGCAGCAGTCTTACCACCGCGTCGGCCACAACCATGGCTGCCAGTTCGCCGCCAGTGAGCACGTAATCGCCGATGCTGATTTCGTCCGTAGCCACATGTTCTCTGACCCTCTCGTCGACTCCCTCGTAGTGCCCGCAGATGAGGATCAAGTTGTCTTGCTTTGACAGCTCCAGTGCAATGTCGTGGCAGAAGAGCCGTCCTTGAGGCGTCAACAGGATGACCGGAGCAGACTCACCGTCGATCTGCCCTTTAATGGACTCCACTGCCTCGAAGAGCGGTTCTGGCTTCAACACCATGCCGGTCCCACCGCCGTAGGGGTAGTCATCGACCGTGTGGTGTTTGTCGTGGGCAAACTCCCGGATGTTGTGGATGAAGACACTTACCAGGCCGCGGTCGATCGCCCTCCTGACGATACTCTCGCCGAAAGGCCCCTCGAACATCTTTGGGAAAAGGCTCAGAATGTCGATGCGCACGGTGACTCGCCTATGTTCTTACCCTCGGGCACATTCGCTTGCTTGCCCCCGGAGGGTCTCTATGGCATGCGGGATTGCAGGTGATATTGACTCGAGGCACTCTGCCACTGCCTTGGGACTACCCGGCAGATTTATGATCAACGTGTTCTTGCGAGTGCCGGCTACGGCCCGGCTCAGCACTGCCAGAGGAGTCCTCCGAAAGCTCTCCAATCGCATTACCTCTGTAAACCCTGGGACGATTCTGTCCACAACGGCCAGGGTAGCGTCAGGAGTGACATCGCGCGGGGCCAGCCCGGTGCCGCCGGTGGTGAGAATGATGTCCAGGCCCTCGTCACACCACTGCCTCAGTGTGTCTGAGATCGTCTCTGTCTCGTCAGGCACCACCCCGTACTTCAACCACTGTATGGCCAGAGGCGCCAGGCACTCCTGGATAACCTGTCCGCTGGTGTCCTGGCGCTCGCCTTTGGCGCCTGTGTCGCTAACAGTGAGAATGCCTCCGGTAAACATAAAACCCCACGGTATCATATCATACGAAGGCTGATTGCACAAACGAGACAGCGTTGCCGGATTGTCCAACGTGACCCGATAGGCGACCCCGGCCAGGCAATGCTGGATGGATTTGGAATCCCTGCAGGACGCTATCGTGCCAGCTTGACTCACTGTCGAAGGGCTTCTATGATGGAATGCTGGAGACTCTTGCTTTGACCGAAGGATAAAGTGTCAGGCAAATACGACGTAATCATTGTTGGCGGGGGGCCTGCGGGCCTGTTTGCCGCTCTTGAGTTGTCCCAGGCTACTGGTCTGAAGATCCTGCTGCTTGAGAAAGGAAAGGACCTCGAGGGCCGCAGTTGCCCTGTCTGGGACAGAGGCAACAGATGTCTTACATGCTCCCCCTGCAACATGGTGGGTGGTCTTGGTGGGGCCGGAGCCTTCAGTGACGGCAAAATGACTCTTTCTCCGCTGGTCGGGGGGCATCTGAAGGACTATCTTGGTGCCCAAAAAGCCTCCGAGCTAATACGGTATGTAGATGAATTGTACCTCCGGTTCGGGGCCACGAACACCGTCTACGGTGTCGGAGAGGAGGTGGAGCGGCTGTCTCGGAAGGCGAGTATGGCCGAACTCCAACTGATTCCCGTGCCTGTCCGTCACCTCGGGACCGAGCATTGCCGCACCATTCTGCGGGCAATGCAGGAATCCCTTGGTGACAAGGTAGACATCCAGGTTGAGAAGTCAGCTTCCATCATACTTGCGGATAATGGCGAAGTGAAGGGGATCGAGACAGAAGATGGCGAGCAGGTGGCATGCAGCTACCTGGTCCTTGCCCCGGGCAGGGAGGGTGCGGACTGGCTGGTTCGCGAGGCCAACCGCCTGAAGCTCACCCTCTACAACAACCCTGTCGATGTCGGCGTTCGGGTGGAGGTGCCGCGCGTGGTGTTGGAAGAGTTGACGGACGTGCTGTACGAGCCCAAGCTGGTGTACTTCACCAGGACCTTTGATGATCGTGTCAGGACCTTCTGCGTGTGTCCCGGTGGGGAGGTTACAATGGAGTCCACCGGGGGGAGCGAGCCGGTGATTACCGTGAACGGCCACAGCTATGCTCATCGCAAGACGGACAATACGAATTTCGCCCTTCTGGTGAGCACCTCCTTCACTGAGCCCTTCCGCGAACCTATTGCCTATGGCAGGTATCTGGCCCGACTGGCCAATCTGCTTGGCGAAGGCGTGCTGGTGCAGCGGCTGGGTGATCTTCTGGAGGGGCGAAGGTCCACCCCTGAGCGTATGGAGCGGAGCATTGTGCGGCCTACTCTGACGAAGGCTACTCCGGGTGACCTTAGTTTTGTGCTGCCCTATCGTCACCTCAAGGGCTTGGTCGAGATGCTGCAGGCCATGGACAGGCTCTGCCCGGAGATTGCCTCACGCCACACGTTGCTCTACGGAGTGGAGGTCAAGTTCTATTCCTGTCGCCTTGAACTCGATGCGAACATGGAGACTGAGGTATCCAACATGTTTGCCGTAGGTGACGGGGCCGGAGTCAGCCGTGGCCTGG
>CAZTYW010000017.1:0-3401 GCA_964617695.1 uncultured Dehalococcoidia bacterium
ACATTGAGTGCAGCGCCATGTCCCTGAGGCATCTTGGGGAGACGCTGGACATTCATGGCGGCGGACGTGACCTCATCTTCCCTCACCACGAAAACGAGATCGCCCAGTCGGAAAGCTACACGGGAGTCACTCCCTTTGTAAGGTACTGGATGCACAACGGGCTGGTGCAACTGGGCGACGAGAAGATGAGCAAGTCGCTGGGGATTCTCGTCACCGTCAAAGAGGTACTGGAGCGGTTCAGCCCCGATGCGGTCAGGCTCTTTGTTCTCAGCTCCCACTACCGCAGCCCCGTTAGCTTCAGTGAGGAGGGACTCGAAGCGGCAGAGAAGGGAGCCGACAGGCTGCGCCAGGCAGTCCGTGGGGGAGGAGGGGGTGATACACCGGCTTCGATCGACACCGATGGCCTCCGGCGCAGCTTCGTTGAGGCCATGGATGACGATTTCAACTCTGCCCAGGCGATTGCCGCACTTTTTGACCTGGCGCGGGAGATAAACCGGACCCGCGACGAGGGGGGCGACGTGAAGCAGGCACAGGGCACGCTGCTGGAGCTAGCCGGGGTCCTGGGCCTGACCCTGGAGGAGAGGCAAGTCAGTCTCGCCGCTCACCCATTCATTGAGCTGCTCGTTTCGGTGCGCAGCGAGCTGAGGAAAGAGAAGCTGTGGCAACTGGCCGACAGGATTCGCTCCTCCCTTGAGGAGATGGGCATAGCCATTGAAGACACCCCGCAGGGCACCCTATGGCGCAGGAGGTGAGCGCGGCCCGGCGGCACAGACGCGGCAGAGGGCAAGACAGGAGGTATACGGAGTGATGCGGATATGCAGGTGATACAGAAACTGGCCATGGTGTCCATTGTTGGCGGCATACTGGCAGGCCTGGGTTTCTTCCTCAAATGGTTCTTCAGCACTTCCTTCATATCGCTCGGTTTCAGGGCTGCCGTTGGAGCGGTACTGGTAGGGTTCGTTGTGTTACTCCTGACCGCTGGCTGGGAGAGGTACCGCGCTGCCAAGGGAAAGGAAGACGAGTTCAAAGGAGTGAAGTATTAACCATAACGGAGGTGAAGTGCCAATGATCATCGCTACCTCTGATCAAGTAGAAGGCAAGCGCATCACTCACACCATTGGGTTGGTCAAGGGAAGCGCCATCCGGACGAGACACGTTGGCCGGGACATCATGGCAGCCCTGCGCAACCTGATTGGCGGTGAGATTCCCGAATACACCAGGCTGATGGCGCAGTCCAGGGAGCAGGCGATACAGAGGATGGTGGAGGAAGCCGAGCAGCAGGGGGCGAACGCCATAGTCGGGGTAAGGTTTGCCACGTCCATGGTCATGTCGGGGGCGGCCGAGATGTTGGTCTACGGCACGGCAGTGAAACTGGAATAACAGGCCAACCGCTGGCCTGATTGGCGCATCCCGGCTAGCCCGGACTGTGTTGTTGTGACGATTTTGCCTGGTCGGTCACCCGGGGGGCACTAGTGCCTGACAATCTTGACCGTGTCACCCATTCGTACGCCCAGCATGCCCGCCGCGCTTCCGTTCCTGACCGAGATTTCCAGGTGGCCGCTGCTACCGATTAGCGCCAGCGCCTGGCCTGCCTCAACGTCGGCGTATGTGGAGTCCAGCGAGCCAACAAGCTGGTTGGCTACCACGACGCGGAACCCTCCTGGGGTCAGGTCCTCCTCAGAGATGTCGGTGATGACATTGCCGAAGAAATCGATGTGGAGCACGTGTCCAATCAGTTCTCCTCCTTCGTTGACGTAGGGTCGGGGGATGGGCAAGACGTTGACAGAACTGATTGTTTCGCCAAGCTCTGCAGGAGGCACGCCCAGCGACAGGTGAGCGGCAACCGGGGCGAAGATGTCACGGCCGTGGAAAGTGGCACTGACCGGATGGCGCCAGAATCTGGGATTGGTGATCTCGACTGCCAGGACCCCGGGCGGGAGCTCCGTCGGACCGGCTTCAACGAGGCTCATTTCCGGCGAGGCGTGTTGATGAATGACGTAGCTCAGCAGGCCGTTGTCGGGTGCCACGAAACAGGCCTCACCGGTCTGAAGGACAACGGCGCTGCGCATGGTCCCCACGCCGGGGTCAACCACGATGGTGTGGATGGTGCCCCTGGGAAAGTGGGCGCACACGGTGCTGAGGAGAAAGGCGCCCTGGGCGACATTCTGTGGCTCAATTGAGTGGCAGACGTCCACAATTGTGGCGTTGGGGTTGATGCCCAGAATAACCCCCTTCATGGAGGCGACGTAAGCGTCACAATAGCCGAAATCGGTGGTAAGGGTTATTGGTGGCATCGACAACTCTCCCGGGCTAGCCGACCGTAACGCTGGCTATGGCAAGGAGGACGAACACCACTGCCAGAGCGATGCTGAACCGGAAGAGAGTCCTCTCCAACCCTCTCCTGGTTCGAAACGTGGTGTCCGCCTGACCGAATATGCCTCCCAGGCCGCCGCCCCTGACCTGCATCAGGAGAACAACAGTCAACACCACGGCGACGATTATCTGGGCGATAAAGAAGTAGTTCTGCATTATCCCGCGCCGAGCTCCTGTCTTAGTATGTCGGTTGCCATTTGCGGATTCGCCCTTCCCCTGGAGGCCCTCATCACCTGCCCCACCAGGAATTTCAGCGCCTGCTCTTTGCCGGCCCTGAAGTCCGCCGCGGCCTGGGCATTGTCGGCGATCACCTGCCTGACTATATCCTCGACTGCCGAGCTGTCGCTGATCTGGGTCAGCCCCTGCTGGGTGGCGATCTCCCTGGCTGACTTGCCGGAAGCGAACATGGCCTCAAATACCTTCTTGGCCGCCGGACCGGTGAGAGTGCCCTTCTCAATCAGATCGAGCATCTCCGCCAGGTGATCGGGGGTGACTTTAGACTCGTTGATCTCGATATCTGTGAGGTTGAGCAACCGCGCAAAGTCGCCGAGGAGCCAGTTGCTGACGGTCTTCGCCTTTTTCTCAACGGGGCCCTCCTTCGACAGGCTGACACAGGCTTCAAAGTAATCGGCCAGGGCTTTGGATGCGGTGATCAGATTGGCATCGTAGAGCGGCAGGCCGTACTGGGACAGGAAGCGGTCTTTTCTCACGTCAGGAAGCTCCGGCAGGCGAGCCCTGATTTCGTCCACCCAGGCTGGGTTAAGTGACAGCGGCGGGAGGTCGGGCTCTGGGAAGTAGCGGTAGTCGTGGGCATATTCTTTACTGCGCTGCGACTGAGTTATGCCCCGCTCTTCGACCCACCCCCTCGTTTCCTGGAAAAGCTGCCCGCCCTCCTCGACCACCTTCCTCTGCCTCTCGGCCTCGTACTCCAGGGCGCGGAATACCGCCTTGAAGCTGTTCATGTTCTTCACTTCCACCTTGGCAAAGGTCTGGCTGGCCCCTGCGGGCCTGATGCTGAGGTTTGCATC
>CAZTYW010000017.1:3501-18871 GCA_964617695.1 uncultured Dehalococcoidia bacterium
CCGATGGGGGCGTCATACTGTGATATCTGGTAGCCCTTCAGCAGGTCGGGATACGGGTAGTTCTTGCGATCGAACTTGGTGAACGGCGGTACGGTGCAGTGCAGCGCCAGCGCGGTCATTATGGCGTACTCGATGGCTTTCCTGTTGATAACGGGCAGCACGCCCGGCAGGGCCAGACACACCGGGCAAACGTGCGTATTGGGCGGCGCATCGGCATAGTCTGCCGAACAGCGGCAGAACATCTTGCTGCGCGTGAGGAGTTGGGCATGGACTTCCAGGCCGATAATGGTCTCGTAGGTCATTTTGACGTCAATTGTACTACTATAGCATGGGCCAAGCAGCCGTGTCTATTGGGTGGTGCTGATCCGTGCGTCCGGTGACGAAGTGGAGGAGGCGCTGGAGCAGCGACTTACTCCTGTACGCGGAAGGCCCTGACTGCCAGCGTGCCCATGACAAGGCCGAAGACTGCCAGCACCGCCACGTCCAGGACTACGGGCATCCGATAGCCGAAGAGCTCTATCCCGAACATGGCCGAGGGCTGTGCCCCAAGCACCGCCTGGCGCATGGCGTCGATGCCGTAGGAGACCGGGTTGAACTTCACGGCCACGCCCAGCCAGGCAGGGAGGGATCCCGAGGGAAACATTGCCGGTGACAAGAAGAACAGAGGGAACAGCACCAGCTGGATCACCAGTTGGAAGGCCTCCATGCTCCTTAGCCGCGAGGCGATCAGGATGCCCATGGATGTGACTGACAGGGCGAAGATGAACATCACTACGACGAGAGTGATAATCCCGGTTGCCGAGGGACTGACGTCTGCATAGGGGATGAAAACGAGCATCACCAGGCCCTGGATGGTGGCGATGGTAGCGCCCCCCAGTGCCTTGCCGATGGCCACGGCCGTGCGGCTGATTGGTGCCACCAGTACCTCTTTCAAGAAGCCGAACTCCCTGTCCCAGACGATGGACATTCCCGACATCATCGAGTTGAACAGCACCACCATGCCTATGATGCCGGGGTACATGAACTGGATGTAGTCCAGGTCGCCGTCTCCGAAACGCCCCGTGAGGCTGGAGGCGATTCCTGTGCCGAACACAATCAGGAACAGGAAGGGTGTGATAAAGCTGCCGATCAGCCTTGTCTTGTCCCGCCAGTAGCGAAGCAGGTCGCGGTACCAGATGATGTAGACGGCTCTCAGGTTACTCAATGGTGGAACCTCCCGCCCCCACCCCTCGCCTGGCGCATTGCCCACTGCTTCTTCATAACCGCCTCTCCCCCTGCCTCGTCACGCATCTCGCGGCCGGTGAGCTTCATAAACACGTCGTCCAGGGTGGGGCGACGCAGGCTGATGCTCAGCAGACCGCTTTGGAACTCCTTCACCAGGGTGGGTATGAATTCCTCTCCGTTCTCCACCTCGAGAAAGATGCCGCCGCTGTCGCGCTGAGCCTGTATATTGTAGCGGTCGCTAATCTCGGTCACAGCGGCTTCGTCGTTGGCCGTTTTGAGGCTGACGATGTCCCCGCCGACCATTCTTTTCAGGGCGTCCGGGCTATCCATGGCGATTATCCTGCCATGATCGATGATGGCGATGCGGTTGGCGACAGTGGCCTCGTCCATGTAATGGGTGGTGAGAAACACGGTGATGGACTCCCGCTTCCGCAGTTCGAGGATGTACTCCCAGATGTGGAACCGCGTCTGGGGGTCCAGGCCGAGAGTGGGCTCGTCCAGGAAGAGTACCTTTGGATAATGGAGCAGGCCGCGGGCGATCTCCAGGCGCCGCCTCATGCCGCCGGAGTAGTTCTGGACGGTGTCCTTGCGCCTGTCCCACAGGTCCACCATCCGGAGGACCTCCTCGATGCGCTGCTGGCTGAGGGAACGGGGGATATTGTAGACCCCGGCATGGAATTCGAGGTTCTGCATTGCACTGAGCTTGATGTCCAGGCTGGGGTCCTGAAACACCAGCCCCAGGGACCTTCTTACCTCGTTCTGCTGGCGGGCCACGTCAAATCCGTTGAGACTGGCCGTTCCGCTGGTGGGCCTGAGTAGCGTGCACAGGATGTTGATGGTGGTGGTCTTGCCCGCCCCGTTGGGGCCGAGGAAGCCGAATATCTCCCCCTGGCGCACCTGAAACGACACGTCGTCCACCGCCACCAGGCTGCCGAACTTCTTGGTCAGGTGTTCTACCTCGATTATGTTCTGCATCTTCCTCAGCCTCTGCTCATGCCAGTCTGGAGCCTATCTCGGCCACCTTTCTCAGTGCCGCGGACAGGGCTTCCAGTTCTTCATCGTTTAGCGCAGACAACTGCGTCCTGATACTGGCCCTTATCACCCCGTGACATTCCTCCAGCACAGCTCTTCCTTTGCTGGTCAGCGACAGGTGAACCATTCTCCGGTCGACTGTATCGGGCCGTCTTTCCACCATGCCAAGTCGTATCAGTCTGTCTACCGAGTGGGTCATTTGCGGTTTTGAGACCATCAGGCTTCTTCCAACGGCTGAGACATGCACTGTCCCCAGTTCGTCGAGCATCCTCATGATAGCGTAGTGGTGACGCGAAATGTCCTTGTTCACCGTTTCAAGGTCTACCTTGAGGAGTCTTCTGTGGATCACGGGCAGAACGCGGAACAGGTCTTCCGCCACGCTATCTAGAATCTCTCTGTCCATGTGCTGGCCACCGCCAGTGCCTAGCCGATGGTTTACTTTTGGAACAGTTGATTTTGTAAACTATTATCCCTCGCCTTGAACGGCGTGTCAATATGGGGCGATTGTTCTGGGGCTGTGGCAATTCGAGTGCCCGAGGTGGTCTGCTGCCGGAGCCGCGGGGTGAATGCGATCGGTTGCACCGATGCCCAGCGGCTCCTTTGGCGGCCCTGGCTACTTTTGGTTCGCGCGACGCGTCCGAGGGCTAACCTTTCGGCTTGTGTTACGTTATATAATATGCACCGAGTCACAGCGGGCCTGATCAGGTTTGAGCAAGAGAGGTCGATAGGTGCAAGAACAACAGGACTTGGTGCGACTGGCCAAGCAGGGAGCGCCCGAGGCGTTCGAGCAGCTCTATGAGTCGCACTTCGACAAGATATATCGGTACATAGTGCTGAAGGTGGGGAACCGGGCCGATGCAGAGGACATCACACAGCAGGTGTTTCTCAATGCCCTGGAGTCTATCGGTTCTTATCGGTGGCGGGGCGTTCCGATTTCCTCCTGGCTGTTTCGCATCGCTCACAACCAGGTGGTTGACCACTTCAGAAAGAGGAGCCGGGAACAGACGCTGCCTCTGGATGAATCCAGATCGCAGTCCAGTTTCGACCCGGTGGCACTTGCCGAACGGAATCTGAGGATGGAACAGTTGGCAGCGGCCTGCACGCAGCTCTCGGAGGCGCAGCGAGAAGTCATCTCTCTGCGCTTTGCCGGCGGCCTGTCTGTTGCCGAGACGGCCCAGTCGATGGGCAAGAGTGAGGGGGCCGTCAAAGTGATGCAACATGACGCCCTGGTCAAACTGCGGCGAATCCTATCGCCAGGCAGTGGGGAAGCCGATGGCTGAACGATTTGACGACATACTGAACGAATGTATTGACCGGCTACTCCGGGGTGAGAGCCTGGAGCAGTGCCTGCAGCGCTATCCGGAGCAGTCGGCACAACTGGAGCCGTTGCTTCGCGTTGCAGCGGCGGCGAGCAGGGCTGCTTCAGTCGAGCCGCGCCCGGAGTTCAAGGCCCAGTTGAGATACCAGATACAGTCGCATCTTGGTGCCAGGAAGCAGAAGGCTCAGTCGAAGAGGCTGTCCTTCTTCGGCTGGGTGCCGCGGTGGGCGGCTGTGGCTGCGTCGGTGTTGCTGATAGTCCTTGTGGCAGGCACGGGCACGGTGGCTGCCTCTGTCAATAGTCTGCCGGGCGACCCTCTTTACTCGGTGAAGCTGGCAACTGAGGAGGTCCAACTGGCGTTCACCTTCTCGGATACGGCCAAGACAGAGCTTCTGGCCAAGTTTGCCGGCCGGCGCGCTGAGGAGATGGCGCGGATAGCGGAGAAGGGCGACCCGCAGAAGGTGCAAGAGCTTTCCACGCGGCTTGAGGGCGTTCTGGGCAGGATAGAAGGTCTGGCCGGCGCCATTAAGCAGGGGGACGTCGGTGACGGCGCCCAGGTGACCGAGATGAGGCGGGCGCTGGCGCGCTATGCCGTCAGAGACATAGGTAGTCTTGATAGGGCGGAGGTCGACGCACCCGATGTGTCCAGGCCGGATGTCACCCGTGCCAGGGAGACGGTGGTGCAAGGCTACCTGGCGGCCCTTGAAGCTCTCAACAGCGGTGCGAACCGGTAGGCTTGTGGCACCGCTCTACCCTAACTTTTCTTGAGTTTCGTCGTTATATATACATGTCTGAAAGGTCGATGAGGATGAAAGAAGGGACGAGATCCGTGGTGACAGGCACAGCCGCCATGCCGGGCTCACCGGCAGGCGGGTCGCAAGCAAAGTGTGCCCACCACGCAACCCTTGCAGGAAAGGAGGTCATAACATGTGGAAGTGGCTGTTAGCAGCGGTGGCGATCCTCGTGATAGTCGGGGCAGGTGTGGGAGTGGCCCTCACCCGTCCCGATGGTTCTGAGTCCGGAGTCCATCTCACGGTGCACACGCCGCAGAATGAAGCGTTTGTGTCTACCTTTGCCACTGAGGTTGAAGGCACAACCGACCCCGATGCGGTTGTCAGCGTGAACGGGATGCTGGTCGAGGTCGACCTGGATGGTACCTTCAGTACCACCGTCAGCCTCGAGGAGGGTCCGAACTCTATCGAGGTCATTGCCAGCGACCAAGAGGGGAATGAGGCCAGCGAGATCCTTACGGTGATCTACCTGGTCTGATGAGGAGGTGAAGAAAATGAGTAAGATGCTATTGGTCTTGACATCATTGGTGCTGACCTGCGGCCTGGTGCTGGGTACGGCGGGAACAGCCCTTGCCGCCCAGAGCACTGACGGCCGAGGCCTGTTTGCCACCGTGGAGAACGTCACCATAGATGCCGACGGCAACGGCCTCATCGCCTTCCAGGATGCCGACCCGGTAACGGTGAACACCAATACGACCTATCACATACCCACCTTTGTCCCGCCGTGGCAGACGTGGGTTGAACTGGCCGACACAACGTCAGACGATTCAAAGCTGGGACAGGTTTATGTGGAAGGCGCCGATCGGGTGGGTATCCTTCTTGAGGAGCCGGTGAGTGAGCGGATTGCCGCTAAGGTGATGGTTATCCCTGACGAACCGATCCGCAGGCATCGCGCCGGTGTGGTGGTCAGTGTCAACGTTGAGGAAGGCACGGTCACGATCGTGAACAAGGCCGGGCACGAGATTACCATTGACCTTCCTGAAGGTTTTCAGGTGGCTCCTGGAGAGTACGTTACCCTGGTTGCCCGAAGGTTCCGGGTTGCCAATGAAGTCCGGCTGAGGGCCATGGCGGTCCAGAACATGGCGCAACTGGCCACACGGCTGCGAACGCACATGGAAGCCGCCCAGCGGCAGCAGGACTTCGAGCGGGCTGGTGAGCTTCTGGAGCAGGCGTACCAGAGACAGAGAGATGTCCTGGAAGGCATAAAGACCAGACTCGAAGCGCAGCAAGAAACCCAGACCAGAGCCATGCAGGCTGTCGACCAGGCTATCGATGATCTGGACGAGCGACACCAGGAAACCTTGCGGCTCATGGAGCAGATCAGGGAGCGGGTGAGGACCGGCTGGGAAAGCTGGCTGGCGCAGTGGAGTGTGGTCCAGGGCAACATCACGGCTATAGACCTGGAAGCGCAGACGGTGACTGTGGAGTCCGCCGATGGTGATGCAGTCGACCTGGAGGTGGTGAACTCCACGCAGATAATGAAGGATGGCGTTCTGGCCACCATTAGTGACCTTGCGGTAGGCGATACCGTCAAGAAGGCTTACTACAACACCGAAGGCGCCAGGCTAATCGTGGTCTGCAGTGCCCAACTGGAGCTGCCGTGGAGCCAGGCTGCTGGCATGATCAGCGCCGTCGACGTTGAGGCGGGGACGGTGAGCATTCTCACCACCAGTGGGGAAACGATTGTGTTGGACATCGTTGAGTCCACACAGATGGTGCGAAATGTGCGACTCGCCGAAATTGATGACCTCAGCGTTGGCGACGTCGTGAGGAAGGCTGTGTACTACACAGAGACTTATGAGGCGATTGGCCTTGTGGTCTGTAGCGTGGGACAGGGTTCCTTGCAGCCGTAGGTAGGAGCGGCGCACTGAGCCGGATTTGGTGGTCGATAGAGTCACCAGACAGGAGGGGCTGGTTTGCCAGCCCCTCCTCCTATTGTTTCATGGCATGTGTCACCCTGTGCCAGGACCGGTGGCTGTCGACTACGTCGGCCTCGTCATCACGAATAACACAACACCAACTCCCAGTACCAGGAGGCCTATTCCAGTGAGCAAGCTTCCCACCGGCCCAAGAGAGCTGTAGTCGCCGGCCGGGTCGCCGTCGGCCGAGAGGGCATTCTCGATGGCATCGAAGGAGTTCTGGTAGTGTGTCGTCGCCTCAGCGAAGTTCCCCCGCTCGTACTCTTGCTGGGCAAGTTGATACTCGGTGCCGGACTCCGCCAGGTATTCCCGGGCCCTGGCGGTGGCCAGGTCGGGGTCGGTGGCGCCTATGGCATCAATCTGGTCCTTGAGACCCATTGCCGCAGCCTGATCAGTCGAATAAACAGCGAAGCTGGTGCCATTGGCAGTCCATCTATTGCCCCACTCGTAGTCGGCGGTAACACGGACGCCGGCACCCGGCGCAGTGTCAAAGGTGATCTCGCCGATGTCGCGGTCTATCGAGTAGTCGGTGGTTTGGGTGCCGTCAAGGTATATGACCTCTGAGCCCTGGATCACGGGGGCCAGGTTGAGCCAGAACACCGTATTGGAGCCGTCTCCCGCTCCCACGTACTCGATGTACTCGTAGTCGGCGGTGATGGCGACGCCGGCGGCTGGCGCCGTGTCAAAGGTGATGAGACCCCAGTAATAGTCCATGGTGTAGCTGGTGGTCTCAGTGCTATCGAGATAGACGGTTTCCGAGCCCGGCTTCACCGGGTTGTTGTTGAGCCAGAACATGGTGGTCCCGCCGTCTCCTGTGCCAACGTCCTCTCCAGTCACCGCGTCTCCAACCTGTCCCTCCCCCTCTCTCTGATAAACCACAGAGATGTCGTAATTGTGTCTCACCAGGTTGGACGCTACGCTCGTTTGTGGCACGGTGATCGAGAAGGTTATGAGCTCGGTTTTGTCCTCCGCTATCGTCAGCGAACCGCCATCGGCGCTGTAAGTGCCTCCTTCCCAGTCAAACTCTACGACTGCCTCCCTGACGGTGATGTCGTTGCCCACGTTGTTCCACACGTTGGTCACCAATTCTGCCGTTGACCCCGTTTCGTAGGCGGTGACGCTGCCCAGGAAAGGGTCCCATCCCACGTAGGTGGCCCCCAGCCAGCTGTGCCCGGTGATGGATGCCAGCGCAGTCGCGAATGGAAGCAGCAGGGCCAATAGCAGACCTGCTACCAGCGCAACCACCACTGTTCGTGTGAGTCTTCTCATGTCACCTCATGAGGGATTTCTCAAACGTTGGAAATAGGTGAAGCTGAGGAACCGGGCTGGGGGGCCGCGCCCATGATTCATTGACAGCCGTTCATATCGACCTGGCAAGTGTCCCGACGTTTACAGCATAGACCAGGTGGAGGTTCGAGGGTTCGGGAGGTGTGCTGGGGCGGCTCAGTCCATCGAGCACCGGAGATGGATGTCGGCTTTCGGATGGTGTAGCTTAACCGTTTACTTGCCCACGCAGAAGTTGCTGAAGATGGCCTCCAGCAGGTCATCCTGCACCGTCTCGCCGGTGATCTCGCTCAGGGCGTCGAGGGCGGCGGTGAGGTCAATGGTAACGAAATCGTCGGGCATGCCCGAGGCAAGGCCGGAAAGGGCCTGGGTCAGGCTTGTTTCGGCTCTTTCCAGGACGTTCTTGTGGCGGGGGTTGTCGACCACAAGGGCGTCGGAGACAAACACCTTCCCTCCCAGGGCCAGGTGCACCATGCTTTCCTCGAGTTCGGGAAGACCTGCTCCCGAGAGGGCCGAGGTCAGCACTGCCTCCCACGGCAACTCCTCAACGTCCGCCGCCTGAGGCAGGTCACACTTGTTAGCCGCCACCAGGGCGGACTTCTCCCCGACCAGTTGGATTATGTCTCTGTCGGCATCGGTAAGAGGTTCGCTGCCATCTACCACCAGCAGTACCAGGTCGGCCTGTTCTATGGCCCTCTGGCTGCGCTCGATGCCCAGGGATTCAATCAGGTCTTTGCTGTGAATGATTCCGGCCGTATCCACCAGCAGGAAAGGGACGCCCTTGAGGTTGACCACTTCCTCAATGACGTCGCGTGTGGTGCCAGGGATCGGGGTAACGATGGAGCGGTCCTGGCGAAGCAGGCAGTTGAGCAGGCTTGACTTGCCGACGTTGGGCCGGCCTACGATGGCGGTCCTGACTCCCTGGCGGTAGACTATGCCGGTGTCGGCTGTGGCGATGAGCTGTTGAAGGGTGTGGAGGGCCTCGTCAAGCCGTTGGACTGGGTCCTGCGCTTCAATCTCATCCTCGGGGAAGTCTATTCTGGCAGTGAGGTAAGCCAGAGCCGACATCAGTTGGCTGCGAACGGTCTTCACCGAAGCCGACAGCCGGCCAGCCAGTCCCTGCACCGCCAGCCGCAAGCTGGCCTCGGTCCTGGCCCGCACCACGTTGAGGACTGACTCCGCCTGGGCCAGGTCGATCCTGCCGTTGAGGAAAGCCCGGAGGGTGAATTCGCCCGGATTGGCGAGTCTGGCCCCGTGACGGAGTGCCAGTTGCAGCACGCGCTGCAGGGCCACCGGGCCGCCGTGGCAGTTGATTTCCACCACGTCTTCCCTGGTGTAAGTGTGCGGCGCCGCCATGTAGCAGGCCAGCACCTCGTCGACCGCTTCGCCGCTGTCTGGGTCGATGATGTGACCGTAGCTGAGACGGCGGTTTGACAGCTTTCCCCGGAAGATGGTCTGGGCGATGGAACGGGCATCATTCCCGCTGAGGCGAACAATGCCTATGCCTCCCTCGCCCAGAGGTGTCGAAATGGCAGCGATGGTGTCCTGGTACATTGGCCGGTATTCAATAATATCACCTGGTAAACCAGACAAATAGCCCGGTGCCTGCCAGGCCGACGACAGACGCAAAGTAGAAGACAGAGTCGACGTTCCAGGCGTCGAAGATGAGCCCGCCGGCCAGCGGCCCCGCCGACATGCCGATGCTCATGGCCATGGTGAAGACGCCCATGGCAGCGCCCATGCCGTACGTTTTGCCTTCTTCCACCGTAAGGGCCGAAGATGCTGGCACGGACAGCGCTGCGCCAATGGCGCCAAACATCGACAGGCCCAGTAGCTGCCAGAAACTGTGCATAGAGGGTATCAGGGCAAGGAAGGATAGGCTGAGCAGGCTACCCAGGACAACCATTGCCTTTCTGTTGAAAACGTCGGCGATCCTGCCAGAGAACAACTGAGCAGACGATATCAGCAGGATATGGGCCGCCAGCAGCACGCCTGTTTGCCATGTGCTCAGACCCAGATAGGAAGCGCCAAACACGGGCAGGAAGGCCATGAAGGCGCCCCTGCCCACGGCGTATACCAGGCGGTAGCTGAAGAGCCCTTTCATAACACCGCTCTGCCTCATGCTGAACAGCGAAGGCCGGGGGTTCTGCACCCTCACCTTCTCGGGGTGGACCTCCGGAAGGAAAGCGACGGCCAGGAGGAACGCCACCAGGTTAAGAGCTCCCATGGTATAAAAGGCAACGTCCATGCTGAAGAAATCAGTCAGCAGTCCGCCCAGCAGCGGGCCGAATCCGAAGCCGGTGAAGAAAGCCGCATTGAAGTAACCCATCCACGTTCCCTCTTCGCCTTCGGGCGACAGATCGCCAATGTAGGCCTGCGCGATGGGGATGATCATGGCGGAGGCGAACCCGTGCAACACTCGAATCATGGTGAGCTGTGACACGCTGCCGGCCCAGATATAGCCCAGGGAGATCAGGGTGTAGATGAGGAGCCCGGCGCAAATGAAGCGCCTTCTCCCCTGCCGATCGGATATGCGGCCGACCACAGGCATGAACAGGGCGCGGGAGATTGAGAAGCCAGCAAAGATCACACCGATCCAGGTTCCGGTAGCTCCCAGGGATTCGGCATACAGCGGCAGGAGCGGGGCGATGATTCCCACGCCCAGCATTGACGAGAAGGTGGAAACAGCCAGGATGGGGAAGACTCTTTTCATGGGTGCGCCATTGCAGCAGCGTTTCTTGGCAGGCGATAAGACAGGGAGTCGCTCCCGGTTTGCCTGGACTTAGAGCGACTCCCTGGCAAGTACTGGTGGTCTGAAGCGATGAGTCCCGTGCTCTGCGCTATTGAATCCGCTCGATCCGGTACTTCATCTCGCCGGCCGGGGCAACTACCGTGACCATGTCGCCTTCACGCTGGTTCAAAAGGGCCTTGCCAATAGGCGAAACGATGGAAATCTTGCTTTTTGCCGGGTTGGCATCGTTCTTGGTCACCAGTGTGTAGGTCGATTCTGTCCCCGAGTCAACATCAAGGAGCACGACCGTGCTACCCAGTTTCACGACCACGTCTTCCGTTGGCTCCTCGTCCTGTGCTAGCACGCCGCTGCTGAGAGCGGCCTGTATTTCTCTTATTCTGGCCTCTATCTGGTCGCGCTGCTCTCTGGCTGCCTGCAGCGGGGCATTCTCGCGGAAGTCCTTGTCTGCGGCAGCCCGGCGCAGCTCTTCGGCAATACGACGACGGTCCTCCTCCAGGCTAGCCAGTTGTGACTTCAGCCGTGTGCGGTCTTCAGGGGTGAGAATAACCTGCTGCTTTGGCTTGGCCCGCATCCGGGTCCTGGTTGGGGCCTGTTTGATCCGGAGGTGCGGGGCGAGATTGGTCTTGACCAGCTTCTCTTTCTTGAGGTAGTTGAGGAAGCCTTTGACCGGGCTTAGCTTCTTGGAGGCATCGCCTGTGGATGAGGCAACCCACTCAGCGTAGCTGGCGATCTCTCTGGGGGTGATTTTCCCGACCAGCCGCTCCTTCCCGTACCACAGGACAAACCTGTTGACTTCCTGTTGCTTGTTCTTGCTTTCCTCGGCTGGTAGTGAGGTCAGGAACGAAAGGGCCAATTCTCCTAGATTCGGATTATCCTCAGACATGAACCGCCGGCAGTCATTATATCACAAACTGGCGGCAGCGTGCTACCACCCGACGCTCAGTCGGCTCGCCAGCCGCAGGGGCAGGCCCACCCTCATCATTTTCTGCTGAGTGCGTGCGATGTCGTATTCCACCCGGTAGTGGTGGATGACCCCGCCCTCCCGGTCCAGAATCCCGTAGCTGGCCCGCGGGTCACCATCTCGCGGTTGTCCTACGCCGCCGCAGTTGATCATCAGACGGCTATTGTCGTGCCTGAGCGACAGTTCGCTGGGAAGCCGGCTGACGTGACACACGTCGTCTGGACCCAGGCCAGAGACCAGCGGGACGTGTGTGTGGCCCATGAGGCAAAACCGGGTGTCGAAGTAGGCGAAGTTGGGGCCGGCGTCTCGAGTGGACAACACGTACTCCCAGATCGGCTCCCTGGGGCTGCCGTGGACCAGGGTGAAGTCACCGTGGCGGAGGGTAACGGGCCGGCTGTTCAGGTATTCAATGTCTTCAGCGCTCAGTTGCTCAGCGGTCCAGAGGCAGGCAACTTCGGCTTCGGGGTTGAAACACGACGTGTCTATGTTGCCGGTGGCTGCCCAGTCATGGTTGCCTGCAACGCAGATGTGGCGGTGACTGCGTAGAAGCTGGATGCACTCGCCGGGATCCGGGCCGTAGCCGACCACGTCACCGAGGCACCATATCTCCTCAGCCCCGCCCCTCTTCTCCACGTCCTCAAGCACGGCCTGGAAGGCCGCCAGGTTGCTGTGAATGTCGGCCAGGATGGCGCAGCGCATGTCTCGAACATCGGTAACTATAACAATTCTGCTGGTGATTGGCCAGGCGCCGCGGAACTGCATAACGCGGCGTGCTTCGATTGAGGCCAGGGCACCGGTTGGACTATAATCTTGCCCGTGAAGGTATCGGAGCTAGGGGAGTTCGGACTTATCGGTGTGCTTGCCCGGGTGGTCTCCCAGGGCACGGCGGAGTCACGCCTTGTGATCGGCATCGGCGATGATGCCGCTGCGTGGCAGGTCGATGCCTCGACTTTGCTGGCGACCACCGACACCCTGGTCCAGGGCGTGCACTTCAGCCGAGAGGCCAACTGGAGAGAGTTGGGCTGGAAGGCACTGGCTGTCAGCCTGAGCGACATAGCCGCTATGGGAGGTCTGCCGCAGTATGCGCTGATGTCGCTGTGCCTACCGGGAGACACGGAGGTCGATGACGTAATACAGCTATGTCTGGGCATGAAGGAGTTGGCCGAAGGGTTCGGGGTGGCTATAGCGGGGGGTAATGTCAGCGGTGCACCGGTCGTGATGATCAGCCTATCCGTCATAGGAAAGGCGCACGCCGACGGCGTTCTGACCAGGTCCGCCGCACAGCCGGGTGACCTGGTGGCCGTCACAGGCTATCCAGGCGTCTCGGCAGCGGGGCTGAGGATGATGAGCGGGGGTCTCCTTTTTCCAGAGGAGACTGTGGCGCTTCTCAGGAGGGCTCACCTCCAGCCGATGCCCAGGATTGCGGAGGGGCAAGCCCTGGTGAAGGTTGGGGTGCGCGCGGCGATAGATACTAGCGACGGACTGGTTGCCGACCTTGGCCACCTTTGTGAGGCAAGCGATGTAGGAGCAATCATAAGGGTCCAACAGGTTCCCATTCACCCTGCATTGCAGGCTGCTTTTCCCGGTGACCACCTCCATCTGGCCCTGAATGGAGGCGAGGACTATGAGCTTCTCTTCGCTGCCAGCAGCGAGGCGGTGGAGAAGGCCACGACCTCGATTGGTGCCCCAGATCGGCGAAGGCGGTCTGGCCTGGCAGATGACTGGACTGAGTGTCCCGTGACCGTAATTGGCGAGATCACACGGGAGGGCGGTGTTAGTCTGGTAGACGATGAAGGCAGGCCTTTCGAGGGGATCGGCGGGGGGTGGGACCATTTCAGGAAAGGGGGATGAAGTGCAGAGAACCCTGGTGCTGGTGAAACCTGACGGAGTTCAGCGAGGACTGGTGGGAGAGATCGTCTCCCGTTTGGAGAGAAAGGGTTTGAGGATTGCGGCCCTGAAGATGCTTCGAATGGATAGAGGCATGGCTGAGCAACACTACGACGTCCACCGCGACAGGCCCTTTTTCTCCTCCGTGGTAGAGTTCATTGCCTCGGGCCCTGTCGTGGCGGCAGTGATAGAGGGGGACAATGCCGTGGACGTGGTCCGTCAGACGATGGGGGAGACCGACCCTCTCAAGGCTGCTCCGGGCACAATCAGAGGGGACTTTGGGTTGGAGATCGAGCAGAATCTGGTTCACGGCTCTGACTCGGTGGAGACCGCTCGAAAGGAGATACCCCTTTTCTTCACGGATGACGAGATCGTGAGTCCAGCGAGCTAGGGGGCGAGGATGTACGAACAGGACGACTACTCGGCGCTGGACAGGCCGGAGCTACTTCAGTTCGTCTTCTACCCGAGAAAGGATATCACCGCTGCTCCCCCCGGAGCCACAGACCATCTCATCCGTGTAGACGAAGGCGTGGCCGTCTCCTGTCGTTTCTATGCTCGCGATGCCGACTTACCTACAGTCCTGTTTTTCCACGGCAACGGGGAGGTGGTGAGCGACTATGACTTCATCGCGCCCATGTACCATCGCCGGGGGACGAACCTTTTTGTGGCTGACTATCGGGGTTACGGCGCCAGCAGCGGGGCGCCGACTTTCAGCAGCATGGTGGCTGATGCTCACCGCATCTTTGAGGGGTTTCGGGAGGTCCTGCGCCGGGGCGGCTACCGAAGCAGGATCTTCCTCATGGGCCGTTCGCTGGGGAGCGTCTCCGCCATCGAGCTGGCCTCCCGGTATGGAGGGAGCATCGCCGGCCTCATCATTGAGAGCGGGTTTGCCAGCACCGTCAGGCTTATGACGCGACTCGGGTTTCCGCAGGAGTACCTTGGCATAAAGGACTTCGGGTTCCCGAATCTGTCCAAGATAAGAACGGTTACCCTCCCAACCCTCATCTTGCACGGGGAATACGACAGCCTGATTCCGCTGGCCGAGGCGGAAGACCTGTTCGCCAATGTGGCTACGGCCCAGAAACGTTTGGTAATCATACCGGAGGCTGAACACAACGACATTGTAGTACGCGATATGGGGCTCTACTTTGGGGCAATTGAGGAGTTCGTGTCTGCGGGCTAGCTTTGGGCGTTGCTCAGTGCCTTGCGGGGGTGGGGCCTGGCGAGATCGTTTGACCTGGCGGTCGGTCGTGGTCGAGGGGCTTTGCAGCAGGAGAGGACATGCGTGACGGCCTGGTGCCTTTGTAGTCCGCTGCCACGCATGCCCTCCGGATGATTTCAGGGTGTGCCATAGGTTGCCTTACTTCCCGGCTTGTCTGGCCGCCGCCTCCACCGGTACACCCATTCCCCTGCCAAATAGCTGCAGCTCTATCGGTTCACCAGCGCCAAACCTCTTGTAAACCCGGCACACCTTGCAGATGCTGGTGTCGTCGCCTCTTGTCCCGTAGTCGCTCAGCTTGCAGTACGTTCCCTCTATCGCCCAGCAAGGCAAGGACTGATGGGTGTATGCGGGGCAGTCATCCCTGATGGCCTCCGGGCAGTGACAGATGTCCCAGCAGGGTGTCCTGTCTTCCCAGTACCCCCTGGCCGGCTGGGGAGAGATCTTGCCCTTGGCATCTGCGATGGCCCGCTCCACCTCAGCAACGTCCTCCGAGTCTCGCATCTCCCCCAGAATCCTCTTCAGTTCTTCGACAATCTCCGGTTTCATTGTTTGTCCCTCCTCTAGAGTCCTGTTCAGGTCACCCAGGTCTCGTCAGGTTAGATATCCCTTGTGGCCACTTTGGCCGTGCCTTTGGTGGCAGCCACTTTCCTGCGTGCCTCCTTGAAGGCAGCGTAGATGCCCCCGATGTTGAGGTACCACACGAATGCCACAGGTAGCAGGATTATGGGTACCGCCAGTACCAGAGCTACTATGAACTGCCATTCCATTTTCGCGCCTCCTTTCTGAGGCTCCTGGTCTCTCGTCTTCTGCCAATACGTTACCACCAGAGCGGTGTGCCCGACTTCCGTTGGAATGCCTGTTCTTGCCTGCCGGAATGTCGCAAAGAGGCGGCCCGGATGCAGGTGCTTCCGCGCAGGCAGAATCGGCTGTGTTCGAGTGGTTATACCTATCTCCAACGGGCATTTATGCGGTGTCTTGTG
>CAZTYW010000017.1:18971-22176 GCA_964617695.1 uncultured Dehalococcoidia bacterium
GCTGTGTTCGAGTGGTTATACCTATCTCCAACGGGCATTTATGCGGTGTCTTGTGTAGGCGAAAGCCGCTACCGTGGTGCGCGTTTTGGGGAAGAGGGTGGGTGCCTGCGTGCGTGGAACGGGGAGGGCGCCGTTGCCGAGCCGTTTGCCAAGGAGGGCGCCAATCCGCTATACTGGGGGCTGGCTTTATGTGTCGGCTACCGCATGGTACGAAGGTTGGCTGGGTGGGGTGGCGGTTGGGCCCACAGGTGCGAAGCCAACCCAGACTTTCAGACTCGGATGCAGCTTTATGACGTTGTCGCGTAAGCCCTCCGGCCAAAAGGCAAAGTCCGCCAGGACGGCCAGGGTCGTCATCGATAAGGACCGCTGCAAGGGCTGCGGCTTCTGCATAGAGTTATGTCGGCCCGGGGCACTCGCTATGGGTCAGGAGACCAATGCTAAGGGCTATACGCTGCCTGACGTGAAGGAGAGCGAGTGCACGGGCTGCAGCCTGTGTCAGTTGGTCTGCCCTGATTTCGCCATCTGGGTGATTTCGGGGGATGGAGAAGGGATGACGTAACCTGCCCATGCCTGAAGACGGTATCCTCGAGGGCGAATTCTTCATGAATGGCGATGAGGCTTGCGCTGAGGGAGCCATCAGCGCAGGCTGTCGCCTCTTCGCCGGATATCCCATCACACCGGCCACTGAGGTAGCTGAGAGGATGAGCATGCGGCTACCTCAGGTTGGGGGGGTCTACGTCCAGATGGAGGACGAGCTCGCCTCCATGAACGCTGTACTGGGGGCCTCCTGGGCAGGTGTGAAGGCGATGACCTCCACCTCCGGCCCTGGGTTCAGTCTCATGATGGAGAACCTGGGTCTGGGCGCTATGCTGGAGACTCCCTGCGTGCTGGTGAACGTACAGCGAGCTGGCCCGTCCACGGGCCTGCCCACTCTGGTGGGACAGGGAGACATGATGCAGGCGAAATGGGGCTCTCACGGGGTCTATGAGATCATAGCCATCGTACCCAACTCGCCGCAGGAGATGTTCGACTTCGCCATCACTGCGTTCAACCTCTCGGAGAGGTACCGCGTTCCGGTGCTAGTGATGGCTGATGAGACTGTGGGTCACATGAGTGAGAAGGTGGTGATGCGTCGGGTGGCACCGGCTGAACTGGTGCAGCGACGCCGGCCGACCGCAACGCCGGCCGAATACCTGCCCTACCGGGCCGAGGGGGACCTTGTGCCCCCTATGGCCATAGCCGGCGACGGGTATCGCTTCCACGTTACCGGCCTGACGCACGATGAGCGAGGCTACCCGGCCATGACTGCTGAGGCGCAGCAAAGCCTGGCTCGGCGGCTGGTCGACAAGATCAGGATCAATCGAAAAGACATCATTCATCTGGACGAGTATGGTACTGACGATGCAGAGGTCGTGGTGTGTGCCTATGGCATCACCTCCCGTGTGGCCCGTCGCGCGGTACGGCAGGCGCGGGATGAGGGGATTCGGGCGGGCTTGCTGCGCCTGATAACGGTGTGGCCCTTTGCCGAAGACCGCGTCAGGGAGTTGGCCTCACAAGTGAAGGCTTTTGTGGTCCCCGAAATCAACTATGGCCAGATTGCGCTGGAGGTGGAGAGGTCTGCTTGTGGCAAGGCCAAGACGGTGCTCCTGCCTCATATGGGTGGTGGCGTGCACCATCCCCAGGCTATACTGGACGCGATCAGGAAGGCAGTACATTGACGGACGTGGCAGCAGCGGATCATAACCCCATAGACGCCTACCTCCGCGTGGATCGCATGCCTCATATCTGGTGCGCCGGATGTGGAATAGGGACAGCGGTTGGGTGCTTCATAAGGGGTATCGAGCGCGCCAGGTTGGATGCGGACAAGGTAGCCCTCGTCTCAGGAATTGGCTGCGCCGGCCGGGCAGCGGGGTATGTCAGGCTGGACTCCTTTCACACCACCCACGGACGTGCTCTTCCCTTCGCCACCGGGTTGAAGCTGGGGAACCCAGGGCTGAATGTAGTGGTCTTCTCCGGGGATGGGGACCTGGCGGCCATAGGAGGCAACCACCTTGTCCATTCCGCCCGGCGCAACATCGACATTACCGTTATCTGTGTCAATAACTTCAATTACGGCATGACCGGGGGGCAGTTGGGGCCCACCACTCCGCTGGAGGCTCGCAGCGCCACGTCGCCCTACGGCAACTTCGAGAGCCCCTTCAATCTGCCCTATCTCGTGGCGGCTGCCGGAGCCACCTATGTGGCTCGGTGGACTGTGATTCACATGCGTCAGATTGAGAGGTCCATCGCCGAGGCGGTGGTCAAGCCCGGGTTCAGTTTTGTGGAGGTTGTCGCCCCCTGTCCTACGGTGTACGGCCGGATGAACAAGCAGGGGCAGGGATTGGACACGCTGCGCTCCTACAAGGAGAGGGCTGTTGTGCGAAACGGGGCGGACCCGAAGGAGACCGCCATCGATCTGGGCGGCCCGATTGTGGTAGGCAAGTTTATCGACACAGAGCGTCCCACGTTCTGGGACCACTACACGCGGGTGCTTGAAAAGGCGCAGAAGAAATGACGGCGGCTGGTGGCGGCCGCGGTTGGCCCGAGGTGACTTGATGGGATCAGGCAGCGGAGACAGGAAGGAAATACGAATAGCTGGATTCGGCGGCCAGGGGGTAGTGCTGTCCGGGTTGATCGTGGGCAAAGCCGCGTCGATATATGACAAGGGCTTCGCTACGCTTACCCAGAGCTACGGGCCCGAGGCTCGCGGCGGCTCCTGCACCGCTGAGGTAGTGATCTCCAGCGAACCCGTGGACTACCCGCATGCCACATCACCGCAGGTGGTCATTATTCTGGCGCAGGAGGCGTACACCAGGTACGGTCGCGACCTGCCGGCAGGGGCCCTTCTGATCATAGACCCCGATCTGGTGAGTCCAGACGCGGCTCAGAATCCGGCCCCGCTGTCTATACCCGCCAACAGAATGGCCCGCGAAATGGGCCGGGTGGTAGTTGCCAACATCATCATGCTGGGCTTCCTTGGGGCTGTGAGCGATCTGGTTTCCCCGGATGCGCTCCGCAACGCCGTGCGGGCGTCCGTGCCCGAAGGTACGGAGGAGTTCAACCTGAAGGCCTTCGACCTTGGATATTCATACGGCGTCGAGCACCGGGCGCGCAGTTGACAACCCAGGCTTTTCTGCCAGATTTCGAGGCAAAAGGAGAGGGCCGC
>CAZTYW010000017.1:22186-30856 GCA_964617695.1 uncultured Dehalococcoidia bacterium
GCCGGGTTACTCCGGCGGCCCTCTATTGGTCGCGCCAAACTGCTACCTAGACCCTTACCGCCATGCGGCGCGTTGAAGCACGACGCCGCATGAATGAGGGCGCTTCCAGTCGGCTCTCGTCGGATTCCAACTCTCTAACGAAAGCACGATAGTCTTCTTCCAACTCTGGTGAGCCTACCTCGTCCATGGGAGTGAAGCCGGTGGCCACCAGGGTGACCTTCACTTCATCGTCCAAGGATGGATCGACGGTCACGCCGAAGAGGACTTTGGCGTCCCTGTCGACTGCTGCCTCGACTACGGTGGCTGCCCGACTGACCTCAGAAAGAGTCAGGCTGGGCGATCCAGAGATGACGAATAGCACGCCGCTGGCTCCGTCGATTGAGCCTCCCAGGAAGTCACTGGTGATAGCCGCGCGGGCGGCCTCCGCCACTCGCTCCTGCCCAGAGCCATGGCCAATGGACAGCCAGCAAGCGCCGGCATCCTCCATGACGGCACTTACGTCGGCAAAGTCGAGGTTGATCAGCCCAGGAACAGTGATTACCTCACTGATGGTACGGACGCTGGTCATCAGCACTTCGTCTGCCATCTTGAAGGCGTTGTCCAGGGTCACCTTGTTGCCCGTCATTCTCAGCAGATGCTCGTTCGGGATTACTATCGCCGCGTTGACTTCACGCTTTAGTTCTTCAAGCCCCCGCTCTGCTATCCTGGCACGGGACGACATCTCGAACTGGAAGGGCGTGGTGACCACGGCAATGGTAAGGGCGCCGCTGTCGCGGGCCAGCCTGGCAATGAGCGGTGAAGCACCGGTGCCTGTACCTCCTCCCAAGCCGGTTGCGATGAAGACCATGTGGGCGCCGCCGACCACCTGCTGCAGATCGTCGAGGCTCTCTTCTGCTGCCTGGCGGCCAAGCACCGGATCACCGCCGGCGCCAAGGCCGCCGCATACCCGGCTGCCAATTTGAACGCGGGTAGGGGCCTCGTTCGACATCAGGGCCTGGGCGTCCGAGTTCACGCTGACGAAGTCGACTCCGTGAATCTCTGCCCGCATCATGCGATTGATGGCATTGCACCCGCCTCCCCCCACTCCCACCGCCTTAATCCTGCACGCTTTGGTTCTGAACTCCGCGTCTATCATTGTCCCTCCTCCTCGTCTCCCGCATATTTCGCGCTGGGGCCGGTCGTGTAGTAGCCGGAACCAACGTCAATCTTCTCTGCTGGACTGGCCGGGCCAAAGACGATCCTGGGTCGCCGGGACCACAGGGTAAGCCACCCGGCACGCAGGCCGGCCAATGCGGACGCGATTGGCTGGAAAAGTGCCTCTTCCTCGCCGTCGCCGTACCCGTCACCTGCTACAGCTTTGGAGCCTGTGCCCCAGAGCACAAGTCCCACTGCGGCAGCGTTGGCAGGGTCGTCGGTACCTTCGCCGGGCAACGCCGTGGGTCTTCCCACCCGCGCCCTGACCTTGAGTACCTCCTGTGCGTACCGCTCGAAGCCGCGCATCTTGGCCCCGCCACCTGTGACAACGAGGTTGCCCGGCATCTCCGGCACATGGGCGACGACCATCCTCAGGATCTCCTCCATCCGGGCCCTGACGATGTAAGCGATCTGCTCGGCGGAGACGTTGTAACCCTGGAGTGTCTCGGCAACGGCGTCCTCCACCGCATCATCCGCGTAGAGGCTGACGCACTTCAGCTTCAACTCCTCCGCTTTGCTGAAAGGAATGTCCAGCCCGATTGCCAGGTCGTTGGTCACCTGTCTACCGCCAACGGGTAGGGCCGAGGTATGATAGATACTGCCATCCCTGAAGACGGCAATACCGGTCGTGCCTCCGCCGATATCAGCCAGGACAACTCCCTGTTGCTTCTCCTCTGCCTCCAGGACTGCCTCAGCGCAAGCCAGGGGATTGGCCACAAAACTACCTGGCCTGACTGCAAGGCCAGCTTGCCTCAGGGCAATCGCCAGGTTTTGCATGTAGGTCCAGTCAGCGGTCACGATGTGGGCCTCGAGGTCCAATCTGTAGCCGTGCATTCCCAGCGGGTTCTTGATCCCGCCGATGAGGTCGATTGCATACTGCCTTCTAATGATGTTGACCTTGGCACGGTCTTCGGGGAAAGCGGTAGCCTGGATCTCCCTCTCCGCCTGCAGAATGGCTGACTTGCTCACCATGTGGTTTCGGTCGGTATCCACTGTGACCATCGGGTTGGCAGAGCTAATGTGCTTACCGCAAAATCCTACCAGAGCCTCTTGCACCCTCGAGGGCATGATACCCTGCGCCTTCTCGACTGACCGCCTGATTGCAGCGGCGGCTTCATCGATATCGACCACGATGCCCTTATGGATTCCCCGAGAAGCTACACAACTCACACCCTGGATTTGAGCGCCGAGGCCGTTCATCTTGGCTATTATCGTCCGGATATTGCAGCTCCCTACGTCAATAAATGCCACATTCCTAGATGACATTCTCCCTCCTTTCCAAAGGATGCTAACCGGCTCATTTTCACCCGCTCAGCCTGCAGTAGCCTATCTTTTGGTCATCTGGTCCACCTCCCCCGACCGCTCTCGTGGCCCCACGTCTCCCTGCCCTTCTTGCCTTGGCCTTCAGTCCTAACATGTGGCATACGTGTCACAGGCGGATGTCAGCCCCAGGCGTAGATGTCACAGTTTTGTCACAAAATCACTGCTGATGGCCTCGATGCTGGGCCAGCGGCCCGCGGTGGGCTTGGTGTCCGGGGCTGACCATACCGGGGCCCTTGTCCTTTTTCCTGACAGGGCATTGGCTTTGGCCGTAATGGGGACAGGGCAAGGGCGTTCATGGCTATGCTTGAATGTGGTAGTCTTAGGCAAGCCATATGGACCAGGGGGACAGGTCAGCAATCCCGAGCATACTGCCCGTTCTCCGCAGCAAGCGGGACGCCAGGCGTTCGTACGACCGCATGAGCAGGATGTACGACTACCTGGCTGGCGCATTCGAGCGAGGGCACGCAAGGAAGGCCCTGGAATGTGTGAACATCGAAGAGGGCTCCATCGTGCTGGAGGTAGGCTTTGGCACCGGCCATTGTCTGGAGCGGATAGCTGAATCCCTGGGCGACCCGGGTATGGCTTGTGGCATTGACATCTCCTCTGGAATGGCGCAGGTCGCTGGAAGAAGGTTGGAACGGTCCGGGCCAGGACGCCGGGTGGAGTTGCAGCTTGGGGATGCTGCCAGTCTGCCATACGCTGATAGCTCTTTTGACGCCGTCTTCACGAGTTTCACCCTGGAGCTTTTCGATACGCCGGAGATTCCCGCCGTGTTGAAGGAGATAGGGCGAGTGCTGAGGCGCGGAGGCAGGTTGGGGGCTATCAGTCTGTCCAGAGAATACGGCAGGCCGGTGCTGCTGAGGCTGTATGAGTGGGCACACGGCAAGTGGCCCAGATACCTCGATTGCAGGCCCATCTATCTGGAGCGGTGTGTCAGGGATGCCGGATATGAAGTCAGGGAGAAGCGGAGGGTGAGCCTGCTCGGCCTGCCCTGTGAAATCGTTGTGGCCGTCAAGGAAGACTAGGTGTCAGTCGGAGAGGCTGGACCCTTGTCGCAGACAGCCCCAGGGCATAGGCCGCCCTATGCGGTCGGCTGCTCGGGCATCAGGCCGACCTGCTGCAGGAGCGCCATCAGGTCCCAGTAGTCGGCGTTTCTCTTGATCTTGCTGTCCTCCAGCTCGAAGATGGAGGCACCGCGGATAGAGAAGCCTTTCCCCGTGGCGGGCAGACCGGGAAGGTCTTTGACCAGCTTGCCCGTCATGACCCATTCGCTGGCTGCCCGGTCTCCAGACACTACGAGGGACTTGAGTTCAACCTTGAAGTCGGGACAGGCATCGAAGAAACTGCTCCAGCTTGCCTTGAACTCCTCCTTGCCGCGCTGGATAGCTGCCATGGGCACGTCCTCGTAGACCAGGTCGTCGGTGAAGAAGGAAGCAACTTTCTCCGCGTCGTGCGAGGACCATGACGCGTAGTAGTCCTGGAATACTCGCTCGATGTTCGTCGCCATGTTGGCATCTCCCTCCTTTCGGGAATGACTTCGGGCCGGACAACGACCAGAGTAACCCACTGGTGGTTGAGAACGGGTTAAAGCGGGTGGCGAAGGCGTTTCAAGATGGTTGCATCAGACCCAGAATGGACTGGGAAGCCCTGGGGCCGCAGTCCCGGCATCGAAGGCGCGTAGTCGAGGTCGTCCCGGACCTCGACCGGTTCACGGGCTGCCGCCTCGGGGTCGAGACGACCCCGAGTACGGATCTGCTGGCTGCCGGTCGGCCGTCAGCGGCACCAGACGCCCAGCGTGACTGCGATCTGACGGACAGGTCTGGCTATATGTTTCTTGCTATCAGGGCGGCCTCTTCTATGGCCTCGGATACGGTTCTCGGGCTGACGCAGTCGCCAACAGTGTATACCTCAGGCACCGAGCCTTGAATAGTGTCAACAAGTCCGGTCTCGGCGTTTGAGCCTGTGGCGACCACTACGGTATCTGCCTCGGCCAGCTTTTTCTCCCCGTCGCGTGTGTAGATAACGCCCGAGTGTGTGACTCTCTCCGCGGTTGCCCGCGCAATCACTTCGACGTTGTGCAGGCGGAGGCTCAGCCTGAGGGACGACCTGGTGGTTATGCCCATGTCCTGGCCTATCCTGTCCAGCATCTCCAGAATGGTCACCTTCTTGCCCTGGCGGGTTAGCCGTATGGCAGTATCGGCATCCAGGGCCCCTCCGGAAGCCAGGAATACGGCAGCCTCAGCAGTGATGGACCCTTTCTTGGCCAGGAACAGAGCAGTCTCCATGCCGACCGCCCCGCCACCTATGACCACCACCCTGTCTCCCGTCTCCACCTTCCCCTGGAGGACATCGTGAGCGCAGACGACGTTTGCCCTGTCGATGCCAGGAAGGTCAGGCCGCAGGGGCGTCGCCCCTGTGGCCACCACCACGGCGTCGGGCTTTTCCCTGGCAACTGTATCGCTGGTGACCTCTGTTCCTAGATGGACTCTGACCCCGGTTCGCTCCAGTTCATTCGACATGTAGCCAATTGCCCGTGCAAACTCTCCCCTCCCCGGAGGGACGGCAGCCAGAGCGAGCTGGCCGCCGAGCTTGTCCGCCTTTTCGTATAGCGTAACCCGGTGTCCCCTGAGTGCCAGAGTACGGGCTGCCTCCATGCCAGCGGGGCCGCCCCCTATGACGAAGACCTTCTTGCGCTTTTCAGCAGGGACGAGGGCGAACTCCCTCTCTCTGCCTGTGGCGGGGTTGAAGGCGCACGAGATCTGCTGCATGGAAAAAGCTGCATCAAGGCAGCGCTGGTTGCACGCCACGCAGGGACGAATCTCCCTGAACCGGCCCTCGGCCGCCTTGTGTGGCAACTCCGGGTCGGCCAGCAGGGCACGTCCCATGCCTATCATGTCGGCCTGGTGATTGAGCAGGATCTGCTCGGCCAGGAAGGGGTCGTTTATCCGGTTACAGGCGATCACCGGAACACCGACCACCTGCTTTATGCCCTGAGCCAGGTAGACGAATGCCCCTCTGGGGACGTCCATGGTAATCAGGGGGATGAAGGACTGGTGCCACCCCGCGGTGACGTTTATCACGTCCGCCCCGGCCTTCTCCATGGCTTGCACGATGACCTTCATTTCCGCTTGCCGGTTGCCGCCTTTCATGAACTCATCGCCGCAGGTCCGGTAGGAGATGGGAAAGCCGGGAGCCACGCTTTCCCGTATCCTTCGGACCACCTGGGTGGGGAACCTCATTCGTCTCTCGGCGTCGCCTCCGTAGTCGTCGTCCCGCATGTTCGTCAGCGGCGAGAGGAACTGGTTGATCAGGTAGCCGCCGGTACCGCAGACCTCCACCCCGTCAAAACCGCCCTCCTTGGCTCTCCAGGCCCCCTCGGCGAAGTGTTCGATTGTCTCCTTGATCTCGGCTACGCTCAGCTCGCGAGGCACCACTCCGGTCAACTGGGAGCGGACGGCCGAGGCGGACACCGGCTGGTTTCCGTCCGGCGTGGGGAACGTAGACGCTCCCATGTGCATCAGTTGGGCGAAGACCTTTGCCCCATGTTCGTGGAGGGCGTCCGTGAGCTTCCGCAGCCCGGGCAGGAACCTGTCGTCTTCGAGTGCCGGGTGTAACGGCAGGTACAGACCAAAGTCGTTGTAGCCGCAGACGACGTACATCAGTCCCACGCCGCCTTTGGCCCTCTCGACGTAGAAGTCAGTCAGCCGGTCGGAGACTGTGCCGTCCGGTTCGCCATATCCAAGACCCAGTGGGAGCATGGCAATCCTGTTCTTAATCTCGACGCTGGCGATCCTGATTGGTTCGAAGAGTTTGCGCATGCCTCTCCCCTTTCTCGAGTATTTGCTGTGCCAGGTTTTGCGGCTTCCGACGGCAGTCTCGGCCTACCGGTGGTGGTATACCGACGGGCGATTCTCAACAATAACCGCCGTGATGGCCTCCATAGTATCCCTGGTGAGACCGCAAAGCACCTGCGTTGGGGCCTCGAACAGTAGCGTGTTGTAGTCCATAACGGCCTCCTTTGTTGTCCATTGTCTGGCAGCACCTTGAGCCAGCCCGACAGACAGGGGATCGGCGTCGGGCCCACCCTTCACAGGAGTCGTCCGCCGTTCTTTTTCAGATCATGGATAGCTTTTCGCCGGTTGCCTGGAGTGCGCTCACGGTAGACCTGTCCGTGTGCTCAGCCTGTGCCCAGTGTTGCACACGTTCATTGAACTGGTCAAACATGGCCCCGGGTCTCATGGGCTCGATCTGGGGGCGGGCATCAGGGGGGTAGGTGGTGCGTTGGCTGTCGAAGCCGCCAGAGCCGCTTCGACAATAGCCCATTGATTTGACAAGCGTGTATAATGTTACATGGGGAATCATACGGCCCTCTGTCGCACCAGATTCATTCCCTCCTGTTTCTTCATTCCTGCGGCGACATGATGATGCTGGACGAAGCGCCAGCGTTGGTCGTTTGCGACGGAGAGTTGACCTGAGGCGTTCCCACCGGCCGTATGATGACGTAGAACCAGCGAACGTTCCGGTATCTTTCCAGGTGTTCGCGTGAAAGCGGGGGGTAACCAAGATGGGAGAGGAAGCGAGAAGGACCGGGATTGACGTTCTAGGTGATGTCTCGTCAGGCGCCCATATCTGCCTGTTCTACCAGACCAAGGAGGAGTTGATAGACGTTCTGGTCCCGTATTTCAAGGCAGGACTGGAGAATGGTGAGCTCTGCCTGTGGGTGACTTCCGGGGGGTTGCCGCTTGAGGAAGCAAGGGCGTCGTTGGCCAGCGCTGTAAGTGACCTCGATGACTACATTGAAAAGGGTCAAATGGAGATAGTGGACGCCAAGCCGTTGTACACAACCTCGGGGAGACTCGACCCAGATAAGGCTATAGAGGGTTGGGCGAAGAAAAGACAGGAATGCACCCGGCGAGGGTTCAGTGCTTTCCGGCTGGCCGGCGATACCTTCTGGGTTGATAGTGAGGATTGGCTACGCTTTGCAGAGTATGAAGCAACCGTGGACTTCCATCTCAGCAAGCAGGGGATCCTGGCCATCTGCTGCTATCCGCTTGACAACTGTGGACCGCTGGGCGTCCTGGATGTGGTCAACACTCACGGTGCTGCCCTGGTGAGGCGGCGGGGCAGGTGGGAGCTTAGCGAGAGCACTTGCCTGCGGCGGCGGGAGGAAGCCTTGCAGGATATCGAGCTTCGCTACCGCATATTGGCCGACAATGTCGAGGACGGGGTGTGGACCACGGACATGAATCTCCGGATCACGTATATGAGTCCGTCTGCCCGGCGTCTGCGGGGCTATGATCCCGAGGAGGCAGCCAGGCAACCGCTGGCGAATATGTTGACCGGCGACTCGCTTGAGCGTGCCATGAAGGTGTTTGCTGAGGAGCTGGCAATAGAAGAGACACGGCAGGGAGATTTGTCTCGCTCCTGGACATTGGAGCTGGAGGCATACCGCAAGGACGGCTCGACATTCTGGGTCGAGGTGAAAGTCAGCTTCCTTCGGGACGCTCGGGGCCAGCCGGTGGGCCTTCTGGGGGTCACCAGGGATATCACCGAGCGCAAACGCGCCGAAGAAGCACTGCAGAAAAGCGAGAGCATGTACCGTCTCCTGGCGGATAACGTGCAGGACGGCATCTGGACCACGGACATGGACCTGCGGATCACGTACATGAGCCCTTCTGCCCGGCGTCTGAGGGGCTATGGACCGGACGAGGGCCCGGGACCGCTGGAAAGAATGCTGACTCCGGCCTCTCTGGAGGCCGCCATGCGTCTCTTTCGGGAACAGATGGCGATAGTGAAAGAAGAGGGGCCGGGAGACTCTCATCGATCCTGGACATTGGATCTCGAGGCGTGCCGCAAGGATGGCTCCACGTTCTGGGTCGAGGAGATCGTGACTCTGATGCGCGACGAGGAAGGTCGACCTGCGGGGCTGCTGGGGGTCACCAGGGATATCACCGAGCGCAAGGGTGCCGAAGAGGCACTGCGGCAGAGCGAGGAGCGGTTCAGGACTGTTTACGAAAAGTCACCCATTGCTATGGCGCTCTACGATTCCAATGGACGGTTAGTTGACATGAACAAGGCCTGCCTGGATATATTCGGGCTTACCGACATCACCGGGTCAAAAGGATATCAGCTTCTTGGTGACCCCAACCTTCC
>CAZTYW010000018.1:0-2666 GCA_964617695.1 uncultured Dehalococcoidia bacterium
ACGAGACCATTTCGGTCCCGGTCAAAGGGGCGGGAAGCTTTCGCTGGGTCGGGGGGGGAGGCCAACGCACCCTCGTTCTTGAAGCTGGCGAAAACCCCGAAGGTACCGATTGTCTCCGAGACTCCTCCGGCCAGGGCCAGGTCGACTTCTCCGAGCCGCAACATTTGCAGACCCTGGATGAGACCGATGTTGCCGGCGGCACAGGCAGCCCCCAATGTATAGTGCGGCCCGGTGATTCCAAGGTTCAGGGTTACCTCGCCGGCCGGGTTGTTGGCCACGGTTCTCGGGTTATGATGATGCGACCAGAATCTGACGTCGTAGTCATAGTCTTTGAGTGCATAGACCTCGTTTTCGGTTTCCACGTTGCCATGCTCGGTAATGCCGAGATACACGCCGACGCGTGACTTGTCCACCGCGGCAAAATCTAGCCTTGAGTCGGTGATTGCCTCCTGAGTGCAGTAGATTGCCACTGACCCTGCGCGCGTTCCGCGGCGAAGCTCCTTCTTCTTCTGGTACCTCAGAGGATCGAAATGGCATACTCCCGCCGGTACCTCACCCATGTAGTGGGTCTCTATTGTCTGTACGCCAGACTTGCCGACCAGCAGATTCTGCCTGAATTCGGTGAGATTGTCTCCGTTGGGCGCCGTCAGCCCGATCCCCGTTATTACGATTCGTTCGTCAGTCGTCACTCTCTCATTCCCAACGTTGGCCTTCGTTGGTCAAACAAAGGCCGATTGTCCTTCGCATACACTCCACTCGATGATTATTGAATGGGGGTGAGTTCTGTCTGGATGGAAGTCCTCAGGCGCAGAGACGTCTCGTCAGCAATGGTTGCCCGGCAGTCTACCACTCAAGCCCAAGCATGATCGAGCATAAGCCGCTGCCCGCTCCCATCATGACGACCTTGTCGCCGGCTTTGAGAAGACCCTGTTCAGCCCCCATGGCCAGCGATATGGGAAGGGATACTGAACCGATGTTTCCGAGGTACTCCACGGTAGAGAATCCCCTTGACTTGTCCAATCCAAGCCTTTTGAACAGCAACTCACTGTGGACGACACTAACCTGGTGACAGAATATCCTGTCTATGTCTGGCTCTGTCCATCCCAATTCACGTCGCAGGTCCTGCCAGGTCTCGGATGCTAATTCCAGGCCGTTTCTGAGTATGCCTTCGAAATTGGCGCTCATACTTGGGTACCTGTCTGCATCAAAGAAGGCCGTATCAGTCTCTATACGGCAAAGACTGTTGTGCTGCGAAGCCGTGCGCACCACTCCTCCCACCAGTCTATGGCCGGTCTTGGAGATGGACGAGTGAGTCAGCAGTGCTGAGACGGCTCCAGAGCCCATGGTTAGCGAGGCGAAGCCGAGTTTGAGCTTTGCCCTGGTGGCATCCTCGTCTCTCAACAGTTCTTGAATCTGACCCTCGATAAGCGGCCCACTGCTCTCGCTACCCGCGATGACTCCTGCCTTGATCTGCCCCAGTTCGATCATGTTTGCCAGGGTTACCATGCCGTTGACGAATCCGAGGCAAGCATTGGAGATGTCGAAGATCGTGGCAGTGGCAGGTAGCCCGAGGGAGTCATGAACTACGGTGGCTGTTGCAGGCTCAAGGAAGTCACGGCTCACGGAGGTATGGAGGAGGCATTCGATGTCTTTCTTGTCAATGCCGGACTGAGCGATGGCTTTGTCTGCCGCTTTCGTGCTAGCCTGGCTGGGTGCTGTTCCCTCGTTCCAGACACGTCGCTCCCGTATTCCCGTCATCATTTCGAGCCGTCCAAAAGAACGGTTGACCTTGTGGTATACAGGGGCCAGCCTTTCCTCCAGGCTGAGGGACGTAACCACGTTATCCGGCAACTCGTAACCAAGCGATTCGACGCATACCTTCTTATAGCGCATTGACCAAGTCCTCTAGAGACTCGTAACCCCGCCTACAGTGCTCTCGGTCACGGGTACAACCCATGCATATCCCCGCCGCCCAAACACCGTGAGACTTAACCTTGCCGATGAGCCAGAACCGCACGAGTCAGCAACCCTGTCAATTGGCAGACGACCGCCGCGGTCGACTACCCCCGATCAACGTCGGGATATGGAATTTCAGCTTCACGTTTTCCCATCGCTCGGCGGACTCTGGCGGGATTATCCTATCCGGGATGTACTTACCGAGCCCGGCCAGAACAGCACACACCTTTCTTGAATTGGCCACTGCATCCGGAACATATTCATCCGCGACCGTGATCATACCGGAGCGAATCTTGCTCGGAAGATGCCCGCCTACCCCGTCAACAACAACGGAAATCACTCTGGGTGGAACGCGCTTGTCCAGCATATTGATGGAAAACAGGAGCACTCTGTCGGGCACGCACCTGTCAATTACTTTCACGGGCAACGCTATTGCCTTGTGCGACAAGTACTTGGCCGGTGGCTGGATTTCCGAAATCACCCTTCTTAATGCCATGCTGTCCCCTTCTCCGCCCCCAGTGCCACACGCATGCGTTCCGCGCAGTAGTTACTTAATTACCACGTTTCGCTCTTATTGTCAATCTGCGTTAGCTTGTGTGCCGTCATCGTGCCTGGCTAGATTCGGTGCCCTGTAAATCAAGGATGATTGAAACGCACTCCGCGCAGAAGCCAGTTGGCGAGGTGACGGAAGGTTGGGTCGTCCGGGCGTG
>CAZTYW010000018.1:2766-18819 GCA_964617695.1 uncultured Dehalococcoidia bacterium
ACTCCGCGCAGAAGCCAGTTGGCGAGGTGACGGAAGGTTGGGTCGTCCGGGCGTGCGGAAGGGCGACCCCAAGGTTGCGCGAGGTATGATTTGATCAGGCAGGTGCGTTCTTGGGCGAGTTTCTGGTATAATATGTGCTTGCGTTGACCGCGGGGGAGCTCAAGCGGGTCGGACGTTCGACTCCCGTGAGCTGAGAGTCCCCCATGTCGGGGGCGACCCTTTGAACCTGATCTCGGTAATGCGAGCGTAGGAAGGCGGTCTTGACTGACCAAGAACCTAGGCTCTTGGTCTTTTTGTTTTATAGGGGAACGAAGATGACGCAACTTGGATTGGCCAGGAGAGGTAGCACAACTCATCAGATGAAGCGGGTCGCTGAGAGGGAGGGTGTGGAGGTTGAGTTTCTTCGCGAAGGCATCGCACAGGGAACGATAGTCTTGCCGGCAAATGTCAGACATGGCAATCTCGATCCCTGTGGTATCGGCAACGGGCTCCGTACCAAGGTGAATGCCAACATTGGGACCTCTTCCGATTTCGGAGACGTGGAGACTGAGCTGGAGAAGTTGCACGTCTGTGTGCAGTACAACGCGGACGCTGTGATGGACTTGAGCACTGGTGGTGACATCGTCGCCATCCGCCGGGCTATCATTGCTGCCTGCCCGCTGCCGCTGGGCACCGTGCCTATATACCAGGCGGGGATCGAGGCGATAGAGAGCAGAGGCGCCATTGTCGACATGACCGCCGATGACCTCTTCGCCACGATAGAGCAACAGGCAGAGGATGGAGTCGATTTCATGACCGTGCACTGTGGGGTTACCCAGAGGTCGGTGGAGCTTCTGAGCCGTCAGACAAGACTGACTCACGTGGTGTCCCGTGGAGGTGCGTTCCTGGTCGGCTGGATACTTCATCAGCAGCGGGAGAATCCGCTGTACGAGCAATACGACCGCCTGCTGGAGATTGCGCATGAATATGACATAACTCTGAGCCTGGGCGATGGGATGCGGCCCGGCAGCCTGGCTGATGCTACTGATAGCTGCCAGGTCGAGGAGCTTCTCACGCTGGCAGAGCTGGTGGAGCGTGCCTCCAGGGCCGACGTTCAGGTCATGATTGAGGGGCCGGGACACGTGCCCGTCGACCAGATAGTGACCAACGTGCAACTGGAGAAACGTCTGTGTCGCGGGGCGCCTTTTTACGTCCTGGGACCTCTTGTGACCGACATAGCAATGGGCTATGACCACATCGCCGGTGCCATCGGCGGCGCCATCGCTGCTGCCGCTGGGGCTGACTTCCTGTGCTATGTTACCCCCTCCGAGCATCTTTCCCTTCCCGACAAGGAGGACGTCAAGGAAGGGATTATTGCTGCCCGCATTGCTGCCCATGCCGCTGACGTCGTCAAAGGGGTCGGAGGAGGCGCCGATTGGGACAAGAGAATGTCCACCGCTCGCAAGAATCTCGATTGGGAGGAGCAGATCAGGCTCTGCCTTAATCCTGAGAAAGCTCGTCGTATGCACAGCCGCTTCGCCAGCCAGGCCGGCACTTGCAGTATGTGCGGGCCGTTCTGCGCTATGGCACTGGTGGAAGAGTACCTGGGTATCCCCGTGGCCAGGTGCTGATGGCGGCGGCCGAAGGCGGTCATCCCCAGTGGTCAATGGCTCCCAATGACGTCACGCCAAAGCATATGGATGCCGAGATAATCTCTATCGGTACTGAGCTGCTGCTGGGGGAAGTCGCAGATACCAACGCTGCCTATCTTGCGGCCGAACTGTCGCTTGCGGGAGTCCGTCTTCGTTGGGTTACTGTGGTGGATGATGACCTGGAGAGACTCGTAGAGTCGTTGAGTCGTGCGATGGGACGATCTGACATCGTTCTAACGACTGGAGGACTCGGACCGACGAAAGACGACCTCACCCGCGAGGCTATCGCGGAGGTGCTGGGGGAAGAGCTGACGGTCTCTGCGCACCTGGAGCGCCATCTGCGGGCTATCTTCGATCAAATGGGGCGGCCCATGCCACCCCACAACCTGAAGCAGGCGGCTCTTATCCCTTGTGCCGAGGCCATCCACAACCCCAGGGGTACTGCGCCAGGGTGGTGGGTGGAAAAAGCCGGAAAGATCATTGTAGCTATGCCAGGGCCGCCCGCAGAAATGCAGCACATGTGGCTGAGCAAGGTGATGCCCAGGCTTCAGCAGAGCCAGCGACGAGAAGTCATCCTTTGCAGGACTCTGAAGACCTTTGGCCTTTCGGAAGCGAGGGTTGATGAGATAGTGGCGCCTTTTGCTTCGCTGTCGAATCCTTCCCTGGGCATATATGCCAAGCTCGATGGCATCCACTTGAGGCTGGTAGCCAGAGCCACCAGAAGTGAGGAGGCAGAAAAGCTGATCGGTGATGTCGAGGCCGGACTGAAGGGGGTCCTTCGTGACCACATCTGGGGTGCAGATACAGATACGCTTGAGGGCGTCGTTGGAGGGCTGCTTGCGGAGAAAGGCTTGACCCTGGCTACCATGGAGTCCTGCACTGGCGGCGTGCTTGCCTCCATTCTGACGGATGTTCCGGGAAGCTCTGTCTACTTCAAAGGAGGGTTCGTATCATACTCGAATGACGCCAAGACAGCTCTGGGTGTGGATGCTACCCTGATCGAACGGTATGGGACGGTGAGTTCCGAGGTGGCAGAGGCGATGGCCGAGGCGGCGCGCCGGCGGCTGGAATCGGATATCGGCATCGGTACTACCGGGGTAGCCGGGCCAGACGGACTGGAAGGCAAGTCCCCGGGCCTGGTCTACGTCGCTATAAGCGATGAAAGTGGTGTAACCAGCGTAGAGGCAAAGTATCCGCCTGGCCGTGCCGAGGTCAAACGCCGTGCTGCTGCTCATGCTCTGTTCCTGCTGAGGGGAAGGCTTCTGACTGGGTAGGGGCGAGGGGGCGGCAAGAAACCGGCGTTTGTGGGCGATAGACGGAGCAATAAGCAGCCCAATGGCTCCTGACGTTTGTGAGTCCGCTTCGATGCCCGTGGATCCATTTGCGCACCGTACCGCTGTTAGTTTATGATTATGGTTAGCACTCAGGGGGGCCGAGTGCTAGCATTTTTGAGTCCGGAGTGATAATACGTTGTGTAAGGAGGTTGTAAATGGCTAAACTTGAGCCTTTGGCGGACCGTGTAGTAGTGAAGGCCGTCGAACGGGAGGAGGTGACCAAGGGAGGAATCGTGCTGCCCGACACGGCCAAGGAGAAGCCTCAAGAAGGCGAGGTGGTGGCCGTCGGTCCCGGCAAGCTGAGTGATGACGGGAAGAGGATTGTCATGGATGTGAAGGTGGGGGATATAGTAATCTACGCCAAGTACGCTGGCACGGAGTACAAGCTCGACGACGAAGAACTGATGATCCTGCGGGAAAGCGATATCCTGGCTAAGAAAAGTAAGTAAGGAGGAAGAAGGTGGCAAAGCAGATAGTTTTCGGGGAAGAGGCAAGAAGAAGCCTGAAGAAAGGCGTGGATATTCTGGCAGACGCGGTCAGGCCAACGCTCGGGCCGAAGGGTCGGCCGGTGGCTCTGGACAAGAAATGGGGACCGCCGACAGTCATTAACGACGGTGTAAGTATCGCCAAGGAGATTGAGCTTCCTGATCCGTTCGAGAATATGGGAGCCCAGTTGCTGAAAGAGGCGGCGTCCAAGACCAACGACAAGTGCGGCGATGGCACCACAACATCTACGTTGCTGGGTCAGGCGATTGTTACCGGCAGCTTCAAGAACATTGCGGCCGGGGCGGATGCCATGGCTCTGAAGCGGGGCATCGAGAAGGCTGTCGACGTTCTGATACAGGAGCTCAAAAAGAAAGCCATCTCCGTATCGGGTAAGGAACAGATCGCCCAGGTGGCGACTATCTCTGCAGTTGATGCTGAAATCGGGACTCTCATTGCCGACGTGATGGAGAAGGTGGGCAAGGACGGTGTAATCACGGTCGAGGAATCCAAAGGTCTGAAGTTCGAGACGGAATACGTCGAGGGCATGAAGTTTGACCGTGGGTACATAAGTCCCTACTTGATCACCAACGCCGAGCGGATGGAGACGGTAATCGAGGATCCCTACATCCTTATCACAGACAAGAAAATCTCAGCCGTAGCCGATATCCTGCCTGCCCTGGAGAAGATCCTTCAGGTGAGCAAGAGTCTGGTGATCATAGCCGAGGACATTGAGGGCGAGGCTCTGGCGACACTGGTGGTTAACAAGCTCAGGGGCACCCTCAACTGTCTGGCGGTGAAAGCGCCGGGCTTTGGTGACCGCCGCAAGGCTATGCTCGAGGATATGGCCATCCTTACCGGTGGCAAAGTGATCTCTGAGGATGTGGGCAGGAAGCTTGACTCGGTGACGGTAGCTGACTTGGGTCGGGCCCGTACCGTGGTGGCTGACAAGGACGACACCACCGTCGTTGAGGGTAAGGGCACTGAGGAAGCCATCCAGGCTAGGATGAAGCAGATAAAGGCCCAGATAGATGAGACCACCTCTGACTTCGATCGCGAGAAGTTGCAGGAGAGGCTGGCAAAGCTGGCTGGCGGTGTAGCTGTCATCAAGGTCGGAGCAGCGACGGAGCCTGAACTCAAAGAGAAGAAACACCGGGTTGAGGATGCTCTTTCTGCCACCAGGGCAGCTGTTGAGGAAGGCATACTTCCCGGCGGTGGCGTAGCTCTGCTCAATGCTTCCAAGGCCCTTGAACCGCACATGAAGAAGGACGGTGACGAGGCCATTGGCGTCAGGATAGTGAGAGATGCGATTGAGGAGCCCATCAGGTGGATTGCCATCAATGCCGGGGAAGAAGGCTCGGTAGTCGTAGAGCAGGTCAAGAAGAGCGCTGAAGGTGTAGGTTTTGATGCGTCAGCAGGTGACTTTGGCGATATGGTGGAGAAGGGCGTTATTGACCCGGCTAAGGTGGTGAGGACGGCTCTGGAGAATGCAGCCAGCGCGGCGGTTATGATAATGACCACCGAGTCTCTGGTTACCGATATTCCAGAGAAGGAGAAAATGCCCGGCGGACCGGCGATGCCCGAGTACTAGGGTACTGAACTACAGTTGCGAAACACGACCGCCCCCGCTTCAGCGGGGGCGGCTTCGTTTGCCCTCTATTTGCGGCCGTCACTCGTTGGGGCAGTACAAGAAATCGACCTTCTGAGACTCGTTTGAGTCATGATTGTTGTAGTAGATCTCGGCCAGGGCGCGGTCGACCCTGGCGATGGCGTCCCAGTTCCATGGTGGCGGAGCGCACTCCGCGCACCAGTGTCCGGCCAAATGCAGTCTTGGAGTAGCTTCCCACTCGTGTCCGAATGCGCATTTCCATCTGAGCTTCGTCTTGACGTCAACAAACTCGGTCGAGAGGCATTTCCCTCCCCTTGACTCGGCCAGTTGTTGCATGTCCTCTATGGTTTCTTCTTCAGGTCTTTTTGCGGGAGGTCGTTCTGTACAAACGGAGTCAGCGCAGACATACTCATCCCAGCAAGGAATCTTCTCCCAGGCCTCTCGGCTGCCGAAAAAGGCCTTGATCTTTTCTTCTTCGTTTCTTTGTATCCACTTCAGGGGATCTGCCATTCTCTTCAAGAATGCCTTGACGAGGAAAGCGGGAGCCAATCTTGCCCCGAGTTTCAAATACCACGGGACAGCATCTTCCACCTGCCTGTAATGGTAGTCGAGGGAATGTCGCCAATGACCAAGGTACTCATTGAGAACGTAGCCATCCTCATACCAGCAGCAATGAAAGTTCCTCAAAGCGAACCAGTTGAGTGGCATTATTCTCTGGCAGTCTCCCAAGCCGAAGATCTGCATCATGCGCTCGATGTAGTCTTTGAACACCACCCTGCACGATGGGCCGCCTCCCATGTTGTATACCCTGCCGTAGAACTCGTCGGGGGCCTCCAGCGTCTGGACAAGCCCGTAGCCCGCGTCCTCGCTGGTTATTAGCTCGATATGGGTGTTGACCGGCTGATGGAACAGAATCGGGTCCATAAGGGAGAGTGCGTTTGGGATTGCGATGTAAGTCTGTCGCATCGAGGCCCAGTATTTCAGACCTGACTCAATTACTGCCCTCTCTGCGGCAATCTTGGTAGTGGCGTAGAAGTCGCCGACGCTCGGTTTCAGGGGGTCGCCTACCCTTACCATGTGTATTGGAGGCAGCCGGTCTCCGTATTCGGCTACCGAGCCAATGTAGACCAGACGAACGTTGTCGCCATTATCAGGCTGTTTCTTGATGGCGGCGATTATGTTTTCCGTGCCTACCAGGTTGCATTCTCTGCATAGAGGCGGGTTGTGATCCGCGGCAGGCGCAATGAATGCTGCCGGATGGAGTACGTGGTCTGCACCGTTGACAGCTTCCAGCACGTCGTCGAAACTGGACAGGTCCCCCCAGATGATTCTTATTCCTTCCTGTCCCTCGTATCTGCCGAAAGCCTTCCTGTTCTTCCTGGACGGTCTGAGCAGAAGGACGATGTCGTATTTGTCCCTTCTTCTGAGCAGTTCCTTGAAGGCTTCACCCCCCATCGAACCGGACGCACCTGTCAGGAGAACCTTCCTCTTTGTCATTTTCCCCCCTTTGGCCACAATTCTACCATCGCAGCACATCATACAGGAATGTGGGATGTCTCAAGCCATTGTGAGATTGCCGGTAATGGAGGCGGCGCGCAGCAAGTCCCGTCCGCGGGCCCCGTATTCGTTTCGGACTGTCATTCACCCAGCGTCTCGTTCTGAAGCGGTTGAGCGGGGGGCTTCCAAGCGGGTTCAACGAAACGGCAGCGGGCAAAAACGGAGTACGGCCATGCATGAATGCACTGCCCGTCAGGGTAGCCCGGCCAGTGACGCCAACGCGGTCTTTGGCTCGGGGAAATCCATGTGCTGTATGAAGTAGTCATTGAAGTCGAGGCGTGAGGACAGTTCGACATGTTCCACGAAATCCGCGAGTTCGTTGGCCATCTGCCAGTACTCCTTGGACGAAAGCACCATGTAGGCCCCGGTGCTGGCAGCGTTGCCCAGGGAGGTGATAATCTCGGGATCGACGTTGGGGATCAGGCCGATGCGGGTGGCGCTGTGAGGCTTGACGTAGTTGCCAAGTGCGCCTGCCACATACACACGATTGATGTCCTCAGGTCTGACGTTCATCTCGTTCATCAGGGTTGTCACGCCTGCTGCAACGGCTGCCTTGGCCAGTTGAAGCTCACGAACGTCTCTCTGCGTGAGGTGGATAGGCTTGTGGTCGTAACTTTCCTCGGCGGAAGCGACCAGAAAGTCATATACGCCAGATCGTTCGATTATTCTGGAACTCAGGCTGTCTATCGGTATGTCCTGAGGAGGCCGAATCAGGCCCTGTCGGTCTATGACGCCCAACTCTAATAGTAAGGCCACCAACTCCACCAGTCCGCTTCCGCAGATCCCCTGCGGGCTGACATTGCCGATTACCTGGCAGTAAAGTCTACCTTCCTCAAAACGGACGGATTCGATGGCACCAACCCTGGCAATCATGCCGTGGGAGATCCTGGCACCCTCCAGGGCAGGCCCTGCAGCCGCAGAGCAGGTCATCAGCCTCCTGCGATTGCCGAGGAAGATTTCGCCGTTAGTGCCAAGGTCCAGTCCCAAAATGATATCGTCCTCCTGTTCGGCAGCTCCTGAGGCAAGAATGACGCTGAGCAGGTCTCCGCCGACGTAGCCGGACTTGGTGGGCATTACGTACAAAAGGGCCTCCGGGTGCAACTTGAGGTCCACGCTTGCTGCTTTGACAACCAGACCGTCAGTCAGAACAGGAGTGAAGGGTGCCTCGGCGATCCCCGAGGGGTCCAGGCCAAGGAGAAAGTGTTGCATGGTGGTGTTGCCGGCAGCTACCGCAACGAAGATATCGTAGGGCTTGAGGCCGGCCGTCCTGAGAAGGCGTGCGGTGATACGATTGAGGTCCCTGGTGAGGAGTTGATGCATGTTCTTCAAGCCATGGCGGTCTTGCTTGACGTGCTGCAAACGACTGATGACATCGGTGCCGTACCTGATCTGGCTGTTGAGGCATGAGACAACCGAGACTTCACTCGAATCTACCAGGCTGATTAGCTTGCCCACCAGGGTGCTGGTGCCCAGGTCGAACACCAGTCCGAAGTGCCGTTCCACTTGGTCCCAGTCCTGCCATGCCATCAGGCAGTTCTCGTGGATCACTGCCACTCCGCGGAAATCGGTCTTCTCCAACATTTCTGGCAACGTGCGGAGACAATCAAGCGTAGCCTTCAGGTCCTGATATTCAGGGACCATCACCAGTTTGATGCGGTCCAGGTCTGAAAGCCCCTCATCCCGAAGGTACGAAGGCAGGGTGACGAGACGCTTGCTCACAAGCGGGTCTGGATGCAACGGGGGTCGGTGACCCGTCTTGAGAATCTGGAAGTACTCAGCCCGGGTGTCGGAGTCACCGATGTCTATGACCAGGTCCTTGTCCATCTTGGTGCGGCATGCAAGGCGGATGCCCTGTTGCAGCTCGTCCTCATCCAGGGATTCCTCTTCCTCCCTCGATGGGGGACCGATTGCGGACATAACTCGCACTTTGCATTTGCCGCATTTACCCAGTCCACCACAATCGCCTTCCAGCTCCAGGTCAGTCCTTTTTTGGAGCACCTCCCAGACAGTCTCTCCCAGGCGGGCCTTCACCCAAAGGTCGTCAGGCAAGACATTCAGCCAAACATAGCTGGTCTTGGTCTTCTTGGGAGGAGACGGGATATGTCGCTTCTTCTTAGGAGGTTGGTGGTTTCGGAACTTCCGATGCTTCACTTGTATGCTTCCTTCTCGGCAACCTGCACCATGTATGGGCAACGGGCTAAATCTTCACGAAAGTGCAACTTCGATCAACCTCACCAGCTCTTGCTCAAGAAAGGAATAATCGGCGTCTTCGACCTGAAGGGACAGCTCCAGGAACTCGGCCAGTTGACCCGCCTTGGGGACAAGGTTCGGGTCTGACGGCTGTCGCACATAGAGCAATCTCCGATAGTGTTCAAAACAGCACTTACGCATTTCCAGGTCGTGGAGCTCGAGAGGCTCCACACAGTAGTGTTCAAAATTCAGGATCAGGTCGCGCTCAAGAAAATAGGTTCCGGCCGTTTCGTCGATGAGTCTGCTGTAACACTCACTCCCAAGGAGCATTTGGTAGCAGTGACAGCCAGGCACCTTGATCGTTCGGTGCAGTTGGCAGAATTCGTCGATATGGGGGAAACAGTCCCCGTACAGGCATATCGTCCGCTCCTTCCTCTTGTGAGCAGAAGCGATTCTCCTCAGAATGTAGTCCCTCAGCTTCTGTGGCCCCATGTGGAGATTGGAAGGCAGATAGGACACACGTACACCGGGGTATCTCGCCATCAACTGAAGATGCTCGAGAGCCGGTTTGAAGACCGTGCAGGCAATGATGCGCGTGACTTCCGCCGGGCGATATGACGCTGCTCTACTTGACATGCGTTATGCCGGGAAAGACCTTCCCTATTTCGAGAATCAGGTCCGGATCTAGAAGACCTTCTCTACCCTCCCGCAAGATTTCCTGAACGAGCTCGTTGGCGCGGCTCAACATGTCGGGCCGGCCTCTCTCTTCCCAGACATCGAAGTTGCACCGAACACAGAGTTCAGGATAAAAGAGCTCGTCCACCATGTGTTCCACTGTGTGGTCGTCCATAACGTAGTTGCCGCCGGGCCCGACTCTCTGTATCACGTCGAAAGCCAGCGCCTCCTCGTCGACTTTGATGCCCGCCAGCATCCTGCCTATCATGCCTATCAGTTCGTTATCAATGACGAACTGCTCATAGGATATCGAGTTTGCCGAATCTATCATGCCGGCAGCAAGATGGATACAGTCCGCCCCTGTCATAGCTACGGTCAAGTTGGAAGCATACTTCTCAACGCCGGCCTGGATGTCAGGTCTCTTTGCCTCCGTGACTCCAGCCGAGGCGTATATGGGCAGGTTGTAGAGCTTCGCCAACTGGACTGCTGAAGCATTCATCATGGCCATCTCTATCGAACCGGCAGCAAAGTCCATGTTTCGCAGGTCCATGGTGGTCGCAACGGCTCCATAGAGCACCTTGGCTCCGGTGGACAGGACTTGAGCTATGGCTACCCCAGCCAGCGCTTCGGCGTGCATCTGGGAAAGGGTTCCGGCAAGGGTAATTGGCGATGTGGCGCCCGCGATGGGTGCCGGTGCGCACGTGACCGGGATGCCATGCGTGGTGCAGAAGCCGAGGATGTTCAGCGTGTTGGCTTCGATGCTGAGCGGGCTGATCGGGTTTGTGATCACAGAAACGAAGGGCTTATCTCTGAGCTTCTCTTCTCCGCCCGCGATGAAACTGGCAAGTTGCCACATCTGCTCCACACCTTCCAGATTATCACAGCCGCCCATTACATGTTTGGTCGTGTGGTTAAATGCGTGGTAGAACTCGTTCAGATGATAGTTCTTGGGCTCCAGGTCGTGGGCCTGGCAGGCCACTATATAGAACCGAAGGTACTTCAGGTGGTTCACCAGTGTGGCAGTGTGGGCCACATCTCGCAGCATGGTGAGCCGGTAGCCACCGGTTCCCATGTCGAGAATGCGGAACACTCGGCCTCCGTTGCCGAAGTGTACGTTGGCTACTCCCAGTGGCAGGTCATTCTGGCCGTCTCTCGAATACAGCACGAAGCTCGACGGGGCTTGGGCCAGGACTTCATCAAGCCACTCCTCTTCAAATCGCACAATGCGATTGTCATAGTCTATCTGCGCCCCCGCAGCTTCGAGCATCCCGAGGAACGAACTGTCGTGGATCCTGATGCCCACCCTCCTGAGTATGCTGCGCGCCGTCTGGTCAATCCGCTGCACACCTTCAGGCGTGAGAGGTCTATAGAAAGGCAGACTGTCTGCTACGGCTATGCTCACTGAGAGCGCCCTCCCAGGACCTGGTCAATCCCTCGCAGGACTTCATTGGGCTTCGGTTCCACCTCGTGCTCGGAGAGTATCCTGTTGGCCTCGGTATTGCAGCGTTTGTACAGGTCCATGGCTCCGGACTCTTGCCACGAATCGAAGCGAGCGCGGTCGAGCAGCGTTGGCAAGAAGTGGGCCTGCATAAAGTGATCAAAGGTATGGTCATCCATGAGAAAGATGGAGCCTGGGCCGCCGCCAGCCACCCTCTGTATTGCCTCGAGTGCCAGTGTTTCCTCGTTGACGGTGATTCCCTCCGCAAAAAAGCGGCTCATGGCCACCAGTTCGTTTGCCATGGTCACCATCTCCAGGGACGAGGTGCTGCCGTATTCCAGGAAGCCCACATCATGAATCAGGTTGGACCGTGACAGCATGGCCGTGGCGATGGAAAACATAGCTTCGGCCCCTGCCTGGGCATCCATAACCTTGGAATCTGAAGCTCCGGCATAGGCCCAGATGGGCAAGCCGTAGATTTCGTCACGCATGTCGGCCAACGCAGCCTGGGTAAGACTCCACTCTGGGCAGCCGTATGACACCACAGTGGACTTCATGTCCAGAACGCTCACGTTGGGGCCGAACAGGAAAGGCGATCCTTTGCCTACCAACTGGTGGACCACCAGGCCTACCAGGTTTTCAGCAATTCCCAAAGCCATGGCACCAGCAAGAGTGACGGGGGCTCCGCCACCGGCGTTTGATCCAGACGGTAAGCACATGGGTATCCTCTTCTCGGCACAGAAAATCAGCCTCTCCATCACGTTTTGGGGAAAGCGCAGGGGGCTGATGGCCTCTGAGTAGTTGAGAATAAACGGCTTCTTCTGCAAGTCGTCTTCACTGCCTGCCACCATGCAGGCGATCTCATAGATCTTGGCTATGTCTCTGCCACTATCTGCAATGAACACGATGGGTTTGCTGCTATTCTTGACCATCTCGCCGAAGACGTAGACATAGATGTCCTCGACGGGGACGTCCTCCGGGTTGGCCATGGACATGGCGAAGGCCAGGTTCTCCAGGCCGTCGACTAATCTGGCGAAGTTGGCGGCATCCTTCAGGACGGTCCGGCGGCGTTGTCCCGTTTCCAGGTCCAGGGTGAAAGTGGCATCCGAACCGGTGCCGTAGAAGCAGTTGCCGTTGACAAGAGGCATTGTCTTGTTGCCCTTCTGGTCGTAAAGGGCAATCTGCCTGGGAGCTGAGATCAATGCCTGCTCGACGAGGTATGCGGGCATAGTAACCCAGTTGCCGTCTGAGACCCTGCACCCGGCATCGGCAAGCAGTTCCAGGGCACCTGGGTGCTCCATCCTGAATCCTGTCTTTTCCAGGACCTCCAGGGCGGCGGTGTGGATTGCCAGCGCCTGGTCGCGATTCAGGACGCTCAGCCGGGGCCTGAAGGTGGGGACGCCCATCGGTTTCACCATTGCCTCCTTTGCGATCAAAACGATTCTCAGGATATTCCGAGCAGCTTCTTGGCCCTGGTCACTGCGGAACCGGCGTCGGATGCGTAGGCGTCTGCCCTGATCTGACGGGCATACTCCTCAGTCACGGGTGCGCCACCGATCATGACCTTGACCTTGTCCCTGATACCAGCCTTTTCCAGGGCCTCGATTGTCTGGGGCATGGCTGGCATCGTGGTTGACAGCAAGGCTGACATAGCCAGGATGTCCGGCTCCACCTCTTGCGCCTTCTGGGCGAATTTCTCAGGCGGCACGTCTACCCCCAGGTCAGTGATGCTGAATCCGGCCCCCTCCATCATCATAGAAACCAGGTTCTTGCCAATGTCATGCAGATCGCCTTTTACCGTCCCAATCAACACCTTTCCTTTGGATGTGACGTCGCCTTCTTGGAGAAGCGGCTCGATCAGTTTCATGCACTCCTGCATGGTCTTGGCGGCTCTCAGCATCTGGGGGACGAATAGGAGTCCCTTTGAGAATCTGTCGCCGGTCTCGTCCATGGCGGCAATGAGCCCTTTGTTGAGTATATCTTGGACATTGCTGCCAGCATCCAGGGACTTCTGAGTCTCTGCCACAGCAGTCTTGGTGTCACCCGCAATGATAGCTTCACTGAGTGCCTTGAAATCGCTCATGTTCGACCCCCTTCTGTTTGTTTGTTGCCAATTTGGAGACCAAGGTCATCCTCCCGAAATGCGGCCACTCTGGTAGGCTTCGATGAACTCCTGGCAGTATTCATCACGGCCAAGGATCATCTCGACTGCAAGTAGAGTTGACACTAGTTGCTTGTCAGTAGGGTCAAGGATTGCAGCGGACAAACCATATGCGATGCACAAAGCGAGGAAATTGCGGTTTATGAGCCGACGTTCTGGAAGACCAAAGGAGATATTGGACAGGCCACAGATGGTATTCACGCCTGGGAAGTCTTGCATGATTCGGCTGATTGCCCCCAGAGTTGCAAGTCCCATGCGGGTGTCCACCGACACAGGCTGTACCAGCGGATCGACGTAGATGTTCTCCAGAGGTACGCCGGCGTTTGTGAGACGCCCGATGAGCTCGGAACTGACCTGGACTCTCTCATCCACCGTGGTGGGCATCGATGCCTGCGCCATGCATAGAGCCACGACGTTGCAGGGCTGGCCAGTGATTACGGGAAGAAGAGACTCAAAGCGCTCACTTTCGAGGGAAATGGAGTTGATCATTGGCACGCCCTTGTGGCGTTTCATGGCTTCGGACAACGCCCTTGGGTTGGGGCTATCCAGGCACAAGGGCAGTTCCATGCTGCTCTGGACTGTTTCCACCAGCCAGCAGAGACAGTCGGTCTCTTCGTCTAGAAAAGTCCCGGCATTAACATCAATATAGTCCGCCCCCGCCTCGGCCTGGTCTCTGGCTACCCTGGTGACAAAGGCGCTGTCCCGTTTCCTGACTGCCTCTTGAATGCTCTTGCGGCTGGTGTTTATCTTCTCTCCCACAATGATCATAGTCCGCCCTCTTGATGAGTATGCGATCAGCTTCGGCCGCCGAAATCTTGAGCTATGTTAAGCTCCTGCTTGCGTGCTGTCAATGGCTTTAAGGATTGCATGGATAGCCGGGCGGCTAATCACCGGTTCGACGCTACGGCCTTCTGGGGTGGCCAGTTCGGGCCAGCGAGGCGAGCGGACCAGGTTGCCCCGGCCTGATGTATGATGGGAGCCCTGCCATTGGGGCTATCCTCTTGGGCGGTCGTGGCTGAAACCTGTATAATCCTGTTGTCGGCCAGGCCGCTTTGTGCCAAGCCTGGCATTCATGAGAACCAAAGACGAAGGGCAGGCGGCCGGCAGAGGCTCCGAGCCAGGCTAGAAATGAGACGAAGAAGGGGGTTGATTAGCCATGGGAAAGCTGGACGGCAAGGTGGCAATTGTGACTGGTGCAGGCCAGGGGATCGGGCGTGGCATATCACTCGCCATGTCCAAGGAGGGTGCCTCCGTGGTTGTGGCGGAGATCAATGAAGAGACCTGCAGGCGAACGGCTGGTGAGATCGAGTCTCTCGGGGGCAGGGCAGTGGCGGTGTCCTGTGACGTAAGCCGGCGCGAGCAGGTTAGGGCTGCTGTGGCGGCAGCAGTCAGGGAGTTTGGGACGGTGGACATCCTCGTCAACGTCGCCCAGGCCATGCGGAATGACGTGCTCTTTGAAGATACGACTGACGATGACATGGCCCTGGCGTTGGGGTCGGGTCTTTTGGGGACGTTCTACTTCATGCAGGAGTGCTTTCCGTATCTCAAGAAGAACGGTGGCAAGATAATCAATTTCGCCTCAGCCGCCGGCACGGAAGGACACGCTGGTTGGACTGCGTATGCTGCCTCGAAAGAGGGTATTCGGGCCCTGACGCGGGTTGCGTGCCACGAGTGGGGGCCGCACGGGATAAATGTGAATGCCATTTGCCCCTTGGCGAATTCGCCTCATATGCTGGAGTGGGGCGAGACCACCGGGATGTTGGATCTGATTGTAGGCATGGTGCCGCTGCGCCGTTTGGGGGATTGCGAGAACGACATAGGCCGGGCGGCAGTCTTCCTGGCAAGCTCAGACTCGGACTACATTACCGGCCAGACGCTCATGGTGGATGGCGGGCAGGCGATGCTGCGCTAGTCTCACGTAGATCACTGCCGGGGCTCCGCCTTGGGTCGGCTGTTGACTGCCCCTGGGCTACCAGGCAGGGTAGTACTCCAGTTTCAGGAAATGTGCCGGGCGCTGCGTTTCCCTCGGTGCATTTGAGTGTCTGCATCCGAGACAATTAGGTACAATCCTCCTTGTCCGCGTGTCACCTGCATTCTATTCTTGGGCTGGAGGAAGGAAAATGAATGACACGCGGTCTGAGGCTTCACTGATCGAGCACGTCCCCCACAATGACTTTGGGCGCAAGCTGGTCCTGGGCGTTACTCTGGGACTGACGGTGGTCCTATGTGTGGCTATGCTTTTCGTCGATGCATGGGCGGCGTGGCTAATGTTCGGATTGGTCGTCCTTGACGTCCTTCTTGTCGGCGTTGTCAGACCCAGGCGGTATCAGATACTGGGCGACAGGGTGAGAGTAGTCATGGGTGAGCCATTTGCCTTCGACATTCCCTTGTCATCCGTGCTTGGGGTCCGTGCCGTCTCGGGATGGCGTGATGTTGTCCGTCGCAGCCATCGTTTTGACACCTCGAAGAGCAACATGTTGGAGATAGTGCGTCGCCAGGGCTGGAACGTAATTGTGTCCCCCTCCAACCCCGATACCTTTATGGAGGACCTCAACCAGGCCCTTGATTCGCGGCGCAACCCGGCTCTGGCTTGATACGTCGGATCAAAGGGTGTGATCGCAACTGAGGGTTCAGTTTGTCTCTCCCTGCTGCCTCTGCAGGCACGCGATCGGGTTCTTGATAGGTTGGGACTGCAGGGCGGGTGACTCGGCCTCGTGTCGCGGGGGACCTCGACTTCCACGACCCGCTGTGTCAGGCGTGGCCGCTATTTGCTCTCCAGGCGCAATGAGACGCCGCGGCTTTAGACGCTCTGGTCCAGTGCAGGGTTGGAGGGCGGATTGCGTCGGCGGACGGGCCGAAGGGCCGTCCATGCCAAGTCAGGTCGCGGCCACGTTGATGGCGCTGGGGACGATTTCAAAGATGGCAGGTAATGTCCCCACCAACTCCCCGTCCATCTCGAGGAGCACTTGCTCTTC
>CAZTYW010000018.1:18919-30420 GCA_964617695.1 uncultured Dehalococcoidia bacterium
TGGCAGGTAATGTCCCCACCAACTCCCCGTCCATCTCGAGGAGCACTTGCTCTTCCGAGTGGGCCTCGACCCTCCGGCCGCGACAGAAGCTCACCTTGGCCAGCCCCAAATGTGTTCCCCGGTACAGCTTGGGGACGTGCCACAGGCTTTCTATGATGCCGAAGTCTCCTACGTTTACAACGTCGAACAGCCCGTCATCCAGTTTGGCCTGCGGAGCGCCCAGGAAACCCCGCCCGAAGTACCTGCCGTTGGCGATTATCACGTTTTTCAAAGCCTGGCGCTGGGGCTGACCGCCGTCCACACAGAGGCTAATGACCTTGGCCTTGTAGGTGAGCGCAGCCGCCAGGATGCCCCACAGATAGTTGGGGCGTGGGCCCATTATTCGCGGTGCCCGGCTTGCTTTCTGCACCACCAGTCCGCCACCACCCAGGTCTGCTATGTTAATGAAGTACCTGACCTCTTTTTCTCCATGGAGATTGATGCAACTCACCCTGCCGACGTCGATCTTTCTGGTGTGGTTCTTCTCGATTGCCTTGACGGCCTGGATCGGGTCCCCGGCTATACGCAGCGTTCGGGCCAGGTCGCAGCCTGATCCGAGTGGAATAATGCCCAAGACCAGGCTCTGGTCCAACATGGTGCCGTTGTCGAAGAGCCCGTTCAGCACCTCGTTCACGGTGCCGTCACCGCCAACGGCAACCACAGCCTCGCATCCGGAAGTGACGGCGTCTCTGGTCAGATGGGTCGCCTGCCCGACCGACTCCGTCATTCTAATGTCGCAGGCAAGGTGCCCATCGCCCTTGATATAGTCCTCCACCTTGCGCCAGGCACCGGCACAGCGCCTGATGGCGACAGAGTTGACTATATAGGCCGTCTTCAATTCAGAGTCCTCTCGCTCTCGTCAGATCCTCCCATCTGCAACCACAATGTACAGGAATTCGTTGCGTTTCCCTTGTGCCGGCTCTCCAGGTTTTGACGTCAGGCCCCATTTAGGCCTCTTTATAACACAATCTGTGTTTCATAGGCTAGTCCACACAAAGAGTCCCGCGTGTTACGGCAGTGATGACATAGTCTGTCACGGCTTGTCACTGTGCGAAAGCAGGCTGACGTGTTGGGGAGCCTTCGTTACGCACGGTGCCCAAGGTGAGCCGTTCCCTCTGCCGGCGAAATCGCTCTTGCTGCAGTCAATCATGGCTCGATTGCATCAGAGCGGCAACAGCCCTTGAAACTGTGCCTTTTCCACGGGTCCAACCACCGCCAGGTTGAGCTTTTCTTCGAGGAGGACGTGTTGGGCAACACGTTGAAGGTCCTCAGCCTGGATGGCGTCAACTATGGAAAGTACCTCATCGACCGTCAGTATCTTTCCCAGCAGCAGTTCCTGGCCACCGAGCCAGCCGGCCACGCTGCGCGTGTCCTCCATGCGAAGCAGCAAGCGGCCCTTGGACAGCTCTTTTGCTTTGGTGAGCTCTTCTGCGGGGACTCTGTCTTTCAGGTGATGGAGTTGCTCCAAGATGGCCCTGATGGTGGTGGAGAGGTGGGTGGGGTCGACGCCGGCGTACACTCCCAGAGAACCGGTGTCGAGGTGATGGTTTACATAACTATGGACGGCGTAGGCAAGCCCCAGCTTCTCACGGATTTCTACGAAAAGGCGGCTGCTCATGCCTTCTCCCAGTATGACGTTGAGCAGGTCCAAGGCAAATCGGTCGGGGTGATTCAGGGATAGGGCGGGCAGTGCCAGGCAGAGGTGGACCTGCTCGATATCCCGGTGCTCCGAGTGAGACCGCGGCTCGCTTTGATCGTCACTGACGGCGACGTAACCGTGACGTCGGCCCTCCTGCCAGCTTGAGAAAGTCTCCTCGATCTTATCTACGACCTCTTGGTGGTCGATGCCGCCGGCAACGCTGACGACCGCATTGTTGGCCGAGTAGTGCTCGCCAAAGTAGCGGAGGATATTCTCGCGATTGAGGCCGGAGACGGATGCCTTGCTTCCGGCAACGTCTCTCCCCAAGGGGTGCGCCGGCCAGACAAGCTCATCGATCAGTGTATCTACCCTCTGCTGGGGGGAATCGAGGCTCATGTTGATCTCCTCGATGATCACTTGCCTCTCCCTCTCAATGTCTTTCGGATCAAATCGAGAGTTCGACAACATGTCAGAAAGAACATCCGCTGCCAAAGAGAAATGCGGGCGGGCCACCTTGCACCAGTACACGGTCAGCTCTTTGTCGGTGCCTCCATTGAGCATTCCTCCCACTCCTTCGATCTCCTCCGCTAGCTCCTTGGATGTGACTCTGCGGTGTGTCCCTTTGAAGCACAGGTGTTCGATGAAGTGGGAAATGCCAGCCTCCGCATCGCTCTCGTAGCGCGAGCCTGTAGCTATAAAGACGCCGATGCTCACCGAGCGAGTGTGGGCCATGGTGCTGGTGACAACTCGGAGACCGTTATTCAAAAGGCTCTTCTGGTACACGGTGCCTCCCGATTTCGGCTATTCTAAGTAAATCGTTTCTCTCGTGTCAATTGGAGCTACCCTTGAAGACAACGGGGCGGCAACGCGTGGCATGCCTGGCTGCGCGCGCAGAAGACGGCATCAGAGAGACGATTCTCCTCCTTTCGGGTGCCGGCCTGTGCCCTCCGAATTGGTGGATCGGGAACAGGTGACGTGACTGGCGGACGCTGATGGCTCTACTGACCCCCGGCCAGCACGTGAATGATCTGCGGGATTAGACGGCGGGCCAGGTCCCGGCGACTCCCTCCGCACAGGACGGCGATGAGCCTGCCTCGGCAGATCTCTTCGGCCGCCTGGCGAAATACCCGGGCCAGACTGACGTGTGCCTGAGGAGTGATACCTATATCACCATAGTCACCGCGGGTTCCGTCGTAGCCCCAGTTCCAGAAGACTATATCCGGTTGGAAGGCCTTTACCCTGGGAACGAAGTTCTCCTTGACCAGGTCAAGGTACTCGCTGTCGTTTGTCCTCCACGGGACGCGAACGTTGACGTTGTTGTCCTTCTCGGAATAGCTACCTGTGCAGAAGCACATATAGAGAACATCTGGATTATTTTCGAAGATCTCCCAGGTGCCATCACCATGATGGGCGTCGGTGTCTACGATGGCGACGCGCTGGATTCCGAATCTACTACTCAACTCGCGTATGGCTATGGCCGCGCCGTTGAAATAGCAGCCGCCGCCGAAGAAGCGGGTACCGGCGTGATGGTCTCCGTATCCGGTGAAGACGAAGGCATTGTCTATCTCGCCCTGCTGCACTCTTACGGCCGCTGCTACCGTACCGGCGGCCGAAAAGACGGCTCCGTCAAAGGCTCGACTCGCCTTCACCTGCTCTAACATGTCCACGGTGTGCACACGGCAGATCATTTCCGCAGAGATTGGCTCCAGTTCAAAAGCGGAAGGCGGTTTCAGTGGATAGAAAGCGTCGTAGAGGAACACATTGTCCCTGTCGAGTATTCCGGTCAATGCTTCAGGGAAGTCTCGGAGCCTTTCCCCGTCCTGATAATGGAAGAATATGCCTGTCTGCCTCATGACTTGACAGTTGTCATCTCAGGACTGACTCTCTCGCGCCCAGCCTGAGGTGACCAGGTCGGTCTAGCTCATTCCCTCGAGCAGGCTTTTCACGTTGGCACCCAGCACGCTGTGGTTGTAGCCGCCCTCGAGAACTCCGTACCTCTTCCCCTGGCAGACACCTTCTGCGTACTCTTTCACCAGCCTGCCGATGGTCATGTAGTCTTCAGTGGTTAGCAGACGCCCCCAGTCGTCTTCGTGCCTGTCGAAGCCTGCAGAGACTGCTATGATGTCTGACTTCGTTTGATCCAAGAATCGGGACACATTGTCCAGATACTCCAACCTGTCGTCACCCTCGGGGTGGCAGTACGTGATGCCAGATGTGTTTGCGAAGATGTTGGACGTCCCATCGCCGTAGTGCAGGTCGATGTCAAGTATCGCTGCAGAGTCGATCGTGCCGCCTTGTCTCAACCTGGCTATGGAGACGGCCATGTTATTCAAGAAGCAGAATCCCCAGGAGTGGTCACGGCTAGCATGGTGCCCCGGCGGCCTGATCAGGGCGAAGGCGGGCTGGTGGTGCACTGCCAGGTCGGCTGCCTGGATAGCGCCTCCAACTGCCAGGAGGGCGATTTCATAGGTCAGCGGACTGCATCCAACGTACCTGATATGTCTGTCAGAATGCACCAGCTTCAAATCGTCCACCGTTGCCGACGTAGCCGTGACCAGCTCGAAGTGCGGTGACACGACTGCCACGATGCTCTCCATGCGCCCCGCCTTGGCAGCCGGGTCCCTTTCATAGACTTCCTGGTATCGAGGATGGTAGACGACCTTCACCCAACCTGTCCTGCCCCAGGTGCAAGTCTTTCCAGAGTTTTGGCGTAGACCTGGGAGCTCCCAGAGTCGAAGAGGACAAAGACGACGTCAGACAGGGACTCTTCCTTCTTAAGAAAGTCAATCACCGTCTGGAGAGCGATCTCTGCAGCCTGTCTGACCGGGTATCCATAGGCACCGGTGCTTATGGAAGGAAACGAAACGCTTCTCAGTCCTTTCTGAACGGCCAGCTTCAGGCTCTCCCGATAGGCGCTGGCCAGGGTCTCGGGTTCGCTCTGGTTGCCCCCGCGCCAGATGGGGCCGACAGTGTGGATTACGTATTTTGCCTTGAGATTGCCTCCTGTGGTGATCACTGCCTTGCCGGCAGGCAGGGGCCCCTGCCTGGAGACGATTTGTTTGCATTCGTCCAGTATTGCGGGACCGCCAATGCGGTGGATGGCGCCGTCTACTCCGCCGCCACCCATCAGGCTGGAGTTGGCAGCGTTTACAATAGAATCTGTGCCTTGTTGGGTGATGTCGCCCTGAATCAGCGACAGCCTTGTCTTGTTGATGACAACTTCCATTTCCCATGCCCCCTTGTCCTGCAGTTGTTTCACCGACACCCGGTCGGCCCCCCGGGAGCCCTGCGCAGTGTTGATTAGAACTACGACAAACAGGAACGCAGCGCCTCATACGTGATGGCGCGGGCTCTTGGGGAAGCGTAGCGCAATGAGCACTATGGCCGCAGTCACTACGCCTACCAGGTACAGCCCGGCTCCCAACGCCAGGCCGATGGCAGCCACAGCCCAGATGGTGGCAGCCGTGGTCAGGCCGACTATTGCTCCCTCTCCTCGGAGGATAGTGCCGGCTCCCAGAAAACCGATTCCCACTACTACGCCGGCTGCGACTCTGGCCGGGTCGCTCAGGGGGCCGAAACCGTTCACGGACGCAATCGTGAACAGGGCCGCCCCGACGCAAACAAGCAGGTGGGTGCGAAAGCCGGCTGGCTTTTCAGCACGTTCCCTCTCGAAGCCAATCAGGCCTCCGAGCAGGGTGGCCATTGCCAGGCGGATCACCGCATCCAACTCGTCCCACGGTGTAAGCTCCCAGGGTTCCATAGGTGGCTCCTTCCTGCGTGCAGCGGGTGGTCTGCCCGACGGCTCGGTGGTCTGTTATTCGACAGAGACCATTATAGCATGCGATAGACAGGGCGCTTGCGAGGCGCGTGTTTCCGCCTTGTGGCGTTTGTGGAAGGGTAGGCGCACCTGGTGCCCAAAATGACGCACGATTGTGCGGATCAGCAATGCAGGCTGCCGTCAAACAGCCGTCTCTCCACCTCTTGCAGCCTGCCGACCCCCTTGATTTCATAAGGGAAAAGGGGGAGTCTGGTGGTGTTGGCATCGTAGCTGTTCTGGATCTCAGTCAGGTAGCCCTGTTGCATCTGTGCCTTGCTTAGAAGAAAAGGAGAGTCAGGCTGCTCGATGACCTGGTTGATGATGATGTGACCAATGTCAAGCCCGTAGCCGCGGAATTCATCGAAAAGGCCCTGGAGTTGGCGTACGGCCAGGGCCTCAGCTATGGTGACCAGATTGAAGTCGACATCCTTCTTCAGGAATTCCATGTCGGTCTCGGAGAGCTTTTGCCATTCTTTGATTACGCCGAGCACAGATCGTCTCTTGTGCCTGGTGACCTTCAAGGAAGAGTAGATGCGGACTGCGGGCTTGAGATGCTTGTGAAGCATCGAAGGCATCCCGAGCAAGCCCAGGGTTTGTCCTGCCGGGGCTGTGTCCCAGACTACCACATCGAACTCCCCGGACTGGCTGATTTCCCTTATGTAGTCCACCATGAACTCGTCTCTGAGTCCAGGAAGCACCGAGGAGATGAAATCGACAAAGTCCTCATAACGGATGTCAACAAATGAGGAGAAGACCTGATACACCTGGGGCCCGAATTTCTGGTTCCACAGTGCCTTCACATCGTCGTAGCTTATCTCATCCACATAAAGGTTATCTCTGACCTTTGCGGGCTTTTCGTGGCCATCGAGTTCGAATATGTCACGCAGGGAGGGCGTGAAGTCGGTCGATATGACAAGCGTTCGCTTCCCCGTACTCGCATAGTGCAAAGCTGTGGCGGCAGCGCATGTTGTCTTCCCCACTCCACCCTTGCCGCAGAACATGGTAACACTCTTTGTCTTCATTTCACTGGGCCTCCGGCAGGTTTGGGATACAAGTCATGACGAGGGGTCATTTACTAGATTAGCACAATGCTGGGAACAGGGCCATTCAAGTCAGGGCGGGCTGACTCTGTGAATGCGCTGCGGATTTGCCCATGAGGAGGCTGTGCGAGGTCGCGGCGAGGCTTAACTGCGGGTTCCGATTCTGCTTGCGGCTACCTGGAGGCTGCTTTACTGAGCGTCGTTGTTCCTGGCCAGTTGTTCCTTGAGCTGGCGCATCAGTCGCGGCTTTGCCAGTATGTCCTCGGCTGAGCCGTTCTCGATGAAGGTGTCGGTTCCGGGTATGTGATAACCGGAGTCGTCCATCCGGACCTCCATGTTCAGTTCTTTAGCCAGGGCGGCTGCTACAAAGGCGCGGTGTCGGAGAATATCCTCTTCGCTGGGAAAATACGCCATCTTTTCTTGCATCCGCCGACTCCCTCCCGAAGTGCTGTTCAAGGCTGCCCGGGCTGCGGCATATATAGAATGCTAGTGAGGTCGGCAGACTGGAACAATAGTGCGGGCACCAGTTCTGGCTGGAGGACAACCAGCAAAAAAACATTGCAGTATTTGGCTGGGTGAGCTTGGCGCGGGGCCGTGGCTGTTCCTTGCTTCGGACAGCCACGGGGAGAGAGCTTGCTGGGGTGTGGGGTTCCTGAATTTTGACCGACAATGCGGCTGTAGCTGTCTGGTGGGCAATCAGCGACTTTGACAAAGTGGAACGGCCGGGTTACAGTTATGTGTAGTCGGGTGGTCAAACCAGTAACAAACTACTGCCGGCGGTGAACAATTAGGAAACGAAAGGGATCCAAAAGCAGGCGGAGTAACTGGGGAGGTCACCCGACCCGTTTTTGCTAGACCGAGCCTGTATCTCCCAGTTCCTCTTTCAACAGGGCGACGAATGGGAGGTTGCGGTATTCCTCCCGGTAGTCCAGGCCGTAGCCCACCAGAAATTCGTCCGGCACTTCGAACCCCACGTATTTCAGGTGAACGTCAGCCAGGCGATTCACCCGCTTGTCAAGCAGGGTGCAAACGGCCAAGCTGGCCGGCTGATAGCCTGTCAGATGTCCCAGCACGAAACTGAGAGTCATCCCGGTGTCTACAATGTCTTCCACCAGCAGCACGTGACGGCCTCGCACGTCGATGTCGAGGTTCTTGGTGACGCGGACGGCCCCCATCTTTTCGGCCTCATAGTAGGATATAGCCATGAAGTCGACGTCTGCCGGAACCGTGAGGTAGCGCATCAGGTCTGCCATAAAGCAGAATACCCCGCGCAGTACTCCTACCAGAACGGGACGTGTTCCCTCGTAGTCGCGGGAGATATCCCTGGCAAGCTGTCGCACCTTCCTCTGGATTTGCGCGGCGCTGAACAGAACCCGGCCCGCGCCGCGCGTTTTGCTGCCGGCGAGAGGCCCGAGCCCGTACTTGGCCAGGAGCCGGTCGTAGTCGCGTCTGGCGAGCAGCCTGATGTTGACCTCAGGATAGACCTCTCGTAGGCGACGGACCTTCCGCTTCTTCTCCGCGGTGAATCGAGATTTCAAGGTAGTCATCTCGATGTACAGATTCAGGCCAGGAAGGTAGAAGTCAGGAGTGAACATCTCGGTGATTCTGCCCTCTTCCCATTCCAGAGGGAAGGAACGGGGCTCATAGAGCCACTCAATCTGGTAGAAGTCCAGTAGCCTGGCGAACTCCTCTTCGCTGGGGTGGGCGAAAGTGGCCGGCCTGAGTGACGATGCGAACGGGATGGTCTGGGGTGTGCCTACGGCTTCGGTCTCCAGGGGCCGTCTCAGCGTCTCGGCCATACGCTGTGATTCGAGTACGATGCCGGCCAGGTTGGACACAATGGCAAGGAAGTCCTTCTCTCTTGATGTGAACTCGCGTTGCGTTCGGCTGTACACCCGGAGGCTGCCCACGACTTCTCCCGTGATTGTGAGCGGCACACTCATAACAGAAGCGATGTGCTCCTGCTGTGCCAACTCTCGGTACTGTATGCGCGGGTCAGTGGCGGCATCGAATACGGTCACAACCCTACCTTCCATCGTTTCAGACAGACTCTTGTCGGGTTCGACAAAGCCCTTTCTAATGTACCGTTCGCTTATCCCGTGGGCGGCGACGTGAATCAGTTTCTCTTTCTGCGCGTCCAGGAGCAACACAGAGCAGCCCCGCACCGCCAGGGCTTGAGGCGCCAGTCTGGCCAATACCTGGAGTTTCCCACTCGCGGCAAGGTCCGAGTTTACGACTTCCACTATGTCGGCAAGGGCCTTGTTGAATCTGGCAGTCTGCTTGCTCATCGTACTGTCCGTCGGTGCCGTTCCAAGGCAGGTTAGCTTGATTTGACACCTGGCATGGGATATACTGCTTACCAACTTTACAGGGTGAATAATAGCCTCAATCGGAGGGTAGCTCAAGGGGAGCTGGAGGAGTTGACTGTGTCATGGATGCACGTTTCGAGGGCCTTGAGGGTTAACACGGAAGGTTAAAGGCCAACCGTCAATGGCTGGCTTGTGTGGGGAGTGTGTGGCTGGGCTGAAAAAAGGATTCAAGAAGGGGGCGTTCAAATGGGAATGACGGTATACAATGAAGACGGCAGCGTAGCTTCGGTGTTCAATTCAATCAGGCGCAGGGGGAATACCCTGGTTCTGGACCAGCTAGCACTCGGCAGTATGCAAATGGACATGATAATCACGCCAGAAGAGGCCCTGAAGGCCGTCAGGTTGGGGTTCAGTTGGGGGCTGATTAGTTTTGTGCTGTTCTTTCCTTTTTTCTGGCTGAGATACAGGGCATCGAAGAAGGCGGCAACGCAAGAGGATACGCAATCAGGCGAGGAAGCTGGGCCGACTGCATAGCACGAGCGGATGAAAGCCTGGGGCAAGCTTATCTGGGGGTCACAAAGCAGGCTTCAGGCGACACCTGCTGCCTTTGGGAACTTGTTGGCCGGGTCAGAGTGGGGCCCAAAGTAGAATTGACTGACGTTTGGGATAATGTGCCGTTTGAAGGCGCGCCAGGGGGCGGTCTGGGCCGAATCTTGGCTTGACTTTGATAGATAGGAGGTCAAATTGGCATCAGCTCTTAGCGGTATCCGAGTCTTGGATTTGACGGGGCTGGGGCCGGCTTCCATTGCTGCCATGATGCTGGGTGATATGGGAGCCGACGTACTCAAGATTGACTTGCCTCCCGGTGGCGGCAGTCGCGGCGTTGGCGATGGCCTTCCGTTCTTCCCTGAGAGCGACGAGGAGACGGAGAGGATGACTGCCTACATGGCAACCAACCGGAACAAGAAGAACATGGCGCTCAATCTCAGGACCGAGGCTGGGCAACAGGTGTTCCATAAGCTGGCCAAAGAATACGACGTTGTTCTCGAGGCCTTCAGACCAGGGGTGATGGATCGCATGAACGCCGGTTACGAGGCTATCTCGAAGACGAACCCCAGGATCATATACTGCTCAGTCTCCGGCTATGGGCAGACCGGGCCATACAGTAGCTTTCCCGGCCACGATGCCAACTACTCTGGCATGGGAGGTGTCCTGGGTCTTACCGGAGAACGGCGTGATGGCAAACCGGTCATCGCACTCAACATAGTGGCTGATATTGCTGTCGCAGTCATGCAAACGGTTATTGGGATTCTGCTTGGTATTTGTGCCAGGGAGAGGACGGGGCGGGGCCAGCATGTGGACGTGTCTATGACTGACGGGGTTGTGTCGCTTTTGATGGGTGTGCCGGGTGCAGGAGAGTACCTGGGCACCCAGGTATTGCCGCAGCGCGGCGAGACTATCACCAGCGGTACAGAGCCTTTCTACAGTGTCTATCAGACGAAGGACGACAAGTACCTCGCCGTCTGTCCCATTGAGCCGCGCTTCTGGCGCAACCTGTGTCGTGCTCTGGGTAGGGAAGATTACGCTCCTCACCAGTTTGATCCGAACAAGAAAGAGGAGTTGCTTACCTGGTTGAGGCAAACCTTTCTGACGAAATCCAGGGACGAGTGGTTTGAGTTTCTCAGCAAGGCGGATGTGCCGGTGGGCAAGGTCCTGAGTCTGGACGAGCTCTTCAGCGACCCACAGGTGCTGCATCGGCAGATGGTTATTGAGGTTGACCACCCCAAGTTTGGCAAGGTGAAGCAGATAGGAATCAGCATAAAGCTCTCAGATACGCCGGGACAGGTTAGGAGCCTGGCTGCTCTCCTGGGACAGCACACGAACGAGGTCATGTCCGGTCTTGGCTATTCCAAGTCCGAGATCGACGGATTGCGTCAGCAGGGGGTCATCTACTAGGGTTTGCGCTTTCTTCAGAGCAAGCCTTCGGAGTCGGCTTTCGAAACAAATGACCCCGAATAGGGGTGTTGAGATTTGGCTGCTGTCTAAGGAAAGCTTGTGCGGGGTAGAGTCTGGGCCAAGAAGTCCAACGGATCATCTTCACTGTTGCCCTCTCCCTTCATGGGAGGGGGATTTTCCTTTAATGCCCGACGAGGTGTGCGACGTGGGTTCGGTTGTCTACGATGAGTTAAAGGAGATGATTGGACAGGACCAGCCGGAGATGATTGCCACTGACGAAGTGTGCAAGCACATGATCAGACACTGGTGTGAAGCCATGGAGGACGGCAATCCGCTCTACACTGACGAGGAATATGCCCGTACAAGCAAGTACGGTAGCATTGTTGCTCCCTCCACGATGATACAGTCATGGGTGATTCCTCCCCTCTGGCCCCGCCGGGAGATGCCTGCGGTTTACAGGGCAGTGTTTGAAACGTGTGCCAAGGACGGCTTTGATCAAGTGGTTGATACTGAGTGTGAGATGGAGTTCATGCGCCCATTGTTCCCAGGGGATCGCGTGCGTGCCGTGACGAAAGTGTGCGATGTGAGTGAGGAGAAGAGCACGGCTCTGGGGACTGGCCACTTCGTCACTCTCGAGGCGCACTACAGGAATCAGAATGCCGAATTGGTCTGCATCCAGCGAGTGACCCTGCTAATATATA
>CAZTYW010000019.1:0-17194 GCA_964617695.1 uncultured Dehalococcoidia bacterium
CCGCCTGGAAGGACGTGCCCCTCCATGAATTTACACACTTCTCTTGACACTACCCTCTTTGTTCGGCTGGTCGGATGGCTTTCGGTAACAGCGCAGGTTCGTGCATCATCGCCCGATTGCCATGCATATTGCCCTGTGTTAAACTTGCACTCAACCGGTGATCATCTGCCGGGTCTACTGATTGGGTAGCGCATGTCTGTTCTGCTCGAGACCAATTTGCCTCATCCGCTGTTCCACCGGGGGAAGGTCCGAGACAACTATGAGCTGGGCGACAAGCTTCTAATAGTAGCTACCGACCGAATCTCTGCTTTCGACGTCGTCTTGCCCTGTGGGATCCCCGGGAAAGGAAAGGTACTCAACCAGCTCTCCGCGTTCTGGTTCGAGAGGACCAGACACATTCTGACGAATCATCTGGTGGAAAGTATCGGCGACGTCAGGCAACTCGACCCTTACCGCAACGATGGCTATGAGTATCCTTCCTTTCTGGTCGGCCGAAGCATGATCGTCACTCGAACGGAGCGCATTCCTGTGGAGTGTGTGGTGCGGGGCTATCTCTCCGGCTCGGCGTGGGAGGAGTACCGTCAAGACGGCACTGTGCATGGTTTTCCCGCGGCTTCCGGACTGAGGGAATCTGAACAACTGCCGGAGCCGCTGTTTACTCCCACCACCAAGGCCGAAACCGGTCATGATGAACCTCTTTCGGTGGCCGGTTTGGCCGAACTGCTGGGCAAGTCCCTGGCGGAGGAGTTGCGAGAAAAGAGCCTTGCGTTGTATGCCTATGCCCGGGAGTATGCTGCCAGCAAAGGCATCATAATCGCCGACACCAAGCTGGAGTTTGGGCTGGTTGACGACCGGCTAATGCTTATAGATGAACTCCTCACGCCTGACTCGAGTCGCTTCTGGGATATGCAGGTCTACGAGGTTGGTCGGTCGCAGCCCAGCTTCGACAAACAACTGGTCCGGGACTGGCTGTCGGCCTCGGGATGGAACAAGGAGCCGCCTGCCCCGATGCTGCCCGAGGACCTGATCCAGAAAACAGCGGAGAGGTACCAGGAGGCATACCGAAGGCTGGCGGGGCACAGTCTGCAAACGTAATGGGGGCGCATGTACATCGCCAGGGTCTATGTTAGTCTCAAGCCAACAGTCAATGATCCTCAGGGTCTGACCATCAGGGGGGCGCTGCATGAACTGGGGTTTCGGAATGTGGGCAGCGTCAGGGCGGGCAAGTACATGGAGATCAAGCTGGAGGAGGACGACCGGGCTAAGGCAGACCTGCAGTTGCAGGAGATGTGTCGCAAGCTTCTGGCCAACCCGGTTATCGAGAACTACCGTTTCGAACTTGAAGAAGTCGCCTCCTAGGTCTGTTCACGGCGACCTGTTGCTTGCCATAGCTACTATCCCTGGTTGGCTGCACATCCGAGCCACACTCTGCCCACCGTTCTCGTGGCCGCGGTTCGGCTGCCTCCAGGGTTTGTGCGTGGCCTCGTGTCTATTGTCCGGAGAAGCCCGTCGATTTGTTGATGTTCACTGCTGCACGAGGTATCCCAGAGTGGAGGTCTGGGATTGAAGAATAGCGCCTATGCTCAGGTGACAGCGGAGCTGGTGGAAACGCTGAGAGCCCTGGTGGGTGAGGATGGCGTGTACACCGAGGATGACCAGTTGCAGAAGTACTCCTGCGACGAAATGCCTGTTCCCAAGCCTCATCTTGCCCAGGTGATAATCAAGCCTCGGAATGCGTCAGCAGTTGCAGCAGTGCTTAGTCTGGCCACCGAGAAGCGGATTCCGGTGACTCCAAGGGGAAGTGGCACAGGCGTGTGTGGCGGATGCGTGCCCATTTTCGGAGGCATCGTCCTGTCGCTGGAGCGCATGAACAACATTCTGGAGATAGACGAAGGGAATCTGGTGGCCGTTGTTGAGCCTGGCGTGACCCTGGCTGAGCTTTACACCGCCGTGGAAGGCAGAGGGCTCTATTACCCGCTGTATCCCGGCGAGAGCGGTGCCAGCGTAGGTGGGAATGTGGCCACGAACGCTGGTGGAATGAAGGCCGTAAAGTACGGCGTGACAAGGAATCTTGTCCTTGGACTGGAAGCCGTGCTGGCAACGGCTGCAATCGTGCCCCTGGGCGGGAAATTCGTCAAGAGCTCTACCGGCTATGACTTGCGGCAACTCCTTATTGGCTCAGAGGGGACCCTGGCAGTGATAACCAAGGTCGTGCTGAAGCTAATCTCACCTCCCAAGAAGAGGGAGGTCCTCTTTGTGCCTTTCGGCAGCCTGCATGATGCCATCGGGGCGGTGCCTGATATCCTCAGGCATGGAATCACACCCGCAGGCATCGAGTTCATGGAGAGAGACGTGATCAGCCTGGTGGAGCGGTACACCAACCGGGAGATTCCCTTTCATGACCATGAGGCTTTCCTGATGATTATCCTGGAGGGGGACTCCGACGAAGAGACGTACGCCAATGCCAACCGCATAGGCGAGATCTGCATGAGGAATGGTGCTGTTGATGCTTTTGTTCCTCCGAGTGAGGCAGCCAGGAGGAGGCTTCTGGACGCCAGAGAGAAGTTTTACCCGGCCTTGAAGTCTCTGGGGCCGCTGGAATTAGCCGACGTCGTAGTGCCTCGCAGCGAAATCCCAGAGTTCGTTGAGAGAGTCAAGAAGATATCAGATACACACGGCATACCCATTCTGACCTACGGACACGCAGGAGACGGGAATGTCCACCTGCACTTTTTGAGAAATGACGTCGAAGAGGGCGAATGGCACCGGAGGCTGTCCGGCGCGCTGGAAGAGACATACCGGCTGGGCACATCAATGGGGGGCGTGATCTCGGGCGAGCACGGACTCGGTTTCGAGAAGAAGGGTCATCTGAGTAGAAGCGTGAGCGGGGACGTAATTCAGCTCATGAAAGGCATCAAGAGCGTGTTCGATCCGGCGAACATACTGAATCCGGGAAAGATCTTTGACCTGTACTAGACGGCGTGCACCGTGCCTGCCATCCGATGGGGGTCTGAGGTCTGCTTGAGGCTGTGGCAGGACCAGGCTGAAAGACGTGCTCATGGCTCACTTCACTGCCTTGTGGATTGCTGCAGCGCCGAGCATCAAGTGACGGTAGCTGACACTGGCGAAACCAGCCTCTCGGAGAATATCCGCCAGCTCCGCGGCATCATAGAAACGCCGGATGGTGTTCGAAAGGTAGCTATAACCGTCCCTTGTTCCTGAAATGGCATAGCCCAGGGGTATAACGGTCAGCTTTACATAAAGGTGGAATAGCTTCCTGACCAGCTTCGATGACGGCTGGCTCGTCTCGACGCTCACAAAGCGCCCCCCTGCTCTCAGTATTCTGTTGAACTCCCGAAAGCACTGCGTCAGTTTGTCGCGGCTGACGTTGAGGTTTCTCGTGGCGAAAGAAGTGGTCACCAGGTCAAACGTGGCGTCGGGAAAGGGCGTCGAGTTCGCATCAGCCAGGACAAAGGCAATTTGATCAGCCTCTGGTCTCAGGGTCGCTTTGCCCAACATATCCATGCAAAAATCAGCTGCCAAGATCGTGGTGTGTTCCCCGGCCAGGTGGCTCAGGCAGGCGGCCAGGTCACCCGTGCCGCTGCAGACGTCGATCCACCTGTTACCAGACCCCGCAGCAGCTTCTTTCGCAGTCATCCTTCGCCAGCGGATATCGAGGCCCAGGGTCATAGCGTGGTTGACCCGCTCGTAGGTGGGCGAGACTTCGGAGAACATGTTGCGGAGGCTCTTACTGACCATCCTGCTCCCTTTCTTGTGTCACATCGTGCGCTGGCCAGGGCCTTCCGAGTCAGCCAAAAAAGTCTGCTGCCGCTCACAAGAAAGACACTCGACACGTGTCTTCTCCCGGCCTTGCATCAATTCTAGCGTCTTCGTAGAGTCCATTCCAGTCAATGCTTCATCCTTGACGCAGGGGTTGTTGTTTTTGGTCAAATGCAATACTATTGCATTATGTTCCTTGGACACGCGGTGAAGGTGTTGCGTGAGCGTGGCTACAAGATAACCCAGCCGCGGAAGCAGTTGCTTCAGGTGCTGGGAGAAACGGACAGGCCTCTCTCTCCCTATGACCTGCAGAGGCTCCTGCAGGAACAAGGTAGGCATGTTGACCACGTTACGATCTACCGGGTGCTGGAGCTGTTCTGCTCTCTCAACCTGGTTCACAAGGTGCTATCGCTCGGCGGGTTCGTCAGGTGCACACTGGGTGACAGAGAAGGTTGTCACAGTTACATGATCTGCCGTGATTGCGGCGCTCTCCAGGAGTTTGCTGATAAGGCGCTTTGCGACAAGGAGGACGAGGTTGCTGAGAGCCTCGGCTTTCATCCAGACCACCACCTGACCGAGTTGTTGGGAGTCTGCTCCAATTGCCATCGACAGGGCTATGGGTGGGTCATGTGAGGCCATGATAGAGCAGTCGGCACGATCAAGGCTTATTCTGAGGGAACTGGCGGAGCACGTGCCCTTCACCTTTGCCGGGGCTGTGACGGGGATTGTGATAATGGTCGTCGTAGTCTACGGCGGCGTTTCAACCCGCCTCTCCGAATCGGCTTTTTGCACCTTGCACCCGGCACACGTTGTACTGAGCGCACTTGCGACGACTGCCATGTATCGGCTGCACGGAAGGCGCACAATCTGGGGAGCCATTCTGGTGGGCTACACCGGGTCGATTGGCATAGCCACGCTGAGCGACTCCATAATCCCTTACCTGGGTGGCACCCTGCTTGGTGTCGACATCGAGTTCCACGTCGGCTTCATTGAAGAATGGTGGCTTGTGAATCCCCTGGCCCTGCTCGGAATCGGCATTGGCTACTTGAGACCTGCGACCAAGATACCGCACGCTGGGCACGTATTGTTGAGCACATGGGCATCCTTGTTCTACTTCACCGCCTTCGGGACGGCTGACTGGATCGGTTTGCTCCCGTTTGTCTTCCTATTCCTGTTCGTGGCCGTGTGGCTTCCTTGCTGCGTGAGTGACATTGTGTACCCTCTTCTTTTCGTCAGGAGGAGGCCGATAAGCTGACAGGTAGGCGCCACCTGCCGTCCATGCTTCGGCAGGTTGCGTCGCAAGGCAAAAGAAAATACAATGGTGCTGGTCGTTCGTTGCCAAAGATAGTCTGATTGTCTGGGCACGGCAGAAGGCACCAGTTTGCTTCCTTGTTGTTGGGGTCCGGATTTCGTAGAACCTGGACCGTTGCACGCGTCGAAGCCTCAGGATTGCGCCCCTTCTGAGATGGTGGGTGACGGCTTTGTTTCGCTCCGGCGACAGGCGAATTCGGAGCGGTGGGCACCGGTCCACCATTTACGGTGCCGTTGGTGCTGTCTTGCATGGCTTGAGGGTGGTCCGGTTTTCATGGCGGTAGTCTAGCAATGCGTGAGCGCATCAAGCTTTACAGGAGACCTGAACTGAGGCATGCCAGGTTGATCATGGCCTGGCCGGACACGGGGCACGTTGGCCTGCGGGTGGTTGAGTATTTGAAGACGAAGCTGGGGGCTGAAAGGCTTGGCAGGATTGAGCCCGATGATTTCTCGCTGGTCCCGTGGGTGTCTGTCAGGGAGGGGGTCATCGAGAGACTGGAGCTGATGAAGAACGAATTCTATGGCTGGAAGAACACGCAGGGTGGGGAGGACCTGCTCATATTCAGGAGTGAGCAGCCGACGGCCAAGACCCATGAGTACGTTGCACTTGTTCTTGAGGTGGCTAGCCTGTTTGGAGTTGAGAGGCTGTATACGGCCGGCTCTTTTGGGGCTACGGGGATCACTCATACCGAGGAGCCGCTGGTACTGGGGGTTGTGAACGAGCCCAGCCTGAGGCAGTTCCTGGAAAGCAACCATGTCAAACCCTATCCCGAGTACAAGGGTGTTGGTAACATACACTCCTCCTTCCTGTGGTACGCGAAGGGGAGGGGCATGCAGGCCATCAGCCTGTGGTCGCCAATGCCGTACTACGTCGCCAGGCTTCCATTGCCCTGGAGCAATTATCCCAAGTGCTCTCTGGCTATCTTGCAGAAGTTGATTGACATGGAGAACATCCGGATTGACACTGGCGAACTTGAGTCCCTTGCCCGTCAAACCGAAGCGGATATGGCCAAGATCTACGATGAGCTGTGCGAGCAAGCCAAGAGCGAGTTTGCCTACCCCAGTGTTGAGTCAGCTACGGCGTACACGGAGGACGCTGCAGAACCGATAAGCGATGATGACCTCAAGCGCATGATGCGAGACCTGGACGATTTCTTCAGGAAGGGCAAATAGTAGCCAGCTCATGGAGAGGGTAGGCGTCGTCTACCACCCGAAAATCCCTGCAGCCAGGACCCTGGCCCAGAAAGTGTCCGATTTGCTGGCATCCCTGAACGTATCCTGCTGGACGTGCTCTGCGTGGGACGAACGGGAGATAAAGGCCCAGGCTCCCGGAACGGCCCTGGGGCTGACCGTGGGGGGGGATGGGACTATTCTGCGCATGGCAAGAGCTGTAGCCTTCTGGCAGATGCCGATTGTCGGGGTCAATCTGGGGCATCTGGGGTTCATGACTGAGGTCTCCGGCGATGAGATCATGGACAGACTTCCGGCTCTGTTGAAAGGAGATGGGTGGGTTGATGAGCGTACCATGCTGCAGGTGCAGATGTCTGAGGGTGAAGCCAAAGCTGGCCTGGACCTTGCCGAGCCTCTCTACTGCCTTAATGATGTCGTGCTGGGGCGGGGGGCGGTGTCCAGGGTGGTGTATATAGAGGCCGCCGTCAACGGGGAACCACTCACGACTTACAGGGCTGATGGCGTCATCGTGGCAACGGCTACCGGCAGCACTGGTTACTCACTGGCTGCCGGGGGGCCCATCATTTATCCACAGGCGGACGAGATTCTGATTAAGCCGGTCTCGGCCCACCTGACGATGGCTTACGCCCTGGTACTGCCATCAACGGCTGTCATCGAACTCAAAGTGCGCACCGATCACGAAGCTATGCTCAGCGTAGATGGTCAGATAAGCTTTGTTTTGCAGGATGGGGATAGGATTACGGTGAGACGAAGTCCCTACGTGGCGCGCTTCTTGCGGATATTCCCTCCAGACTTCTTCTACCGCGCGCTGGAGCAGAGGCTGAAGTTGAGGGACCGGAGCGTCAGCTAGAGGAGGAAAGTGTCAAAGGTAGAGAAGGCCAGGATCGGCGATGCGCCTGAGATCCACAAGCTGGTCAACGAGTTTGCCGGCACGGGACAAATGCTGCCCCGTGCTTTGAGCGAGATCTATGAGAACATAAGAGACTTCTTTGTGATCAGGGAAGAGGGCGCGATGGTTGCCTGTGGTGCGCTACACATTTACTGGTCTGACCTGGCTGAGATCAGGGGGGTTGCGGTATCTGAAGGTTGCCAGGGAAAGGGGTTCGGGCGGGGTCTCATCGAAGCGTGTCTTGCGGAGGCCAGGGAACTGGGTATCCCTCAGATCTTCTGCCTGACCTACAGGCCGTCCTTTTTCGAGAAGTTCGATTTCCTCCAGATCGATAGGATGGACCTGCCTCGAAAAGTGTGGGCAGAGTGTTATCGGTGTCCCAAGTTTCCCAACTGCGACGAGGTGGCCTTGATCCATCGTTCTTGACTGTCCTTCGGATGGCATTGACTATTGGGGAGATTCCTTTGGATAGCGTGAAAGAGCGACTGCTGAGCAGAGAAGAGGCATATCGGGGGCGCGCCGTGAGGCTCAGGGTGGATCATGTGGAGAAGCCCGGCGGAAGAAGGACAACCCGTGAGGTTGTTGAACACGATGACTGTGTGGCGGTCGTGGCTATCGATGCTGAGAACAACGTTCTGCTGGTGCGCCAGTTTCGGCATGCTGTAGGCAAGGAACTCCTTGAGATTCCTGCTGGGGGCATCGAGGGCGATGAGACGCCTGAACAGGCGGTGCAACGTGAGATGCAGGAGGAGACCGGTTATCTGCCCAACAAAGTCACCAGACTGGGCGGCTTCTATTCAGCGCCGGGCTATTGCACAGAGTACCTGTATCTCTACCTGGCGACGGAGCTTGTCTTCAGCCCTCTGCAGGCTGAGGATACTGACAGCATAGAACTGGTACGCGTGCCCACATCCGATGTCGCGGGCCTGATAGCCTCCGGTACCATTTGCGATGCCAAGAGCATCGCCGGACTGCTGAGTGCTTCACCGCATCTCAGTGTCTAAGATGCCGCGCCGTTCCCTCTACTGCAGAATCTGATGACTTCGGCGAAGTTGTTGATCTTTGTTAGATTATTGGTCTCCATGAAACCATCGTAGGTGAGGCTGATCCACGGCTTGCCCAATAGCTCGCTGAATTTCTCGGACATGGCAGCCACAATTCCCCCGGGCATGCACCCGTGGGGCATTACTGAAATCACGCCGGCGAACTGGGGGCTCTCCATCCACTCGATACCGGCTCCAATGCTGACAACCGCCTCGCTTCCGCATTTGCCTGATAGATACTGGCCCGATTTGGACAGGATGTGCTTTGTGGCGGGCTCCCTGATGTAGAATAGTTCTGCGAAATTGGCGGCTACCGACCGCTCGGTCGTCTCCTGCCAGAAGCGCCGTAGCCAGCCGGTGACAATTTTCTTCAATTGCCTGTCCCTGTAACCGTCCTCGATCTTCCTGTGTGTGAGATACTTGAACCACTCTCCGATTGGCGATACGAAGGCCTCCAGTCCGGCGTTCTCGCAGTCCTTCACCAGGTCGTTGTTGCTGAACCTGTTGGAGCGCAGATAGATCTCGCCATTGATTCCTACGACTGGCCTTCTCGGCTTGCCGGGGTCAATCAGTGTCTTGAAGGCGCTGGTGGCGTCTCTTAGAAGGTCATCAAGAGCCTCCCTCCGGCGGACCCGGTCGGCAATCCTGGCCAGGTACTGGCTGAAAAGGTCTTCCGCAGCTCCCGGCTGCCTCTCGTAGGGCCGGGTGCGCCAGAGCAACCTCTCAAGATTGTCGACAGCCACCAGGCCTTTCCAGCATATTCGCTCGAAACCTGAGCCGAGGCCGAGATCGCTGTAGGCCGTGTTTGATACCGTGGTACGGATGGTGAGGTCAAAGCCGATCTCCCGGAGTATCCTGGCTTCTTCTACGGCATATTTCCCAAAGCGGCAAGGGCCGAAGGCACTGGCCATGAAACCCTCGACATCTTGTGGGCCGATACCCTCTTTCGTGCCCTCGTAGAAAAACTTCATGAAATCGCCGAGGGTAACGCGGTAGGGCAGGCATTCCTTACCTGACGTCATCTTGTTGCTGTAGTACAGGTTTGTCTGGTCTGGCTCGGGCAGGACAACGGCTTTGACTCCGAACGACTGCATTGCTGCCCCCAGTACCTCGGCGTGGTTGGCCATTCGCGGGATCAAGATGACCTTCTTGTTGGCGTTGAAGGCCACCGGTGCAGAACGGTATATGTTCCCCTTGATAGTGTGCTGGCACGATCTTGATGAGCGGTGGAACTCCCTGATGGTGTCCACGAAGGCTTCGAGACGGGTGATCAGGCCGGCCTCGGCGGCATGCTCGTCGATCTCCAGTTGCCCCAATGGCTTGTCGCCCATGATGTCGGCCACAATGTTGAGGATGAACGAGTTTGGTCCGCAGCCGAAGTTTGTCAGTACCAGGCCATACAACAGCGGGTCTCGTGCCGTTATCTCTGCGCCAGCTATGTGCTTGCTTTCGTAAAACCAGTAAGGCCGATCGGAGTACCGCCTGACGTTGACGGAGTCCAGCGGGAGAAAGTCGAGGGGTATCGACACTACGCCAAGCTTGGCGAGCTCCTCACAGATTCCGAGATTTGCTCCCGAATCCTGAGACATGTAGGAACGGGAAAAGAGCACCACGCCCAGCTGGTCGTTCTGACGGATCTGTTGCAGTAGCTTCTTGCCATGTTCCAGTTGGGCTGATTCGAATTCCTGTTGAGCTCTGATCCCCACCAGCGCAGCCTGCTTGCCCTGTCCTCTTGTGTACCCCAGCTTCACGGCGACGTCTGCCAGGTTGTTCATCAAGTCAGAGTTGCCTCTGCTGAGGTCAACCGTGGGTATCAGCAGTCGGTCGCCAAGGTCCAGAACCTGACGTATGATGTAGGGCGATGCCTGGACGAGCGGGCACGAGTATTTCTGATCCTCGTCTCCTTCTTTCATGCCCATTCGGATGGCAGAGGGAAAGAGAATGAAGTCTGCTTGCTGTGAAAGGCTGGCCGCATGGCCATGCAACAGCTTGATGGGGAAGCAGCTATCAGTATAGCCGAGTTCGACGGCCTGCTCTGTGATCCCTTTGTCAGTTTTGCCGGAAAGAACGACCTTTGCGCCGAGCGCATTCAGAAAGCCGATCAACAGCGGGGCGTAGTCATATACGAGGAGGGCCCGCGGGATGCCTACTGCAGGCTTGCCATCGGTCTCCCTGTACTCTTTGAACAGCAGCTTCTCACGCACATCGAAGGCCGTTTCGATTCTCTCCCGTGCAACGGTGCTGTCGTACCGGTCGCACCGGCTGCCGTAGAAAGTGGGCTGCTCGCCAGGGATTTCCAGCCGACTGATGGTGCAGTTGTTCTCGCACCCCTTGCAGGTGAACGTGCTCAGCGTGTGCGTCGTGTTCACGACGTTCCCCAACCCTTTGAAGTTGGATGCCCTGCCGGCCATCATCTCCTTGGCCAGGAGTGCGACGCCTATGGCACCGCTAACCTCCTTGTGTTCCGGTACAATGATTGTCCGTCCCTGCAGCGCCTGTTCGAAAGCAGATACAACGGCCTGGTTGTAGAATACTGCGCCGGTCAGCATTACCTTTTCGCCCAGCTTCCTCGTTTCGACGACCTTGGACAGGTAGTTCCCGGCAATCGAATTGGCCAGGCTGGCTGTTATCACCTCGATGGGCACGCCTTCTTGCTGGGCTGCAGCAACTGCTTGTTCCATGAAGGCGGCGCACCTGGTACCGAGTTCGACCGTGTGTGGGGCTTTGAATGACAGACTGGCGAATTCCCCGTTCTGGACGCGTATACCGAGCTGGTCCGCCAGTTCGTCGATGAAGCTGCCGGTCCCGGCGGCGCATGCCTTGTTCATCTGGTAGTCGACGACAACTCCGTTCCGCTTGATAACCAGCTTTGAGTCCTGCCCGCCTATCTCGATGATGTCTGCTTCGGCATCCAGTTCTGCAGCAGCCCTCGTCTGCGCGGTGATCTCATTCTTTATCAGGTCTGCACCAATGAAGCCACCTACCAGGTATCTCCCTGAGCCGGTAACGCCCACTCCGGCTATGTTGGCGTTGCCCCTGACGTGTTCGAGAAGGTTGCGGAAGACCTGCTTGACTGCTTCGACGGGTTGTCCTGCGGTCATCAGATAGCTCTTTGACATGACTGTCTTGCCCGCTTCGTCGAGTATTACGGCCTTCGTGCTGGTCGAGCCGACGTCGACTCCGAGATAGCCCGTGAAAGGCCCGTCTATGGTGGGAGGTTCCCAGTGGTTGTGGCGCACGCTGCTCTTGGCAAGCGCCGGCCTTTGAAACCGGAACTGCCTCGCCTCGCCTTCGGGCAGTGCAGTCACTGTTGATTCTCTGCCTGAATCTCTCGCCAGCAGGGCGGAGCCTATGGCGTCGATGTGGAGGAAGTTCCCCGGGACGGTGACATCCACTTGATGGCCGTTCCTCGATGAGAGCACCTCCCTGAGAGACTGAAGTAATGCGCTGTTGGCCGCAGGGCCGCCAACAAGAAAGATCGGCTCCTCGAAATCCCCTTTCTTGAGGGAGGTAACCATTCGGGATATGCTGCCGCAGAGGGCATAGAGCATGGCGCCGACCGGGACGCCCTTTTGCTGCAGGTGAATCAGGTCGGTCTTGGCAAAGACGCTGCATCTGGCTGCTATCCTTGGCACTGTCCCGTCGTACTCCAGCGCCAGGCGTGAGAAGTCATCAAGGCTGATTCCAAGTCGGTAGGCCTGCTGCTCAAGGAACCTTCCGGTTCCCGCAGCGCAAAGGGGGTTTGATGTCACTTTCCACGGCTTTCTCAAACCATCCTCCAGCAGTATGACCAGGGAAGTCTGGCCGCCAATCTGGATGATGGTCTTTGCCGCCGGATGGAAGTGAATGACCCCGGAAGCTATAGCCAGCGAGCTGCTGTACTCTGCCCAGTTGAGCTCTTTGGGTATTATGCCCCAGATGGAACCAGAGACGCCAGCGGCGGATATGTCTGGGAGACTGACGTGTTTCTCAAGTCTCGCTATGAGTGATCCGACTGCAGACTTGGGGCTGGCGGTTATCTTCTCTGTATCAAGGTGGGCAATCCTGTCGTCGTTTCCGACTAGTGCGAGCTTGACACTGACAGAGCCAATATCGATGCCAAGTGCGTAGCTCATTTTTGCTCAGGAATTGTAGCCCACCGCCAGGCAAAGTGCAAGGGCCATGTCAAATTGGGAATTCTGGTCGACACGTATTCAGGTGGGTGCTAGAATCGAAGTAGCTGACACAGGCTGATGCTCAGGAAGCTGCTGTATTCAAGCGACGAAGGCCCCAAATGCTGGTGAGTCGTTCCTGGAAAAGGTTTCTGCGCAGGTGTTTTCCGCTGCTGTTGCTTCTTTGGGTGTTAGTAGTACTCTATCCCAATCCTCTTAATCTGGTCACGAGCTTGCAGCGGATTCTGAATCCCCAGATCGACGCGGCTGCGGCTGCGGGCTTCTGCCAGGACATGCCTTCGGATGCCTCGGCCATTGAGAGTTGTGTGCTTGAACGGATACCCTATAGCTATGACTGGGAAACTCATGGCATGCCCTGGTATTTCCCCACCGTCGAAGAGGTGCTGGAGAATGGGCAAGGTGACTGCAAATCTCGTGCTCTGGTGCTGGCCTCTGTCTTTGAGGCAAAAGGGATCCCCTACACTATCAACTGGTCTCCAATACACGTGTGGGTCGACTACGAGGGAAAGGACGATAACTCCCTGGAGAATACAGCGGTGACATTCTATGAACAGGATCCCGAGACGGGCGAGAGATCGTTACAACTGCCCAGGATTTCTCCTCGGCAGGTGCTGGACGTGTTCTGGGGCGGGTTCTGGGAGCCCATGCCTGATATGAGGAAGGTTGTCCTGATTTGCGGCCTGGCCGCGCTGGTTGTGCTGCGTCTCACGTGGCTGAGAAGGGGCAACGAGGGGAAGGCGGAACATGCGCCAATTGTCCAGGGACATGTATCTTCTGCCTAGCCGCTGGTCGTGGTTCGGGCTGGTCGTTCCGAAACTTGTATGCTATACTTGGGCACGTGCGAGCCGAGGATACAGCGACATTATCGGCGATGATTGCCAGCCCTCTGGCGCATGGTAGCTGCATGTTGGCTGGTAGACTGCCGCAGTTGATAGAGCGAGCCCGTCATGCAGGGGGTCGTCGGCGGTGAGGATATGCCTGCTGTCATATAGGGGAGAGCCCCATTGTGGCGGTCAGGGTGTATATATTCACTACTTATCCAAAGAGCTATGCAATCTCGGGCATGAAGTGCGCTTGTTGTCAGGCTGCCCGCATCCGAACGTGGTGGATGCGGTGCAGATGGACAAGCTTGACAGCCTGGACCTCTACGGTGTCAACTGCCATCGCATTCCGCCACGCCCGTATCGGTTGCTGACCCCTCTCAATTTCTACGAGTTTGCGTCTGTGCTGCTGGGTGGCTTCCCCGAGCCTTTCACGTTCAGCATGAGGTCGTACGTCAGGTCACGGCAACTCCATCGACAGCAGAGATTTGACGTTATACACGACAACCAGTGCCTGGGCTACGGCCTCCTCCTCATGAAGCGCCTGAACATTCCGGTTGTGGCCACTATTCACCACCCAATATCGATCGACAGAGAGATCGAGATGGCGCAGGCAGACAACTGGTGGAGAAGGTTCAGGATGAGGAGATGGTACTCTTTTCTGGCCATGCAGCGCTATGTGTCCAGGCGAGTTGACGGCATAATAACTGTCTCCAATAGCTCTGCTATGGAGATACAGCGCGATTTCCACGTTCTGCCAGAAAAGGTGAAGGTGGTATACAACGGCGTGGACAGCGAGCTCTTCAAGCCGGATGATTCAATACCCAAGGAGCCGAATAGTCTTATCGTGGTTGGAGGGGCAGGGCGGATCAAGGGTCTTCTGTACCTTCTGCAGGCCCTGCGACTTCTGAAGAATGAAATGGATGTGAGACTGACCATCGTGGGCAATACCCCGCCGGACGGGAAGTATCCGTCCAGTGTCATAACAGAGTACGGGCTCGAAGACAGTGTTAGTTTTACAGGGAGGATAAGCTCGGAGGAACTGGTCAGATGCTATTCTGCTGCTGAAGTGGCAGTAGTCCCGTCTCTTTTCGAGGGCTTTGGCTTTCCTGCTGCCGAGGCCATGTCCTGCAGGGTCCCACTTGTCTGCACGCGGGGTGGTGCTCTACCGGAGGTAACCGGAGAAGACGGCGAAGCTGGAATGCTGGTACCTGCGGGCGATTCCGAGGCGTTGGCGGCTGCAATCAAACGCCTGCTGGAGGACGAGCTTCTTAGAAAAAAGCTGGGTGAGGGCGGGAGGAAAAGGGTGGAAAGAAGGTTCACCTGGCGCGAAGCAGCCAAGAAGACCGTAGAGGTATACCAGGAGTTGATGTAGATGCTCACTGTTGACCACAGGCTCCTGGGAGTTGAAGCTGGCCATCAGGTTCTGGACGTTGGCTGCGGTAGCGGGCGGCATAGTTGGGGGATCTACAAGCAAGTTGACTGCTCCGTATATTGCCTGGATATCGGAGAGGAAGATCTCAAGAAGACGATGTACGCGCTGTTTCTCATAGATGAGGAGGATGGTCGCAGTGGCAGATGGTCAGCCATCAGGGGGGATGCGATGAACCTCCCCCTGAAGGATGCTTCCTTTGACAGGGTGGTCTGCTCCGAAGTGCTGGAGCATCTTGTCGATGACAGCGAAGGCATAAAGGAGCTGGTGAGAGTATTGAAAGCTGACGGCATGCTGGCCGTTAGTGTGCCCACTTACCTGACGGAGACAGTCTACTGGAGAGTGTCGAAGGACTACAATGGCAATCCGGGAGGGCACGTAAGGAAGTACAGGGCGGGCAGACTGATCGAGTTGCTCTACCAGAGTGACCTCCGCATATGTGCCATTCGGCGCAAGCATGCACTGCATTCCATATACTGGCTGCTGCGGTGCCTCTTCGGAATAAACAACGAGAAAGCGCTGATTCCCTCTTTGTATCACAGGTTTCTGGTGTGGGACCTGAACACGAAGAGCAGGCCGGTGCGTTTGCTCGATGACATATGCAACCACATCTTTCCCAAGAGTATCGTGATATATGCCCGAAAGGGGGAGGATGGAGGACATACGTCACCTCATTCTTGAGCAAGCCGATTTTATAAGTAGCCATCAGCTTCCCTCCGGAGCCATCCCATGGTACGAAGCTGGCACCACAGATCCCTGGGACCACATAGAGTGTGCCATAGCCCTGGATGCAGTGGGTAGACACGATGAGGCGATCAGGGCGTACCGCTGGCTGGTTGATATCCAGAACCGTGACGGAAGCTGGTACTCCCGCTACCTCGACGGGCAGCCTCAGGACCTCACCAAAGATGCCAACTACTGCTCGTACATAGCAACTGGTGTGTGGTATCACTACCTGTTCACCAACGACGCCACGTTTCTGCGTGAGATTTGGCCCACCGTTGAGACGGGCCTCGACTTCGTGTTGACTCTGCAGCAGCCCACGGGTGAGATAAACTGGTCATATGACGCGGACGGCAACGCATGGCCGGGCGCCCTTATGGCCGGGTCGAGTTGCATCTGGCAATGCATCAGGAATGGCATGAAGATCGCCGAATTGGTCGGGCGGGCCAGGCCTGACTGGGGTGTGGCGGCCCGGAGGCTCGTCAGCGCCATCAGGGAGTGCCCTCACCTCTTCGACAGGTTTGGGGAGGACCGCCAGAGATTTGCCACCACCTGGTTCTATCCCGTTCTAACCCGCGTGATCGAGGGGGAACAGGCGAGAGACCACATTCTGAAGCGCTGGCGGGATTTTGTTGTCGAGGACTGGGGCTGCAAGTGCGTCAGCACAGCGCCATGGGTGACCGTGGCCGAGACGTCTGAACTGGTTATAGCTCTGTGCCTGATAGGCGAGCTGGATAGAGCCAGATTGCTTATGGATTGGATCCTTCGGCTCAGGGATCCTGCGGGTGGTTTCAAAACGGGCGTCAAACTCCCCGAGGAAATCATATGGCCTGAGGAGAAGAACACCTGGACGTCCGCCGGCGTGATAATGGCCCTGCGGGCGCAAGCGCAGGAATGAGGCAAGCGAGGTGGCAGAGGAGTTTGTGGGTTACGAGAACCTGATACGGTTCATTGAGGATAGGGCATTGCAGGACCTGGAAGGGGACATCGTTGAGGTCGGCGCCTACATGGGTGGTGGTACGGTGAAGCTGGCCGAGTTCGCAGAGAAGTACGGAAAGAAGGTCTACGCTATTGACACGTTTGATGCCACCCTTGACAAGACCGTTGGCAGGGGTGGTGTTACTGCCTCCGAGGTGTACCAGGCGTACTTGTTGGGACGTCCCATGCTGGATGTCTATCGCCAGACAACCCGCGGTTTTGACAACATCGTCACCATCATGAGGGATTCCAGGGAGGTCAGATTTCCTGCGGACCAGAAATTCATTTTTGGATTTGTTGACGGTTGCCATCAGAAGTCATCCGTAGAAAGCGACTTCCGCATTATCTGGCCCCATCTCGTCCCCGGGGGTGTGTTGGGTTTCCACGACTACAAGTTCGACGACTGGCCGGAGGTGACCCAGGCTGTGGACGAATTGCTTGAAGAGTACAGGGACGAGATCAGAGATACTTGCGAAATGGAGGCTGGTCACGGGGTCCTGTCAATCATGTTGACCAGGAAGTGACTTCACCCTGTACTGTGCCGATGCGGACGTCTGCAGGGCGTCGCTCCTGGGGGTGCACTTGAATACCATGCAGTCGCTCAAAGAGGGCAGCCGGCGTGCCAGCTTGTCCAGTGCATTCAGGGTGCCCAGGGCAACAGGCCGAGGTAGCCTGGCGAGGATGAGTCCCCACCACGGGAAGGCGAAGAACAATGATATGCCGATACTGCGCTCGACCTTGAGATGGGGCTCGACTACCTGCCTGAGAAAAGCATAGTCGAACTTGTATGCGTGGTCGTGCGGCACCTGCCACACTTTCTTGTCGTTTGAGTCTTTCCTGTAAACAAGGTCTAT
>CAZTYW010000019.1:17294-30320 GCA_964617695.1 uncultured Dehalococcoidia bacterium
CATCAATGGCCCTGCCACAGCCGACGTCCAGGATCGTTTCCTCCTCCTTCGTCTCTACCTCCTCGACGGTGACCTCGTTCATTCGCCGAAAGAGGAATTCCAGGTCGGGGAACATTACCTGGGGCACTGCATGGTGGTCATCCCAGTCCAGGTCGAACTGGGTTTCGGTACCCTTGCTGTGCAAGTCCGTTGTCATCATCCTGACAGTTGCCCCAAGACCGATGCACCTTCACCCGGTGATAAGGCTTTTTCCTCCTTATGGTTGTGAGGTTGTCCGCGGCTGAGGGCGAAGAGTGCGATGATGCGCCGTCCGTCAGGCTTTCTCATCGCATCTCGGGTAGGAACCAAAAACCTTGAGGATGGAGGTCTTGGCCTTCACCTTCTCCAACACCTCGCTGATAGACGAGTCCTGGCGATGTCCTTCCAGGTCGATCAGGAAGAAGTATCTTCCGAGGCTTTCTTTCGAGGGGCGTGACTCCACCTTTGCCAGGTTGATGTTGCGGTCGGCGAACTCCTTGAGCACCTCGTAAAGCAACCCCGGGCGGTCTTCGTCGAAGGAGAAGCACAGAGACGTCTTGTCACGACCGGTTGGGGGATGGTCGTTGGTGGCAAGCACGACGAAGCGGGTAACGTTCGGGGAACGGTCCTGGATGTTCTTGGCCAGAATCTCAGCGCCGTACAGTTCAGCCGCCCTCTGGGTGCCCACGGCACCTGCGGTGGTGGGGGAGGACATCATCTGTTCTACGGCCGCTGTCGTGCTGAGCGCGGCCACCATCTCTGCCTGTGGAAAGCATCTCTCCAGGAAACGGCGGCATTGGGACAGAGCTTGAGGGTGAGAGAAGATCGCCTTCACTTCAGGGGCCTGGGTACCCGGCTTGACCAGCAGGTGGTGCTCAATGGCCAGGGCCAGTTCCTGTCGAATGAGCAGCTTCGACTCGTGGATCAGCAAATCCAGCGTATCGGTCACAGATCCCTCGAGGCTGTTCTCGATAGCCACCACTCCTTCTTCAGCCAGATGGGTATCCACAGCGGCGGCCACAGCGGCGACATTGGAGAAGGGGAGGAGTTGGGCTTTGGAGTCATACTTTAAGGCGGCCTCCTCGGTGAACGTACCCGGTGGGCCCAGGTAAGCAATCTTCTTGGTCATCATCAACTGCCAGAGAGTTCAGTGCGCAGGGCCTGCTCGGCGGCGGCTCTGGTGACGGCGATCACTCGATCCTCAGCCCCAATAGTCGTATCCTGGCTGGGTACTATGATCTCCTGGTCCCTGATCATCAATGTAAGTATGCTTCCTGGAGGCAAAGAGAGGTCCTTGATCCGCCGGCCCACGGCTGAAGAGGTGGATGGGATTTTCACTTCCACGACTTCGAGTTCACCCTGCTTGAGGTCAAGGAGGCGTACCAGCGGGTGCGTGGGCAACTCCTGACCGATATACTCGAGGATCAGGTTTGTGGCACTGACTGTGACGTCAATGCCCAGTTTCCTAAACACAGTCTCATTCTTCGGGTTGCTTATGCGGGCGATGATGCGGGGTACATTGAACATATGCTTGGCTACCTGGCACGATACCAGGTTGTCTTCGTCTTCATCAGTCACAGCAACGAACAGGCCAGCCCTCTCGCTGCCCGCTTCCGCCAGGGTGGAGGCCTCGCAGCCGTCCCCCTGCATGCAGATACTGCCCAGCTCTTCTTCGATGCGCTCTACCTTGATGGGGTCCTTCTCAATGACCAGTACCTCGTGGCCTTCGCTGAGCAGGGCTTTTGAGAGGTAGTAGCCCACCCTTCCCCCACCGACGACGATAATGTACATTACTGGCCTTTCTCCACGAGTTTGTCCCTCAGCAGTTTTGCAAAGACTGTTGTGGGGCTGATGGTCTCCAGTCCGAGGGTGCGATAAAGCTCTTCCCGTAGCGGGTCGTAAATGCGACACATAACCCTTGGCACGTTGAAGATATGCTTGGCAATCTGGGCAGCCATCACGTTGCGGTTGTCTCCTTGAGTCACCGCCACGAAGGCCTCAGCTTCCTCTATTCCTGCTTTTCGAAGCGAATCCTCGTCGGTGCCGTCGCCCAGCAGTGCAGTACCTCTGAAGCTTGAGTGGAGCCTGCGGAAGCTACTGGAATCAACGTCCAGAATAGTGACCTGGTGGTCTTCCCTGTCGAGTAGAGCGGCAAGTTGAGCTCCCACCCTGCCACAGCCCATGACAACGACTTTCATTGGTTCTGCTCTATGAGAATGGGTTGGCGCAGCAGTATCACCCGGCAGGGGGCGTTCTTCAGCACATAGGGGATAGTCTCACCCAGGTCGAATTGCCCGAAACGTTTCGGGTATGCTACGCCGATCAGAATGACGTCGGCGCTCTGTTCCATTGCCTCGTCAATTATCGCCGGACCGATTTCCCGGGTCTGGAGCAGGTCGGTCTCTATCTCGTAGTCCTGCTCGTCGGCAACCTTTTCAGCCCGACTCAGAATCTCTTCTGCCTTCTGGGTTTCCGGCTCAACCTCGGCATCCAGGGGCAATGAGCGCTTCACCTGAATGACGTAGACGACGCAGACTTTGCCCTTGTTCTCCTTGGCCATCTTGCAGGCTAATGCTACTGCCTCTCTGTCAGCGTCATTGCCACTTACAGGCACCAGGATTCTGGAAAACTTCATGGCTCTGTCTCTCGGGTGCCCCCTTCCCTAGCGTACAGATTGTCTCGTCTATTATATCAACAACATTTGGCGATGCAACAGCAATTCGTCTGGCACGTCGCGGTCAAGACAAGAGTAGGGCGCAGTCCGGCAGCTATCGGCAAGGCCAAGGCCTGCCAACTAGTCTGGGGGTGTCGTGATGTGCCGGTTGTTACGCGATTGCTGTGTGGGTTATTATTAGGGGTGTGCCCCTGTAGCTCAGTCGGATAGAGCACCAGCCTCCGGAGCTGGGTGCGGGCGTTCGAGTCGCCCCGGGGGCGCTATTGTCTGCAGTTTGGGCACGTGTCGAAGAAGTCTCCGGGTAGGTTCAACTTCTCTCTGATGTAGTCGAGTTGCCTTTCCGGGGCAAAGTAGTTGCCGCAGACGTTGCACTTCTTCAGCTTGAAGCTCACTTTCCAGTTATGAATCGTTCTGGTATCACCTGCATCTTCCATCTTGATGCACTTCGTGGGGCAGACGTAGACGCAGGAGCCGCAGCCTATGCAGTCAGACGCCGTTTCCAGGAACGGTGCAGCCACCTCTCGGTTTACGCCGCGGTTGACCAGGCTGATGGCACTTGTGCCCACCACTTCCCGACAGGCTCGAACGCACAGGCCACACAGGATGCACTCGTCGTGCTCGAGATACTCTGGCCTGAATGAAGTCTTCTCCACGCCCATCTTCCTGGCAAGGTCTTCTATCACCTTTACGCCGGAGCATCTGGCCAGCAACAGCTCCATCAGCATCTTGCGGTTGGCCATGACTCTTTCAGTGGCGGTCTTCACCACCAGGCCGTTCTCGACGGGGTAGAGGCACGAAGTCACCAGTCTGGAGCGGCCGTTCCTGGTGATCTCCACCAGGCAGAGACGGCAGGCTCCGTAAGGTTCCAGACCCTCGTTGTAGCACAGAGCAGGTATGTCGATGCCGTTGTCCCTGGCTACCTCCAGTATGGTCTTGCCCTGTTCGGCTTGAATCTCTCGGTCGTCGATGGTCAGCTTGACCAGGTCGCTCATTTCACCCCTACAGCTTTCAGATTACAGATGTCGTAGCAAGTGCCGCACTTGATGCACAGGTCCTGGTCCAATATGACCGGCTTCTTCTTGGCTACGAACGTTATGGCGCCGGTGGGGCATGGCTTGACGCACAGACCGCATCCGGGGCATTTCTCGTCGATGATGTAGTAGGTAATCAGTTCCTTGCAGACTCCTGCCGGACAGCGCTGCTCCCTGATGTGGGCTTCGTATTCGTCCGTGAAATAGCGAATCGTGGTCAGCACAGGGTTGGCCGCCGTGCCCCCGAGAGCGCACAGGGAGCTGTCTTTGAGGGTGGAGGACAACCGCTCAAGCAGTTCAATGTCGCCCTCAGCGCCCTTTCCACTGGTGATATCGCTGAGTATCTGGTGCATCCGCTTCAGGCCTTCCCGGCAGGGAAGGCACTTGCCACAGGACTCTTCCTGCAGGAAGCCGACGAAGTATTTGGCCAGGTCAACCATGCAGGCGGTCTCGTCCGTGACGATCATGCCGCCTGAGCCCATCATGGAGCCGACGCGGGTCAGTTCATCGAAGTCCACCGGCAGGTCCAGCAGGCTCTCAGGAATGAAGCCTCCTGAGGGACCACCGGTCTGCACAGCCTTGAATGCCCTGCCGTCTGTGGTGCCGCCGCCGATGTCGTAGACAATCTCCCGCAAGGTGGTGCCCATAGGGATCTCCACCAGCCCGGTGTTCTTCACGTTGCCCACCAGAGAGAATATCTTGGTGCCCTTGCTGCCGTCGGTGCCAATCTTGCTGTACCAGTCAGCGCCGTTGAGGAGTATCAGCGGGACGTTTGCCCACGTCTCCACGTTGTTCAGATTTGAGGGTTGGTCGTACAATCCCTTCTCCGAGGTGTGGGTGTACTTGGCCCGCGGCTCTCCTACTTTGCCCTCCAGCGACGCCATCAAAGCCGTCGATTCTCCGCAGACAAAAGATCCGCCGCCCCTGCTGACTCTGACCTTGAAGTCGAAGCCGCTGCCCAGAATGTTTTCTCCCAGCAAGCCGTATTCCTCTGCCTGCTTGATGGCAGTGGTTACGTTGTCGACTGCCATCGGATACTCGTGCCGAACATATACGTACCCGGTGTGTGAACCGATGGCATAGGCGCCGATGATCATGCCTTCCAGGGCGCTGTGGGGGTTTCCTTCCATCAGGCTCCTGTCCATGTAAGCACCGGGGTCGCCTTCATCACAGTTGCAGATGACGTATTTGGTATCGCCGCTGGCGTTTCGTGTGGACTCCCACTTGGCGCCGGTGGGGAACCCGCCGCCCCCTCGCCCCCGCAGCCCCGACTTCTTGATTTCGTCGATTATCTGCTGCGGGGACATCTCGAACAACGCCTTGACCAGCGCAGCATACCCGCCGATGGCCAGATAATCATCGATGGAGGTAGGGTCAATTCTATTGTTATTCCCCAGAAGCAGTCGCCGCTGCTTCTTGTAGAAGGGCACCTCGTCTTCCTTTGTGAATTGTTCCCCCGTGTTGGGGTCTGCATACAGGAGCCGGTCAATGGTCTTTCCGTTCAGTACGGTCTCTGAGATTATCTCAGGGACATCGTCCACCTTGACTCGCTGGTAGAATATGCCCTGCGGGTAGATGGTGAGAAGGGAGCCTCTCTCGCAGAAACCGGGACATCCGGTGGCCCTGACGTCGACCTTGTCCTGAAGGCCGCGCTTCTCGACCTCGCTCCTGAAGGCGTCCACCAGGTCCAGGCAGCCGTAGGCAAGACATCCTGTGCCGGCACATATTGCTATCTGTGGCCTGTCACCGGGCCTGTTGTTGACTATGGTCCTTCTCAATTCATCGAGGTCTTGGGCAGAATCCAGTCTGTTCATTTCATTCGCTGCTCGCCGCGTCACTCGTACTTCTCCAGCAGAGGGCTGACTTTGTGGCTCGACATTTGACCGTGGTATTTGTCATCGATCAGCACCATCGGCCCCAGGGCGCAGCACCCGACGCAGTTTACTGTCTCAAGGGTGAATCCGAGGTCGTCCGTGGTGCCTCCGCGCTTGATTCCCAGGTCCAGCTCCATCTTCTCCACGACCCTGACCGCTCCCCTGACGTGGCAGGCTGTGCCCAGGCAGACCCTGATCAGATGACGCCCTCTGGGTGTGAGGCTGAAGGCTCTGAAAAAAGTGGCTACGCTGTACACCTGGCTCAACGGTATCTCCATCATCTGGCTTACCTGCTCCAGGGCCTCCTTTGGCAGGTAGCAGTACTCGGCCTGGACGTCCTGCAGTATTGACACCAGTTGTCCCCTGTCGCCGTCGTATCTGTCCACTATTGTTCGTACGTCTGTGGTCACCTAGGCCTCCAGCTTCTTCTTAAGCAACTCGTATTGCCTGTCTACCCCCCGCTGTATGCGCTCCATCTCTTCCTCAGGCAGGTGGCGGAACCTTCCCTGGGCCGTGAGGTAGTCACGCACCGGTCGAAGCTGAGGGAAATCAAGGCTGAGCTTGTATTTGCCATCCTCCACCTCGTACAGCGGGAACACCCCGGTCTCGACGGCAAGCCGCCCCAACCTGATGCTCAGATCGGTGGGGTAGCGCCAACCCGTAGGGCACGGGGACAGGACGTGGAGGTAGGCGGGGCCGGAAACCGCCACCGCCTTGTTGACCTTGTCAATCAGGTCGAACGGATAGCTGGGACACGCAGTGGCCACATAGGGTATGTCGTGCGCAGCCGCGATGGCGGGCATGTTTTTCTTCCAGGTTGTCTGCCCGATGCTGAGCTTGCCGGCCGGAGAAGTAGTGGTGGAGGCGCCGAGGGGTGTGGCGCTGGAGCGCTGTATCCCCGTGTTCATATATGCCTCGTTGTCGAAGCAAACGTACAGAAAATCGTGTCCACGTTCCCAGGCGCCTGACAGCGCCTGCAGCCCTATGTCGCTGGTGGCTCCATCCCCGCCCATAGCCACCACCTTGGGCATCTTGTCCATCTTGCCCTTCTTGGAGAGTATCGTCAGCGCGGCTTCGATGCCCGAGGCAACAGCGGCGGCATTCTCAAACAGGGTGTGTATCCACGGGACCCGCCAGGAACTGGTCGGGTAAGGCGTGGAGATGACCTCCATGCAGCCGGTGGCGTTCGAGATTATGACGTTCCTGCCGAGCGCCTTGGTCACCAGCCTCACCGCCAGTGCTTCCCCGCACCCGATGCAGGCCCGGTGGCCGGGGGCGAAAAAGTCCCTCTGCGGCAAGAGTCGCGGAACGTATATGGCAAAGCTTTCCACTTACTCTCTGACTCCTATGGTCTGGACCTCCTCTTCCTCTCCCCTCTCGGCGATCTCCGCACCTCTGGTGATCACCTCAACAAAGTCCGTGATTGACATATCTCTACCGCCCAGACCACCTATAAAGCCGACTACCTTCGTCCTCATCTGACGAGAGCAAAGCGCCGACCTGACTTCACAGCAGACCGGCCCACCCGGCCCGCCGAAGGAAATGCAGCGGTCAAACACGACCAGGACGTCGGCATTCTCGACCGCCTGGCTGAGTTCCTCAAACGGGAAAGGCCTCCAGAGACGCAGCCTGATCAGTCCCACCTTCTGTCCCTGCTGTCTGAGTTCGTCCACTGCCAGCATGGCCGTTTCGCTGTAGCTGCCCATGGTCAGCAGCAGGGTGCTGGCATCTTCCGACCTGTATGGCTCGATCGGGTGGTACTGGCGGCCGCTCAGTTTGGCAAACTCGTTCCACACCTGGCTGATGACAGGCCTTGTTGACCTGAGAGCGTGGTCCTGAGCTTTCTTCGTCTCCGAGTATATGTTGGGGGGAGCAAAGGCTCCCATGGTCACCGGCCTGTCGGGATCAAGGGCAAACGGATGATGGTACGGGGGAAGGAACCTGTCGACGTCCTGCTGTTCCAGCAGTACCAGAGGCTCGACAACGTGCGACAGGTGAAAGCCGTCGAGATGCACCATCACCGGGAACAGGACGTCGGGGTGCTCGGCAATGCGAAATGCACACAGGGTGAGGTCGAATGCCTGTTGCCCGTTCTCGGCAAACATCTGGATCCAGCCGGTGTCCCGGACTGCCATAACGTCGGAATGGTCGCCCCAAACGCTGAGGGGGGATGACAGCGCCCTGTTGGCGACTGCCATGACGACCGGCAGCCTCATGGCGGAGGCTACGTACAGCACCTCGTGCATCAGCTCCAGTCCCTGCCCGGCGGTTGCGGTGAACGTCCTCGCCCCTGCTGCTGACGAACCCAGGCAGGCGCTCATGGCAGAGTGCTCGGACTCGACCGGAATGTAACGCGCATCCAGCTCCCCGTTGGCCACCAGCTCTGCCAGCCGTTCAACGATGTGCGTTTGAGGGGTGATTGGGTAGGCAGCTACCACGTCGGTGTCAGCCAGTTTGACTGCCTCGGCTACGGCCTGGGAACCCTCCATTCCCACCATTTGCATTACGCTATTCCTCCGGGACCATTTTTATTGCCTGAGTCCAGCATTCTCTGGCGCAGATACCACAGCCTTTGCAGTAGTACAGGTCGGCCTCAAAGTATTTCTCAGGGGTCATGCTGACGCACCCCTCGGGGCAGAAGAGGTAGCATATGCCGCACTTTATGCATTTGTCCTTGTCCCACACCGGCCTCTCGGACCTCCAGTCACCGGTCTTGTATTCAGCCGCGCTGCCGGCCTCGGTTACGACGGCACCCGTGTCTATGTCATGCCAGGTGTAGTCGGTCTCTTTGCGCCTGCTAGTCAAGCTCTCCTCTCCTTCGGCTGTCATTGGTTGCAAATGGGGAGGGGACGGGACCCCTCCCTTCATCAAACACGTGCTGGTCAAAACGCATCAGGCTATTGCGGTCTCTTCAAAGGCACGCCGGCAGGCCTCCATGTTCCTGTCAGCCCTGGCTCCGAAACGGTGTTTGAGCGGCTCCTCCAGCGAGCCAATCTTGACGATGTCGGTTGCCTTCAGTATTGCCCCTAGCATAGTGGTGTTCACGATAGGCACGCCGATGGTCTGAAGAGCGATGGTGGAGGCGTCAACTGCAGCTATTGTCCATCCATTGCCGAAGCTGGCTCGCAGTTCCTCCGGGGTGCTTTTGGTGTTCAGAATGACTATGCCTCTGTCCTTCAGACCGGAGGTCACGTCGACAATGGTGAGCAGACCGGGATCGAGGACGGCTATCGCGTCGGGCTGCCTGATCTCGGCTCGAATCCTGATTGGCTTGTCATCCGTCCGTACAAAAGCCTGGACGGGCGCTCCTCTTCTCTCTGGGCCGAAGCTGGGAAAAGCCGTAGCGTACTTTCCTTCGGAGATGGCTGCCAGGGCCAGAAGTTCTGCAGAAGTGACTGCTCCTTGCCCGCCCCTACCGTGAAGTCTCAACTCGATCATCTAGGTCGTCTAAGGTCTATTATAGGGTTCTGCGTCGGGTGAGGCAAGCCGTACAATGTCGCGCACGAATCACGCAGGGGCGGCCCGGGGGTGTCGGGGCGCAGCGTCTCCGATTCAAACCGACCGTGAAGACCAGATCAGGCGACCTGGTGGAGCTGAGGGGATTCGAGCCCCTGACCTCCTCCGTGCAAGGGAGGCGCTCCCCCAATTGAGCTACAGCCCCGGTGACAAGCGAACTTCGGCAAATGAGATAGGCCGGGACCTTGCTGGCCCCCGTCTGGCGGAGGCTGCCTTCTGGATTTTAGCATCGCCAGGAGGCAGGGTCAACGCAGCGACTGCGACGGTAAGCCCCACATCCAGGCTGAGAGAGTCCTTGCCAGAGCCTACTCTGCTGCACGCTGCTCATGGCTAGCTTTGTCAAGAATTCCTCCAAGCAGTGCTTCCAAGTTAGGAGGTAGCTTGCAGACTACCATTTGAATTGACTCGGTTCCTAGCCTGCTTGCTCGACGTCGAATGAGTTGGCAGAATGCATCATCTGTGAAGACCATTAGTTTTCGTACACCTGCTGGGATTACCTTAAGGTAACCGACTTCTGTTAGATCCTTTCTGACGCCACCCGTGTTCTCCCGCCCTGTCCTTGTTACTGCTCTATTGCAGAGAATGGCCGCGACTATGGAACTGTCCTCTGCCACAGCGTCAAAGGTGTAATTTCCTCCACTCGTCAACTGAAGAGACTTCTCTTTGAAGGCATGCCCAGTGAACTGCCTAGAAAGCCAACTACGCACATAAGGTTCAATCTCAGTCTTTATCTTGGTAGTATCTGCCATATGGACACCTCAAGTTCATAGAGCCTAGATGAGTCAACAGGTTCCATCCTGCACCTCTGAAGCAACAGTCTGAGAGCGCGACAACCTTAGCCATGGCAAGCCTCCTTATCGGAAGGACCAAATGTTGCCGGTCTATCTTGCCTGAATCCAGCCCCCGCAGCATTGCCGCAGAACACGGCTCGTAGGTCTGGCTCGATTACATCCGGGAGAACGGCCGTTCTTTTCCTCTCTCCGGTGGTCCATTTTACGCCACTGGTTTCGCGGCAAGCAAGAGTGCCTAGCTGGCCCAACCTTACTTATCATCGGAAGTCGGCCATTTTCACCATCTGGCTGTAGAGGCTTGATAAGAGTATTTCCCAAAAAGTTGGGAAAATGTCTGCTCTGGCATCGACAATTGGCGCGGAACTTGCTATCCTGCAGGCAGGTGAAATATGCCTATCCGTGTCCGTCTGGCCCGCCTGCTGGGAGAGCGCAAGCTGAGGGCAGCAGAGCTGTCTCGTAGAACGGGCATCAACAAGAACACTGTTTCAGCCCTTTGGAACGAGCGAAGCTCTCGGATCGGGTTCGACACGCTTGAAAGGCTTTGCCGCGAATTAGACTGTCACGTGGGGGACATCCTCGAGTATACCAGCGACAAGGACTCGTCGACGGTGACACATGACGATCACGATAGCTGAGAGACTAACGAACGTGCTGCACGGGGAAGATGGGCCCGTAGTATGCCAAGCGTCCGACGCGGCGTCAGGCCCAGTGCACAGTGAAAGGACATTCATTGACCTCTTCGCAGGAGCTGGCTGTCTATCCCTTGGCTTAATGGCTAGTGGATGGCGTGGTCTGCTTGCCGTGGAGAAGGACGCGATGGCCTTCGAGACACTTCGCCACAACTTGATAGAAAAACGCCATGGCTTTGCTTATGATTGGCCTGAATGGTTCCCGCAGAGACCATGCACGGTAGGAAGATTTGCCAGAAAATACCAACAGGATTTACTGCAACTCCGTGGCAAGGTGACCATGATCGCCGGCGGACCGCCATGCCAAGGTTTCTCGTTTGCCGGGAGGCGGAACAAGGCCGACGCGAGGAATTCACTGTTTCGGTCATACATGCAAGTTGTGGAAGCTATTCAGCCTCTTTTCATCCTGCTGGAAAACGTACACGGAATTGCTGTCGACTTCGGTAAGAAACAGCGCTCGAAGAACGGGACGAGAACCGGCCGGCCTGCTGTCCCATACTCGCAGAAAATCGCTAGAGCACTGGAAAAGGCTGGTTACGTTGTGAAACCCGATCTGGTTCGAGCCGCAGATTTCGGCGTGCCCCAATTTCGGCCGAGGTACTTCCTTATCGCAGTACATAAAGCTGCACCCCTGCCACTGGTGAGCGGAGATCCGTTCAAGGCATTGGCTGGCCTACGGGAGGAGTTCCTTTTATCGAAGGGACTGCCCGTCAACCGCGCTGTGTCGGTTAAAGAAGCCATCTCGGATCTTGAAACCGCCAACAGCGAGATATGTCCCTGTTCAGACGCGCCCAGATTTATGCAGGGCGACTATTCATCTTCAAATACACATTATCAACACTTGATGCGCGGTGACCTGCGGAACTGTCTACCGGATAGTCATCGGCTGGCCAACCACCTGCCAGAAACTGCGAAGCGCTTCGCTGAAATCCTAGCTACATGCCGCAGGGGGGTTCAGCTCAACAAAGCTGACAGGGAACGTCTTGGCTTGAAGAAAAAGTGCACCGTTCCGCTGGATCCTGCGAGACCTTCTCACACGCTTACAACGTTGCCTGACGACATTATTCATTACGCTGAGCCCCGAATCTTAACCGTGCGCGAGTACGCGCGGCTCCAGAGCATTCCTGACTGGTTTCAGTTCCGTGGTAAGTACACTACAGGCGGTGATCGGCGGGCTCGAGAGTGTCCACGCTACACGCAAGCTGGGAACGCTGTGCCCCCATTTCTGGGCGAAGCACTGGGCACCGTGCTTGGGCAACTACATGCGGAGTTTGTCAGGATACGACATGCACCCGAACGAGAACACGACCTGAGAGAGGCGCTGTTCGTCGAAGTTGGAGGAACCTAGCATATGCCACGTGGAACAAATGTGTGGGTATCAGAGCTTCTAACTTGGCATGGCCAGGAACGAGGTGGTGTGCGGGTCCCATTCCAGTCTAGCATGGGAAGGCCCTTGGGTTCTGTCGTGGCTACCCCACTGATTGATAAGCTTCGCTCGTTAGCTCGGGATTTGGCAAACGGCGTGCCTGATGCCCCTCGCTGGCTGTTTCTAGTGGGGGGACCGGGAAACGGTAAGTCAGAAGCTGTTGAGGCATTCATCAATGAGGTCGATATGGCAACAGGCTGCCGCAGTAGGTTGGCGGAAACCGTTGCTGAGAAATTCTCACCTAGGCCGGTTACACCCAGGCACGTCACTGTAGAGGCCGCGGACCTCGAGGAGAGCGGAGATGTCTTCGGCCAGAGAATTCGCAGATTGATTCTCATACAAGACGCATCAGCCGTCGATGGTCCGAGCCAAAATGCAGAAGAGGAGCTGATTGATGACCTTGGGGACTTGCTCACAAGCCCTTCTGGCCAAGAGCCGGTTTTTATCTGCTGTGCCAACCGTGGCCTTCTGGCGCGAGCGCGTTCCACAATCCAGTCAAAAACAGTACACCAGTGGCTCAATACCCCACAGGTTACTGGCCTTCTGACCGAGCTGCTTATCGCTACCGGCGTCGGTCCCGGTTCAGTAACGCCTAGCCGACCTCGGTGTTGGCCTCTAGACTATGACTCTCGTTTTGCAGCCTGGCCCTTAGATCTCGATACAATCATGGTCAGCGAGGACGGTCAATCCCCATTCGAGCAGATGCTGCTATCGGCGGTTGACGTGAACAAGTGGCAGGGGCAGGACAGTTGCGGTGATTGCACTTCAAGGACGCTCTGTCCCTTTTACAGTAACGCCGCAGTCCTGCGGGAAGAAGCGCCGCGCCAGCGCTTACTCAGGCTGCTACGCCACGCCGAGATGGCGACTGGGCAACGATGGAACTTTCGTGATGCGTTTTCGCTTTGTGCAGAGCTACTTGTGGGGCAGCGCGATGATTTTAGGGTAGCCAATACCATCTCTTCCCCTTGCACGTGGGCCCACGAGCGTGTAGACGAGATTACATTGGG
>CAZTYW010000020.1:0-30202 GCA_964617695.1 uncultured Dehalococcoidia bacterium
TGCCCATTCCATATGCCAAGGTTCCGAAGTCATTGTAGCACGGGACTATTTCGTAGACAACTGTCGCCCGATTGTGTGCGGGTTTCCTTACCGAAAGCCGCGAGCCTGCGAACGGCGTCGTACTCGTAGAACACATCTGGACTCAGCGCTAGGCACGGCAAATTGGCCCCGCCCCTGGGGCGTGCCTAGACTAAACCTAGTTCTGTGGTGTTGTCGGCCTGGTCTCCCCGCGTCTATCGCGTGTCTTGCCAGGGTACTGCCTTGGGCTGCGGAGAGAGGCATCGCGCTGGATTGTCTGATAGGCGCTTCGTGGGGCCCCGCATGTGGCAGACTCCTCGGCAATTCCGACAGCCGGCGCCTGGGACGGACCTCTCCGTTTCCAAATGTGCCTACTTAACGTCCCTCTTAAGCGCCTTCAACAACTTGCCTAGCGACTTCGGGTACTTCGAATTGTCGCTGAAATCCGCATAGTTCCGTTGCAGTATAGAGGGCTTCAAATCGCGCTGGCCGCGCACAACTCGGAAGCCCGGCTGCGTCCATGTGGTGTCCAGCGAGACCGGAACCATCTTGTCCGGTTCCTCGTCTATCTGCTCTTCAATCTCTTTTAGGACTCCGTCTCTGATTAGAGATTGGGCAGAGCAGAGCACGATCATCTTGCCCGCCTGTCGCCTTCTAAGGCCTACCTCTTGCCACGTTACCTGCCCTGGGGTGCTATCCATCGAATAAAGCCAACACGGTGCGTGCTTTGCCCTCAGGTCTCTCGCCAGCCTCTGGGCGAAGTCAAGATCGGGATCCCCGTAGCAAATGAAGCAAGACCAGTACTCGGCTTCTGTCGCTATCCGCGGTACCGCTTCAACAACCTTCAGGTCCACGCCTGCGTTCAGAAGGAAGGTTTTGACATCAGCGGTCACCTGCCCATCTGGGGCGGTGGATGACTGCGCAATCGTACTAATGTCGACGAAAATCGGGCCAACGTGCACTGCGTTTGCGAGGCCACTGCACGCCCGCAGGTCACAGGCTGCAATCAACGTGCCTTGGAATCGGGCTCCTGCAAAGTTGGCGTTGGACAGACCGTGAGACCCCGCAAAAGCGATGAGAGCAAAGGAGAGGGACGCATCACTCAGATCCGCGTTCGTGAGAACAGCGCCATCGAGTCTTGCCAGGTCGAGTGTACAGCCTGATAGATCCGCACCAGAGAGGTTAGCCATACATAGCGTGGCTGCAGTCAAATCGGCTCCGGCGAGGTTGGCACCAGATAGGTCGGCATTCATGAGGTTTGCGAGACCGAGCTGGGCTTTTTCAAGTCTCGCGCCCTTCAGCTTGGCCTGCAGCAGCGTGGCTCCCCTAAGCGTCGCTTGAGCCAGATCGGCATCGGCCCAATCCGTGTAGTCCATCTTCGAGTAGCTCATTTCGGCTCCGGGCAACTTGGCCCCTGCCAGGCATGACCATAAGAGATTGGCAAATGACAAGCGTGCACCGGTCAAGTCGGTGCCCTGCAAGTTGGCTCGGGTGAGCTGTGCACCCGAGAGATCTGCCTCTCTGAGATCGGCCCCCGTCAGACTGCAATTTTGGAGATTGGAAAAACGCAGATCGATCCCACGCAAGCTCGCGCCCTGCAGGTCGAGTGACACTGCAGACGTCTTATTCCACGCGGCAATTGCCGCTGCTCCCTGTTTCACTACTGCTACATGCTCTGGATTAGCCATCTCATCATGCCCCCCCGGTTCGCGTATTGCCCATAACATTCTATCATATGCGTCTCTATGCTCGCGGAGTTCTGGATTGGCTATGATCCCCAGACTCGCATCCCCACTCCAGACGAAGCAGATACGGCACAGCGGATTCAACTGCCCCAGGCGATCAGTAACAAGATGCGCTTGGGCCCGTCTACGCGTCGGCTTGCAGCGCTGTCGCTCAGACGTGCCGCCGTCGATCGTGGCCTGCTGGATCCACCGGCCGTTGCGGCATCGCCGGCTGGGACAGAGACGTCGACCGTGGGTTGGCGGCATTTGACCGTTCTTCTCAGGCAGTATAGAATGCTTGACAATCCGGTCCCGCTGGCAAAGGTCCCCCGATTAGCTGTGTCAATCTGAAGCCTGTACGGTATCGGGGGCCAGAATTGAGCCTGGCATTATCTGTATGGCCGGCGGATGAGGGCGATGCATTGGCCACACAAAGATGCGCACAGGGCTGGCGAATGTGGAAGCCGGATTTCTTGAGCCTGGCGGCCCTGACTGCTTATCAAAGGAGCCCTGATGGACAACACAATCCTTCTGGTCATTCCTCTGCTCCTGGTCCAGCTCGGGTTGATGGCCTTTGCCCTCTATGACCTGGCAAAGAGACCGAAGGTCAGGGGCGGCAACAAGTGGCCCTGGGGAATCCTTATTGTGGTGGTCAATCTGATCGGCCCCATCCTTTACTTCGTTGTGGGCCGTGAGGAGGAATAGCCATCGCACCAGCAATCAGGTGCCAGGGCCTCACCAAGCATTACGGTAGTATCGTCGCCCTGGACAATCTCGACCTCAGCGTCCAGGAGGGAGTCATCTTCGGCTTCCTGGGCCCCAATGGAGCCGGCAAGACGACCACTCTGAAGATACTCACCGGTCTGAGCAGCGCCACCAGCGGCAGGGCCTGGGTGGCCGGTAAAGAGGTCGTGCCTAACTCATTTCCTCTGCAGAGCCAGATCGGCTATCTGCCCGAAGAGCCGGCCTTCTACAACTGGATGACCGGTGGGGAGTACCTGACTTTCGTGGGGCAGATCTTTCGCCTGCCTTCCGGAGAGATCAGGGCCCGCTGCCAGGAGCTACTGGAGCTGGTCGACCTGACCCAGGCGGCCTCGCGCCGCATCGGGGGCTATTCCCGCGGCATGAGGCAGCGCCTGGGCATCGCCCAGGCGCTGCTGAACAGGCCAAAGGTGCTGTTTCTGGATGAACCCTCCTCTGCCCTTGACCCCCTGGGCAGGGCCGAGGTGCTGGGCACGCTGGTGCGCCTCAAGGCCCAGGCCACCACCGTATTCCTGTCAAGCCACATTCTGGCCGATGTCGAAAGGGTCTGCGACGTGGTGGGCATCATCAACGAGGGCCGCCTGACCGTGGAGTCCGGCGTGGACGACCTGAGGCAGCGCTTTGCCCGCTCCCTGTTCGAGGTCGAGTTTGAAGAGCCGGCCTCTTCGCTGGTTCCGGTGCTGGAGCGGCTGCCCTGGGTGGAGAAAGTCGAGACGGACGTGGATGATTCGCCGAGGTTGACCATCCGTGTCAGCGACGTGTCCACGGCGAAGCGCGAGCTGCCGAAGGTGCTGGCTGAGAGCGGCCTTGTGCTGCGACATTACGAGCTGGCGCTCCCGACGCTGGAGGACGTTTTCATCGAACTGCTGGGGAAAAAGGAAGACTGATGCACGGCTTCCTGGTCCTGTTCAAGAAGGAGTTGAGACAGCAGCGGAGGACACACAGGCTCTTGATCGTGGTCGTCCTGTTCGTGTTCTTCGGTCTGGGGACGCCCCTGCTGCTCAACTACCTGCCTGAGCTGGTGCCGGGTGAGGAGCAGATCGTCATACCGGAGTTCACTGCCGTTGACGCAGTCCAGGGGTACATCGACAACTTCGGTCAGGTAGGCCTGCTGGCCGCCATTCTGGTCGCCATGGGCGCGGTGGCCAGGGAGAGAGAATCGGGTACCGCTGCCATGACCCTGAGCAAGCCACTCGGCTCCGGAGCTTTCCTGACTGCCAAGCTGGCCGCCATGACGGTGACCTTCGCAGCGGGCATGGTAGCGGGTGGCCTGGGGTGCTACGTCTACACCGTGATAATCTTTGGAGACCCCGGCGCCCTGGACTTCTTGGCGGCCAATCTGGTGGCCTGGCTCTACCTGGTCTTCTGCCTTGCGGTAACCCTGATGTTCAGCTCGTTCTTCAGGAACCACCTGGCTGCCGGTGGCCTGGCCCTGCTGTTTCTCGTTGTACTGGCGGCCACTTCAGGCCTCCGCGTCATGGAAGACTATAGTCCCGGTGCGCTATTGTCGTGGTCAACGGCCATCGCTTCAGGTAGTGCGGTGAACAGGTGGGGTATTCTGGCGGTCAGCCTGGCCCTGATACCTTTGACTGTGGTGGCAGGCTGGCGTGTCTTCAGGCGAAAAGAGCTGTAAGGGACTCCGGTTGCTCAAGGAATACGGCTATGGTGACACCACCTAAGCACGCCCACCCCTGTGCCTCTACTCCGATGTCCACTTCAAAGCCAGAAAACGTGACAAAATGCGACTTTTGTCCCAGGGAGGGCGGAACGGTGCCTGAGCTGGCCGCGCTCCCAGGTGACCGCGGCCACGAAACGCCAAGCGTGATGCCCGCTCAGGCGTCAGCTTGTGCTGCGGTCCCGGACAGTCCTATAATAACGACTAGCCCAAAAGCGAGAGCCGTCACCCCCAAGTGGCTTTCATGTTTCAGGCTTAGGTCCGGAGAGAATATATCCGTGAATCAACAGTCCATTGAGCCGAGGCAATACATTGCCGCCTGGCTCACGCTGAGCCGCTTGCCTTTCCATACTGTAGGTGTTTTTCCGTTCATACTGGGCATGGTAGTCGCCTGGAGCCAGGGCTACTCTGTCAACTGGGGGGTGGCGATACTCTCCACGCTGGCGGTCTCGTTGATACTGCTGGCGACATACCTTGCAGGCGAGTACAACGACTACGAGACGGACTCGCTGAACACGGGGTACAACCGTTTCAGCGGTGGCAGCAGGGTCCTGCAGACGGGACCGATTGGCAGGAGGCCGGTGCTGGTGGCGTCCATCCTGGCCCTGGCTGCAGCGGGTGTCATCGGGCTCGTCATCCAGTTTCATTTCAACACGGGGGTATTCACCATACCGCTCGGTGCCTTCGGTATGCTGTGCGGCTACTTCTACTCCTCGAGGCCTTTTCGCTGGGCGTATGCCGGCGTGGGGGAAGTCCTTATCGGCATCTGCTATGGCTGGCTGACCGTCAATACGGCCTATTACCTGCAGACGGGCAGCTTCGGAATCATACCGACCCTGGTGTCTTTGCCCATTGGCATCAGCATATTCCTGGTGATCCTGATCAACGAGTTTCCCGACCGGAGCTCGGACAGGGCTTCGGGCAAGAACAACCTGGTGGTGCGGCTGGGGCTGGACCAGGCCGCGCAGTTGTACGGTGTCCTGTCCGTGATTTGCTTCCTGGCCATAGTCACGGGGCTGGTTGCCGGAGTGCCCACTCTGATGGGCGTCCTTTCCCTGGTCCCGCTGGCGCTGATAGTCCGCAACATGGTTGCACTGACAAGACGGCGCTATCAAGACGCACGGGCACTTGAGAGTCTGTGCGCTACGACCCTCCTGATCAACCTGGGGACGACTTTCGCCTATATCCTTGCTTTTGCAGTGTAGACAGATGAAAGACACCAATAGAGTACGAAGAACAGTCAAGCCTTTCTATGTGCCCCCGACGCTGGTTGCCAGGCAGGCGATGAGTATCCTCTACTTCGGCTACCTGACCAGGTGGCGGAGGCTGCCCCAGTGGCTTCTCAGAGGGATCAGGACTCTACCAACCGCTGCCGGGGCCATTGGGATGGGGTGTATCGGCTTCCCCATCCACCCCGTGTGGGAGGTCACCGCGGGGTGCAACCTGAGGTGTCGGCACTGCCACGTCGGGGCCGGCAAGCAGTTGGGGGAGGAGCTCGACACCGAGGAGGGCAAGAGGCTGATCAAAGACCTGGCGACCGTGTCCCAGTTCCGCATGCTGGTGCTGACGGGAGGTGAGCCACTGGTGCGCCCCGATGTCTTCGAACTGGTGGAGTTCGCCTCTGCTCTGGGGCTGACGGTGGCCATCGCCACCAACGGCACCCTGATCGATACACAGATGGCCAGGAGGCTCAAGAAGGCCGGGGTGTGTGACGTCGCCGTGGGTCTCGATGCAGCCACCCCGGAACTGCACGACTTCATTCGCAATACCCCGGGCACTTTTGAGCGAGCTATGCGGGGCATTCGCGCTTCCCGCGAAGCCGGCATGTGCCTGCAGATAAATGTCACCGTCATGAAACACAACTACGAGGAGATTCCCAGGCTGCTTGACCTGGCCGACGAGCTCGGGGCCGAGATCGTTCTCCTGTATCACCTGGTGCCCCAGGGCAGGGGTAGTGGAGACGGCCTTGAGTTGACCCAGCCCCAGTACGCTGAACTTATGGAGTACGTTTCCCAGAGGCAGAAGAAGGCTGTGCCGGTTATCGAGCCAACCTGTTCTCCTCAATACTGGGCCTATCTCCTGAGCAGGAAGGGCAATCACCGGGGTCTGGGCCTGGCGCGGATGGTGTTCAAGGGCTGCGCCGCCGGCTGGGGGCTGTGCTACATCAAACCCGACGGCGAGGTCTGGCCCTGTCCTTTTATCCCTGTGAGCGGCGGAAACGTGCGAGAGACTCCGCTGAGCCGCATATGGCGTGACGGAGAGCCGTTCCGGGTCCTGCAGCAGAGGCACAGGAACCTCAAGGGAAAGTGCGCTACCTGCCGTCAGCAGAGCATATGCGGGGGGTGCCGGGGGAGGGCCTATGCCCACTTCGGTGACTATCTGGCAGAGGACCCACTGTGCTTCCTTCACCAGACTCTGGAGTCGCGGGAACCCGAACCGAGTATGTCGGCCTGAGCAACGCGGTCTACAGTTCGACGGACGAGCTTCCCGTTGCCAGGCCCCTCACCGGTTCTCAGCCCTGTGATGCCGGCCAACCGCAGTCAGTTTCACGCCAGGTTCGGATTGTTGCCCAGGTGTGGTATATTGGTGCGAGGTGAGGGCTTGTTGACACCAGCGCCACACGATCCACCATGGAAAGGCCGTCGCTCGACCCCCTGAGGCAGGAAAAGGCCAAGGAATATGCCGGTATCGTTCGCCGCCTCTTCTTCTTCCAGCACGGTCTGTCCGTTGGCATCCTGCTTGCTTTCCTGCTCTCAGGCCTGTCCGAGGGGTTGCGAGACCTGCTGGATTTCCCCCGGCTTGCAGCCGTCGCTCTATACGTGCTGATACTGATGGCGGCATACGGTGCCATCCTGGCCCCGTTAGGTTTCTACAGAGGGTTTGTGCTACCGCATCGCTACGGCCTTTCCGAGCAGAGCTTGAAATCCTGGCTTTTCGACCTGGCCAAGAGCGGCACACTCGGCCTTCTGCTGGGGGTTAGCGTTTTGGTGGCTATCTACTGGCTGCTGGACAGCTTTGCGGACACCTGGTGGTTTTTTGCTGCTGTGCTGACGCTTCTCCTTTCACTGTTGCTGACTATGCTGGCTCCCCTGGTGCTCATCCCGCTGTTCTTCAAGTTGGAGCCACTAAAGAATGCCGATCTGGCCGGCAGACTGATGCGTCTGGCGCGCACGGCAAAGGTGAAGATCAGGGAGGTCTCTGTCATCAACCTGTCGTCCAGGACTACCGCCGGCAATGCCATGGTTGCTGGCCTGGGTACCACACGACGCGTTATTCTGGGAGATACCGTGCTTGACAAGTACTCCGATGACGAGATCGAGGTCATCGTTGCGCATGAGTTTGGCCATCACAGCCACAGGGACATCACCAGGCTGATCGGGATTCAAGCGGCGCTGACCCTGCTTGGATTCTATCTGGTGAGCCTGGCACTGGGCCAGGCCGTGCCCTGGCTTGGTCTCGACAGCGTGGGTGACGTGGCTGCTTTCCCCGTATTCATTCTGGCGCTGGGAGCCTTCAACTTGCTGACGGGTCCATTCACCAATGCCTACAGCCGCCGTTTGGAGACCGCCGCTGACGAGTATGCGCTGTCATTGTCGGGCAAACCTGAGGCGTTCGTGGACATGATGACCAGGCTGGCCAACCAGAACCTGTCCGACGCTACCCCGGGCCGCTGGGACGAGGTGCTGTTCTACGATCACCCTCCCTATTCAAAGCGGGTGCAGAGTGCTGTGCGGCACAGCACAGACGGCGGTTGAAAGGCGCATTGCCGGAGCGGGTGGTGTGTTGCCGCAGGCGGCAGCTTCATGCAGGTCAACCGCTCTGGCCAGTCAGGTCGCTCAGCTCTCGCTCAACGACCTCACGCACCGAGAAGACGGGTCCGCGTTGCCTGAATTTGGCCTCGAGCTTCTGTGCCTGCGTTTCGAAAGGGATGCTGTTGTACTGGTAGCCATTCTCGGCCCAGGCACGGAGATACAGCTCGAGGTGTCTCCGGGGACCCAGGATGTCGAACTGCACCGCGTGCACCAGCTCGTGGAAAAGCACAGATATCCACGTGTCCAAATGCGGCTCGACGTTTCTTCGGATGACGATGCAGTCGATGAAGGTGACTCCGACAGCCCCGGAGATGTCCAGGACCGGGTTCCCCGACGCTTTCAACTCGGCGTAGAACGGGGGGTTTGAGATGCGATCCACGGTGGCCAGCCGGACCGTGTCAAGGACGCGGCTGTCGTAGTAGTCCCTCAGTGACTGCCTCTCCTCGCCCGACAACGGGCGGGCATCGGCCATGTGCAGGTCCCGCTGTTCGCAAAGCCACGGATACGAGATTTCAATCAGGTGCGATAGCAGTTCGTCAGGCATAGTGGTCAGGTGATCGCAGGGGTCATTCGCGTTCCAAAGCGGTCAGACGGATATCTGGGCCGATTCTAGCACACTGGCGCTGTTTCAATCCACAGGCAACCGCCCGGCTTGCTCCGGCCATGTCCGGGGATCGTCGGCGCTCGTTGGACTACGGTTTTGTCTCTTTCTTCTCTTCATCGGCAGGCCGTGCGAACTGGCTCAACCTGGTGGCCATCGTCTTCAACTGCCTGTCGACGCTGTAGTTGATGCTGCCTTCAGGGTAGGTGCCGTCCTGGTTTCTTTCGCCAGCCGGCACACCGGTCAAGACCTCTATGCCCTCGTCAATGGTGCCCGCGGCGTATACGTGAAACATGCCTTCACGTACAGCGTCGACCACCTCCTGTCGCAGCACCAGGTTCCTGAGATTCTGGCGGGGTACCATTACTCCCTGGTCTCCAGTCAGGCCCCTGGCCCTGCAGACCTGGAAGAAGCCCTCTATCTTGTGGTTTACTCCCCCGATGGGCTGGACTTCCCCCTTCTGGTTCACCGAGCCGGTGACTGCCACATTCTGCCTTATGGGCACCCCGGACAGGCTTGACAGAAGGGCATAGAGCTCTGCGGACGATGCGCTGTCTCCCTCAACGCCCTCATAGGACTGCTCAAAACACAGGCTGGCGGACAGGGAAAGGGGGTTGTCCTGGGCATACTTCCACCCGAGGTAGCCGCTGAGGATCAGAACGCCCTTGTCATGGATTCTGCCACTGAGTTGGGACTCCCTTTCGATGTTTATGACCCCACCCCTGCCGAGGAAGGTCTTGCAGGTTATTCGCGACGGCTTGCCGAAGGTGATATCGCCGAGCTGGTAGATGCTGAGCCCGTTCACCTGGCCCACGACCTCTCCTTCGACGTCTATCATGATGGTGCCGCGGCTTATCAGGTCTCTCATTCGCTCGTCGAGGAGATTGTGCCGGAACCTCCTCTCGTCAATTGCTTTTTCCACGTGCGGCCCGGACACCAGCTCGGCACCCTCCTGGCGGGCCCAGTATTCTGCTTCCTTGACCAGCTCCTTGACCTGGGCGAACCTGGAGGAGAGCTTCTCCTGGTCGGCCACCATCCTGGAGGCATACTCCACCACCCTGGCTACCCCGGTGCGGTCGAAGTGGCGCAGTTCGCAGTCCTCGCAGCAACCGGCAATGAAGGCGCCGTAGGCCATCATGTTTTCCCTGGTCCTGTCGACCTCGAAGTTGAAGTCGGCCTTGATCCTGAAGATCTCCCAGAACTCCTCGTCATAGGTGGAGAGCAACTGGTAGAGCATGGCATCCCCGATCAGGACTATCTTGACTTCAATCGGCACAGGTTGAGGCCTCATCCCCTGAGGTGCGATAAGGCCGAACGCCTCGAAGGGGTCCTCGATGCGCACCTCCTTGGTCTTGATGGCTCGCTTCAAGGCAAGCCAGACTCCGGGATTCGTCAGCACCTCCCTGGCGCTCAACAGTAGATAGCCGCCGTTGGCCAGATGAAGCGCTCCTGGCTTCAGCATGGTGTGGTCGCTCAGATAGCCTCCCAGCAGGAAGCGCCTCTCAATCTTGCCGAACATGTTGGTATAGTTGGGGTTTGCCTCATCGACAACCGGGGGTCCGACGGTAGAGCTGTTGTCCACAAACACGTTCACCTGGAAGGGGAGAAAGGGGTCCCGGCCGCGCCGCAGATAGTCCGCCGGTATGCCGAGGAACTGTTGGGCCGGCTCTTCTTTCTCCTTGAAGACGTCAAGGTTGTTCAGGGTGTAGGCCTTGAGGTCTTGCAGATACTGGCTGGCCTTCTCCGGGTGCCCATACTCTTCTGTCAGGCCGCCGAAGAGCCTTGACACGGTGAAGTCTGCTATCTCCCTGTCGCTGTTTTGCAGGCTCTCCGCCGTTCTTCTCTCTATGTCTCGGGCTGCTTCGACGGTGTTCTGGAGCCTTTTCATGAGGTCGGCGCGTTTTGCCTCCAGGTCTTTCCTGACGGACTCGTCCAGTGCCACGTATTCATTCTGAGAGAGTGGCTTCCCATCTGCCACAGGCACGGCCATCGGCCCCACGGGCGTGATCTGAAGCACGAATCCCTGCCGCTGAGCTTCTTCTTCCACGTCTCGAAACAGCTTCTGCTGTTCTGCCTGGCCCTGTTCCACCAGTGCTTTGCGGCGGGCCTGATACTCTTCGCTGGAGAACGCCTTGGCCAGGTCTCCCTTGAGCCTGTCGAGGAGCTCACCTACTCTGTCCCTGAAGGCCTTGCCCCTTCCCTGTCGCAGGTTCAGGACCTGGGGCCGGTCAGGGTCGGTGAAGTTGTACAGGTAGCACCAGTCTTCCGGGTTGGCCTGCTCTGTCGCCTGCTTCTCCTTTACCACTCTTTCCAGGTATGTCTTGACCATCGAGGTCTTGCCTGTTCCGGTGAGCCCGGCGACGTAGATATTGTAGCCGTCGTGGTTCATTGACAGGCCGAACTCAATAGCCCGAATGGCCCTTTCCTGGCCAATGAACTCCCGCAGCGGTGCCAGCTCCTTGGTGCAGTCGAAGTCAAAGATGGCCGGGTCACACTGCCAGCGCAATTTGTCTGCCGAGACTTCGTACTTGGCGACGTCCATGGCAAGCCTCCTCCCTGTGGCAAAGATGGTTTCGCCTGCGCGTGACTTTGAACGGAAGGCTTGGAGGGAGCTTCTCCAGGTCGGACGCATCGCCCAACTGCCAGCAGCGATGCCATGCAGCCCCTCCCTCCGCCTAACTCATATCATTTTGTCCCAGGCTCCAGCAAGCACCCGTTCCGCAGATATCCAGGCCAGACCCAGGGTCGTTGCCTGGCGTGCGAGGTTGACACTGGTCTGCCCCGTCCCTAGACTACTGCCATGACGGGGGCTTTCTCCGAATCGACCAAGGAAGAAGCGTACAAACGGTCTGCTGGGTGGTGTGAGTGCATGAATACGGGCCATGGGCACACGGGCAGATGCCCGAATTCAACTTGGTGGCAAAGGAATGTGCGTTTCCTCCGGGTTGACCCCAATGGCCCCGACGTTCTGTCCAACTGTGAGGCCGTCTGCACTGACTGCTATGAGCGTGTTGCCTGGTGAAATACGCTGAAATCTGACCGTGGTCACCCTTGTCGATTGTTGGCTGCATAACAGCGGCCCCAGATGCTACTTTGAGTCGCCTTAGACCGTCTCCGCGCGAGGCCGACACATGCGTGGTCCGCCGTCCCTGATGGGGTCTACCTGATGGTCACGTCTCCATTGGAGGTGCGAATGAGGAGACTCGCCTCGCCGTCTCCGATAGTGCCAATCAGCCTGCCTTCTCCTTTCGACGTGACAACCACAGGCAGCTCGCTGTCAACAACTCCGTTGCTGGTCTCGGCATCCAGCCGGAAGCTGGGCGTCCCCGTAAGCTCTACGACCACATCCCCGTTTGAAGTCAGCAGCCGGTTGCTCCCGCCAGCGGTCATCTGTCCGGCAAATGAAATCCGTCCATTGCTCGTTTCGACGTCGAACTCACCCTTCACACCACGCAAGTCCACCTGACCGTTGGATGTCCTGAGAGTAACGGTGCCCGTCATGCCTTGAACCTCGATAGCACCGTTGCTGGTCCTTGCTTCGTAGTCGCCGGTGACGTTGGTCAGGTTGATCGCCCCATTGGACGTCTCAAGGAGCCCGCTTCCTTCAATACCCCGGACGTTGATACGTCCGTTGCTGGTGTCGAGATCCACGTCGGTTCTTTTTGGCGCATGTATGGTGATGTCCGCTTCAGGATCGTGACGAAACAACGACCACCCTCCGGTCTTCTGGACGTCGAGGGTAATGGTGTCGCCGTCCTGATCGACGTTGTATTCGAGCCTGTCAGCACCTACTAGCGTCGCCTGGACGCGAACTTCGTTGTCCGGGCCGGCGTTCACTTCGACGTATCCGTTCGTGTCACTCAGGACCAAGCTGGGGGAGGCACCGACGGTGAAAGTGTCATCTCGCGTCTCGGTAGGGCCGGCGCTGCAACTGGTGAACGCCACGAGCACGCCGATGCACACCACGATCAGAAAACGCCCCGCACCGTGCAGGGCGCCATAGTCGCTGACCGCGGGCGACAAGAGTTTTGCCCCCGACGTGGAGATTGTCTGGTGTGGGGACAGGCTGCGACCGTACGTTCGCGTCATCATATCGTAGCCGCGTGCTGCCGGCCGCTAGTCCACCATTTTGAATATCAGGCCGGCCAGCGTTCTGCGCTCTTCAGGAGTCGCCTTGTCCCACATTTCTTTGAGCAACTCTTCTTCCTTGGTGGCAGGGCATACTTTGTTTGCCAGGAAGTCACCAACCCCGACCGACAGTCTCTTGATATCATCGTCGGACAGGCCAAGCTTTCGAGCCTCCTCTATGGCCTCCTTCAGGGTGCTTCTCCATTGGTTCCAGTCCTTCATGAAATCCATCGCATCGAGGCATTTCGTTTTCTGTTCCATCTCTTACCTCCGGTTCTCACCGAGGAATCCCGTTCTGGTGCCAGACCTCGGCCGCGGTTTGGGGCTGATCGTCAGATTCAGAATAGCATCGCTGAAGTTAATATGGGGTTAAGAGGGGTTTCGAAACTGTTGCCTGATGGATACTCTTGGGTTAGCGGGAGTTCGCCCTGCTGTCTGGATTGAGCAGAGTAAATGTGACAAAACGAAGGAGGATGGCCACGTAGGTGCCATCCTCCCTTTGCTGTTTCGTTTGCAGCAGGCGTGCTTTAGCGCTTGGTTCTGGAGTAGCAGTCGCTGCAGTACACCGGGCGCCCGTTTCTTGGCTCAAAGGGTACCTGTGTTTCGGTGCCACAAGAGGCGCACACAGCAGGAAACATCTCTCTCTGCCTCTGATAGCCATAGCCGTCGCGGTCGCCATAGGTACTGCGCCGCTGCTTCCTGGCTTCCCGGCATTGAGGACAACGCTTGGGCTCGTTGGTAAAGCCCTTGGTAGCAAAGAACTCCTGCTCGGCAGCGGTGAAGGTGAAACTTGCGCTGCACTCTACGCACTCGAGCGTCTTGTCCACGTAGCTCATGGATGACCTCCTTTCCTTTAGGACTCGGTTGCAGTTTGGTCATCCATGGCCTGGGGTAGAGGTAATGGTTTCCAAAGGTCGGACTTGCAAACTTCTAACCGGCTGTCCCCTAGTACACCACAGAATCATAACTTTGTCAAACCCTGGTCATTCGATGCTGATGGGGTGGAGTTGCCCGGAATGGCCGTAGCACTTTTGACGCCCTGGACTGCTCAGTCATTGTCTTCGAGGGGTGTGAGGTGTAGAATGCTGGCTGATCGCCACGGGCGAGCATGACGCCGACGAAGCTATGGGCGCCCGAGGGCTTCCTGGGCGCACCCGTGCTTGAAGGCTTGCTGAACACACGGGAGGGGTCATGGGTGGACAAATGGAGATGGACATTCCGTTCGCCAGATGGCATGCTGCCATTCCGGTCAGAAGGTCGCGACGCAAATTCGACTCCAGAGAGCTGGATGCCAGTGCACTGGAGCATTTGCGAATGATGTGCCAGGACTTCAGACCTTTTACGCAAGCCCGTTGCGAGCTGGTAACGGAATCGCCGCACAGGGTCTTCAAGGGTGCTATCGGGCCCTACGGCAAGATCAAAGGTGCGCCGGCCTTTGTTGCTTTTGTTGGCGACATGGATGATCCCCATGTCCAGGAAAAGGTTGGCTACCTGGGCGAAGGCATCATACTTGAGGCAACGGCCATGGGTCTGGCCACCTGCTGGGTGGGAGGGTTCTTTCGCAGGGCGGTTGCGGCGTCTCTCGTTGGCATTGCGGCCAACGAAAGGGTTCTGGCCGTCACCCCTGTTGGTCATGCCGCGGACCGGCTTTCGCTAGAAGAGAAGGTGATGACAGGCTTCGGCCGTGCGCACAGGCGCAAGCCAGTGTCCGAACTCGTTGCCGGACTGGATGAAGGGCAATGGCCGCAGTGGATGAGATCGTGTTTGGAGGCGGCCAGGATGGCTCCTTCAGCCGTCAACCGGCAGCCCTGGCGCTTCTATCTGGAGCCGGGCAGCATAACGGTCTCAGCAGGCAGCGGTAGATTCGACTTCGCTGTGTCCAAGCGGCTGGATTGCGGAATTGCCATGTTGCACATCGAGGTAGCGGCGCTGGACTCTGGCGCCAGAGGCGACTGGGAGTTTCTGGAGCCACCCGGCGTAGCCAGGTTTACAGTATCGGCTGCGGCCCGGGGTCAGAGCGACTGCGTCTGCTAATATTGACGCTGGAGGGAAACGAGCTAGCGGTGCCGACGGCCAGAGTGCATGACATCAACATCTATTACGAGGCGCGCGGAGAGGGCGAGCCGCTGCTGCTGATAATGGGACTCGGAGGTGGCTCCAGCATGTGGTGGCACCAGGTGGAGGCGTTCTCTGAGGAACACAGAGTCGTCACCTTTGACTACAGGGGCGTGGGGCGCAGCGACAAGCCCGACATACCTTACTCGGTTGAGATGTTGGTTGGCGACACAGTCGGCTTGCTGGAGAGTCTGGAGATCGGGTCGGCGCATATTTATGGGCTCTCTATGGGAGGGATGATCGCTCAGGAAATAGCCTTGCGCCGTCCGGAGATGGTGACAAGCCTGATCCTGGGAGCCACTTCGTGCGGCGGGAGTCACGCCATAGCCCCATCACACGAAACGCTTCAGGCCCTGTTTGGATCACTCACGCTGCCTCCTGCGGAGGCAGCCTCCGCCGTGGCCTCGCTTATCTTCAGCCCGGCCTTCATCGAGAGCAGTCCGGGCCAGATCAAGGAGATGATGGCCAGGGGGATGGAAAGCCCGCCATCGCCACATGGCTTCAGGCGCCAGGCCGAAGCAATCGCCGGCTTTGATTCATACGACCGACTCGGCGAAATAAGCGTCCCCACGCTGGTGATAGCAGGCACGGAGGACAGGCTTTTGCCCTTCGAAAACTCGAGGGTCCTCGCCTCGAGGATACCAGATGCCGAACTTGCCCTGCTCGACGGTGCTGGGCACGGCTACATCTGGGAAGTGGCGGATGAAGCAGACCGCATTGTGCTGCAGTTCCTGAGGCGACACCGCGGACAGGCTTGACAAAACGTCCGGCAGCACGGATGTTGCGCAACGGCAAGCGGTGCCGGGTTGGGTGCTTGGACCGGCATCGTCGCAGGTCGGTGTCTATTGTCAAGGCGCAAGCCAGGTGGACGCTGCGGTGGCTTGACAGATGCCAACATGTGTAGTAGAAATCTGGCGGGTTATGGGACTCTCGGTTATGACAGGGGCATGTGCGATTTCATTAGGTAGATGGTGCGGGATTTGCACAGGTCGAAAAAAGAAACAGTGAGCGAACTGGACGCGCTGCGCCGGAGAGTCGCGGAGCTGGAGGCAGCCGAGACGGAGCGGAAGCGTGCAGAGGAACTATTCAACGCCTCATTTATAAGCTCGCCCATTGGCATATACATCGTCCAGGATGGCAAGTTCAGGCTCGTCAACCCCACTTTCGAGAAGCTATTCGGCTATAGCGCAGAAGAACTGATGGGCATGGACTCCCTGGCCCTGGTCTTCCAGGAGGACAAGGAGATGGTCCGGCAGAAGGCCGTCAGGATGTTGCAGGGACTGAGTCCTGCGCCGTACAGGTTCAGATATGTAACCAAGGGCGGAGGGCTTGCATGGGTCATGGAGACGGTCACACCCATCGAGTACGAGGGAAGGCGAGCCGCGCTGGGCAACTTCATGGACATCACTGAGTTGCGGCAAGCCGAAGAGGCGCTGCGTCAGAGTGAGGAAAGGTTCAAGAGTATCTACGCTGAGTCGCCTATAGCCATCGAGATTTGCGATGCCGGTGGCAGTGTTGTTAGTGTGAACGAGGCTAGCCTGCAAATGTTCGGTCTGCCCGACCTGCGGGAGCTAAGGTGGTACCGGCTGTTCGACGATCCGTATGTGCCGGCCGACATGAAGGACAAACTGCGCAAAGGTGAGGCCGTGAGGTATGAGGTGCCGTTTGATTTCGAGGCTGCCAGGCGGGCCGGGTTGATGAAGTCCAAGAGGCGCGGGTTGGCCTATCTTGACGTCATGATCTCTCCGCTGGGTCTCAGTGGAAAGGGTGGTTGGACCGGCTATCTTCTTCAGATCCAGGACATTACCGAGCGCAGGCAGGCGGAGGAGGAAAGGAGGGCTCTGGAGCAAAAGGCCCATCTGGCCAGCCGCCTGACTTCTGTCGGCATGATGGCGTCAGGCATTGCCCATGAGATTAACAATCCTCTGACCGGTGTCATCGGTTTCTCCCAGTTGCTGATGCAAAAGGACCTTCCTCAGGACATCAAGGAGGATGTGGAGATAATCAACGACGGTGCCAAGCGGGTCGGTAGTATCGTAAAGAGGTTGCTCACCTTTGCCCGCCAGCAGATGCTGGAGCGAGCTTACGTCAACATCAACGAGGTCGTAATGACTACCCTTGATCTGCGAATCTATGAGATGGAGACGAGCGGCATCAAGGTCACCACCGAGCTTGACCCCAACTTGCCCGGGACGATCGCCGACAGCAGTCAACTCCAGCAGGCTTTCCTCAACATCATCATAAACGCAGAAGCCGCCGTCAAGGAGGCGCGAGACAAGGGGCATCTTGGTGTCAAGACGGAGAAGATAGACGATAGCATTCGTGTATCTTTCAAGGACAATGGGCCCGGTATAGCCAAGGGGGACCTGGAAAGGATATTCGATCCCTTCTTCACCACCAGACAGGTGGGCGAAGGGACCGGGCTTGGTTTGAGCATCTGCCACGGGATCGTATCTGAACATGGCGGCAGAATATACGCTGAGAGCAAGCTGGGCAAGGGAGCTACCATCTTCGTGGAGCTGCCCATAGTCAGAAAGCCTGAGCAGTTAGAATTGACTGAGCCAGCCGCCCCTGATTCTGGCGCCATTCCCACAGCCAGGATTTTGGCCGTCGATGACGAGCCCACAATCCTGCAGTTCCTCAGTCGTGTGCTGACCGAGGAAGGACACCAGGTGGAGACGGCAGACAACGCAGAGGATGCGATGACGAGGCTGAAGGCCAACGAGTACGACCTGATCCTGCTTGACATCAAGCTGAGGGATGTGAGCGGCACCGAGCTGTACAAACGCATTCGTAAGGCGGCCAGATCCGTTGCCCGGAAAGTGGTCTTCATAACTGGCGACGTTATGGGGGCGGATACCAAGGGCTTTCTGTCCCGAACCAAAGCCCTCCACATAACGAAACCCTTTGACACTGAACAACTCAAGAGGGACATAAGCCGCATACTGGCGCAGGGTTCGCTGTAGCTGGTATGCCTGGTGGATTCGTGTTCGGCGCACTCACCGCTCTCTAGGGGCCTGGTGTGTGTCAAACGGGGTCTTGCCAGAGCTGCTGTCTGCTTCGGAAACCTTGCTCACCGTTTTCACCAGTCTGGAGTACGCTCGTCCGCCAGGGTCAGAAGTTGCCTGTGCGCGCTTCCAGGCGGGGAGAAGGCTTCATAATGAGACCGCCCAGGACGCGCTCACTAGGAAGATCAGGCACCACACTGGGCGGGTTTTAAGCCATTTGTGTCATTGATTCAAGCCTTTTGCGCGGTTCGCGGCCGGGGCGGAATTGATTATAATGGTAGCGACGGCGCGTGATAGAACCGTTCTTCTAGGTGTATCTCCAGTCGTCCATGTGTTGTTCCGTAGCCGGATGGCCCGGGGACGGCGGCGGAGGGCCTTCGAGCCGGTTAGGGCGGGGGGACATACAACGAACGGCGGTCGGATAGCGCTCCGGCAATACCTGCGGCGCGCCGGCGGGTAAAGAGCGGAGGTGAATAGTGGCCAAGATCCTGCTCGTCGATGACGAGCCCACGATCCAGAAACTGGTAAAAGCTGACCTGGTCGCCAGGGGCTATGAAGTGGTGGTCGCCTCGGATGGCGAGGAGGCCATGAGGCAGGTGCGTGGGGAGATCCCCGATCTTGTCATCCTCGACCTGAGGATACCGAAGGTATCAGGCTGGGAGGTGCTGGACAGCATCAGAGCCGACGGGAGCCTGGACAAGACCCGGGTGATTGTGGTCACTGGCGCAGCAAATGAGGTGGAGGAGGAAAGGGCACGCAGCATGGGGGCCGTTGGGTGCCTGGGCAAGCCTTTCAGCCCTCGTGAGTTGGCGGAGCAAATCAATCTGGCCATTGGCCCCTCCGCACAAGAGTGAGGCGAACTTTAACCTCTGTTCCCAGCAGTGTCGGTCCGGGATCAAGTTGGCGGTGATGCGCGGTGCCCTGTCAAGTCTGTTGTCGCCGGCTGGGCGGGCAATAGTAGATGCCGGGCCCGATCGCCAGCTCCGGCCTTAGCGTGCAGGCGCTCGTTTGGGCTATCAATTGTGAAATAGTGCTCCGCGGGTCTGCCAGGTCTCCGTAGTATATGGCCTGCTCTCCACAGCACAAGGCGCAGAAGGGCTCGAATCCCTCGTCCAGTCGCTCGGCGCACAGGTTACACTTGCGCACCACGTCCGCTTTCTCGTCATAGACGAGGACCTCGTACGGGCAGGCGGGTAAGCACTCCTGGCAGCCATTGCACCGTTGCTGGTCTATCAGCACTATGCCGTCCGGCCGCTGGTATATTGCTTCAGTGGGACAGGCATCACGGCATGGCGGCTGCTCACAGTGCATACAGGCTACAGGTTGGTAATACATACTCAGGTCAGGGTACTTGCCTGCCGGCGTATCCTTCTGGGCTCCTCCGATGGTCTCGACCCTGATACCCGATCCTGTTTCCATGCGGTTCTCCACCTTGCAGGCTATAGTGCACGTGTGACAGCCGATGCATCTTCGCAGGTCGATAGCGAGTCCGTATCGTTTGGCCACGAGGTTATGTCTCCTCAATACGTTCGACTTGTACCAGGGTGTCGTGGAAGGCTGCGTTTGGCTCGTGGACGGCCAGTTGGGCCGCGTTGATGGTCCCATGAGTCAATGCCTGATGGGTGCCGTCGGCGTAGTCACCGGGGGACCATCCCTCGCAGACGTTCACCAACCCTGGCCTGATCCCCTGGTGCACCTTGGCTGCGAGTTTGACCTCCCCCCTGTCGTTGAAAACTCGAACCAGGTCCCCGTCCTGGATGCGTCTTGGTTGGGCGTCGGCCGGGTTCATGTCCAGGGTTGGCTTTGGGTCCAATTCCCTTAGCCAGGCGACTTTGCCAAACGTCGAATGGCTTCGGAGCCTGGGGTGGGCTGTCATAAAGGATAGCGGGTGCGTGGCAGCGAGCGGTCTGCGGCTGCTCTCCAGGGGCTCCAGGTAAACCGGCAACTCCTGCCCGAAATCCTTGAGCTTCTCCGAGTAGAATTCGAGCCTGCCAGAGGGGGTGGCAAAGTCAGGGACGCTGTGCGGTGCCGGGGCCACCGGGCCCCGCTTCAGCTTCTCCAGAGTTATGCCCTCCATGGACGGATCGCCTGAGGCTAGCACAAGCTCAACAGCTTGCTCGGGGCTTTCCTCCATGAATCCTTCAAGCCCCATTCTCCTGGCAAGGGAGGCCAGCATATCGAAGTCTGACCTGGATTCGTACAGGGGCTCTATCGCCTTCTGCTGCAGTTGGAGATAATTGTGCGATCCGACGCCTACCGGCATTACAACATCGGTGTACTCGAACCAACTGCAGGCGGGCAGAACGAAGTCGGCATACCGAGCACTGGTGGTCATGAACATGTCGGCCACGACTATCAACTCCAGGTGACGGACAAGCTCTCTGGTAAAGCGGTTGAAGTTAGGGTTCATGTTGACCAGGTTGGTCTTGGCCATCCAGAGTGCCTTGATGGGATGCGGCTTGCCGGTGACTATAGCCTCGTTCATCTGCAGCAGCGGCATGAGGTTGGGAATGCCGCGGGTCATGAAAGCGGCCATATTCACCCCGAAGGAGGCGTGACCCCGCAAACTGATGTTGCCAGTAACGGCTGCCAGGGTGTTTATGGCGCGGAAGCTGAGGTCGCCATACAGACTCCCCCTGGTACAGCCCATGCCTCTGTAGGAGGCGGCTGGCTTCTCGGTTGCATACTGAGTGGCTAGCCTGGTGATGGTGTCGACCGGGATTTCGCTTATCTCGGAAGCCCTCTCTGGCGGGTATTGCCGGGCCAGGTCTGCCAAAAGTTGAAAGGCTGGCCTGCATTCGACTCCGTTCACGTTGTACACCCCGGTCAGGGCCGCACTGACTCCCGGTGCATCATGGCTGCGGGGTTCATCCTTCTCGGTATCCCAGACAACATACTTCTCGGGGTCGGTGGCCCCGATGTCTGTCTCCCTCAAGAAGAGGCCGTTGTCACTCCGCACCAGGAAAGGCCCTACGGTATACCTGGTGATGAACGATGTATCCTGCAACCCCTTGTCCAGGACTACATTCATCATTCCCAGGGCCAGAGCGGCGTCTGTGCCCAGCCTGATCGGTACGTGTTCGTCCGCCCTGGATGCCGTGGTCGTAAACCTGGGATCAATAACGACCAGCCTGGCCCCCTTTTCCCTGGCATCGCGGATTCGGCGCCACTTGAAAGGCTCCGTCTCGGCGGAATTGCCTCCCCACAGCAGACACAGGCGAGGGTTTTCAAAAAGGTTGGTGTAGTCCTCCCCATACCACAGCCAGGAACCGTAGCTGACGATGTCGGCGCACGGGCCAGCCGAATCTCCGCAGCCTGCCGGCAATATGAAGGTTCCTCCACAGGCACCGGGGAGTCCCGTTATGGCGGTGGTAAACACCAGCCCCAGTCCTCCCAGGATCCAGGCCCGGGAGTTTGGCCCGTGTCTAGCGCCGATCTCTCCCAGCTTCAGCGCTATTGTGTCGAGTGCTTCGTCCCAGGATATGCGCTGCCATTTGCCCTCGCCCCTCTCACCCGCACGTCTCAACGGATACTTCAGCCGGTCCGGGTGATACACCAGATTGGGAGCGGACAGGCCTCGTGCACAGATGTGGCTGGTGGGTGGGAAGTCGCCCGGTTCAACCTTGACCAGGACGCCATCCTTGACGTGTGCCAGGATGCCACAGGCAACACCGCATTCCTGGGGACAGACGGTGCGCACCACCTTTGCCCCGGGTTCTGCCCTTACTTGCCTTCCGAGCGACATTTGCACTTTCTGTGTTGCGCTGTAGTCGCAAACGAATGTCGGCAGTTTATCAGGTGTTTCGCCGGCCTGTCAAATTCGGTGCCGGAAAGCGACGAGTTCCAGGCTCTCCGCGATTGCCAGGACAGCTTTGTCAGTCGCTTGCCTGATATACTCTGCATTGTATGGACCTGGCCACTATCTTCCCGACTGCGCTTGGCCTGTCCATGGACTGCTTTGCTGTGGCAATCGCCGGCAGCCTGTCAATGCCAGACCTTTCCAGCCGCCAGGTACTGCGGGCCTCGTTTTCTTTTGGGGTCTTCCAGTCGGGAATGCTGGCTCTCGGCTGGCTGGCCGGAAGCACGATCGTCGACGTGATCGAGGGCTTCGATCACTGGATAGCCTTTGCCTTGCTGCTTGCAGTAGGGGCGCGGATGATCTACGAATCGCTGAAATCGGGGCACAGTGAGAGCGCAAGCATCGACGTAACCGGGGGGACTGCTCTCATTGGGCTGTCAGTGGCGACCAGCATAGACGCCCTGGGGGTCGGATTGAGCCTCGGCTTCCTGCGTTCGGGGGTTCTGGTCGCCGCCGTCGTGGTGGGAGCTGTTGCCTTCCTGGTTACGGGCGCTGGCTTCTCGTTTGGCAGAAGGATCGGTGCTTCGCTGGGCCGGTGGGCAGATTTCATCGGAGGAGTGGTACTGATAGGAATCGGGCTCAGGATCCTGCTGACCCACACGCTGTGAGAAAACGCGCTGGTTTCCTCCTTTGGCAGCCTGCCCCATTACCTGAGCAGACGCCTTCTCATGGTGACCAGGGAAAGGGGAAAGAACACGGCAGTGACGCCGACTATGATGGCCAGTCCCCACCAGGCCCCCGCCCCAGGTTCGCCGCTGATCAGGGCTCTCATCAGGTTGGCTACCGGAGTCAATGGGGCGATCCAGCTGAGGTCCTGCACTATGGGGTCAAAGGAGTCGAGGGGAAAGAAGATACCGCTGAAGAAGAACATAGGAGTCAGGAAGAGGGTGAAGTAATAGTTGAACGAGTGGATGGCCGGCGCTATGGACGTAAAGAATATGGCGATTGACGAGAACATCAGACCTGCCAGCAGCGCCAGGGGCAGCGCCAGGACTGCCCACGCCGAACTCACCAGGCCGAAGGCGGCGATTATGGTGAGGATGATGAGTGCGGTAAGCAGCGAGCGCGTGGCCCCCCAGAATATCTCGCCTGCCACAACGTCCTCTATGTTCAGAGGGGTGGCAATGATGGCGTCGTAGGTCTTCTGCATCTTCATGCGGAAGTAGCTGCCGTAGGTGCATTCGAAGCTGGCGCTGAACATGGCGTAACCGGCCACAATCCCCGGCGCGATGAACTCGATATACCTCTGGCCGTCCTCCAGCGCCACATAGGTGCCCAGGCCAATCCCCATGGCCAGCAGGATCAGGAGGGGTTCGGCGAGGGAGCCAGGCACCTCGCTGCGCCACAGCTTGAAGAAAACGTCGCGGTTCCGCTGCCACACACGCAGGGAGCGGTACGAAAAGGCTCTCATTCCCGGATTGACCTCCCGGTCAGCCTGAGGAAAACGTCCTCCAGGGTAGGCACGTGCTGGTTCTGGATGACCAGCGCCTGTCTCAGGTCGTCCGCCAGTATCTGGCCGTCACCCTGGAAGATGTACAGCGTGTCCTCTATCTCTTGCCAGTGCAAGCCGTGCTCCTTCAATGTGTTCAACACAAGGCCCCTTGTCTCTGGGGATGGACGGGCCTCCAGGACCTGGCTGCCGCCGTACCTGCGAACGAGTTCCTGCGGAGAGCCTTGAGCGATGATCTTTCCTTCGTTCATGATGGCCAGACGGTCGCAGAGACGCCAGGCTTCCTCCATGTTCTGGGTGCACAGCAGTAGCGTCATGCCCTGCTCCTTGAGAGACCGCAGCTTCTGCCATACTAGGTGTCTGGTCTGGGGATCGAGGCCCACGGTGGCCTCGTCCAGGACGAGGAGCTTTGGCCTGTTTATGATGGCTCTGGCTATGAGTAACCGGCGCTTCATCCCGCCGGAAAGCTCGTCCACTTTGGCCTTCTGCCTGTCGTGCAACTCGAAGAGCCGCAGGTCCACCAGGGCCCGTTCATGAGCTGTCGCTCTCGGCATATCGAAGTAGCGGGCGAATGTCAGCAGGTTCTCCAGCACGGTAAGGTCTGGATCCAGGTTCTCTTCCTGGGGCACCACGCCCAGGTTTGCCTTTATCTGCCGCGCTTTTTTGTTGATGTCCTTGCCATCCACCCAGATACTGCCCGAGGTGAGTGGAGAGGCGGCGATTATCATCCGCACCAGGGAAGTCTTGCCGGCTCCATTCGGCCCCAGGAGGCCGAAGCACTCGCCCTCCTCGACGTCCAGGTCCAATCCCGACACGGCTGTGATCGGGCCAAACCTCTTGACTGCATTCCTGACTCTAATGATGGACATACAGGGATAATTCTATCACTGTCCAGCCAGCTGTTCCTGGACTCTGGCCTGTTCCTGTGACGCTGTAAGGTGGCCATCCGCCCGCAGCAGGTGGCCGGCTCTGGTCCGTAGCCAGGGTGCCGACTTCCTGCAAGGTTGGCACTCGCAGTGCTACGAGGTATGCTGCAAGCCGCGGTCGGAGCATGATGGTCGCTGGGCTCTGGAGACATTGGCGCTAGCGCCCGGCCGCATTCCAATGGGTCGGGCGGCTATAATGGCTACGATTTCATGCCTCGTCGCCGTACGTGGCGGCGAAGAAGGCCTTTTCCACCTCGACCACATCGGGTGGAAGCGGGTTGACCTTTCCCAGACTCAGGGCGGAAATGTAGACCCTGGCGGTCTTCTCCAATAGCTCGCAGATGGTCAGGGCCTCCCGAAGGTCTCTTCCCACACTGAGAGCGCCGTGATTCGCCAGGATCACCGCGTTTCTTGGCCCGAGTGCCGACACCACGTTCCTTGCCAGCTCGGGGCTACCTGGAAGCGAGTACTGGGCCAACTGTATCTCGCCGCCAATCAGGGCGACCTGGTCGTCCAGGATGGCGGGGATCTCCAGGCCGGCAACTGCAATGATGCTGCCGAATATGGAGTGAGTATGTATGATGGCGTTCACCTTTCTCCGTGCCCGGTAGATGCCGATATGCAACATCTTCTCTATTGAGGCGGCGAGTTGGCCTTCGACCTGCTCACCATTGAAGTCGAGGACGGCTATATCGTCTGTATCCAGCGAATCGTAGCGACGGCCGCTGGGAGTGATGGCCAGCAACTGCCCTCCGCCCGGGTCTGTGAGCCTCATGCTGACATTTCCCGATGTGCCCACCACGAAGCCCTTCTCGGCCATCTGTTGGGCGGCATCAACCACCTGCCTCTTTTCAGATTCCCACATACTCACCCCATTTCCTGGCGCAGGTTCTCCAGCCACCTGGCGGTCTGCAGCCATCTACTGTATGACCTGGCGTAGATTTGAGAGCTCTCAGGGTCTGGCTCAACCACGATGGATTTGGGACGCATTGCCTGCGCGGCCTGTTCGAGGTCAGGATAGACCCCTGCGCCGACAGCAGCACACATGGCTATCCCAGATGGCGTGACCTGTGCCACCTCGAAGGAGGTCACCGGCATCCCAAGTGAGTCGGAGAGAATCTGGACCAGAGAGTGGCTCTGCGCCAGTCCACCCCCGATGCAGACCTCCGTCGGGGTCAGTTGCGAGACTTCCTCCAGTTGCGCCAGGTTGGCCTTGAAGGCAAAGCAGAGGTTCTCCAGGGCTGCCCTGACGAGGTGTTTGCGGTCAATGTTTGTCACACTCGGGGTGATGGGGAAGATGAAGCCACCCAGCCGCGGTGTCAGGCGGCTCATGTCCATCTGGCTTGGTCCTATGAAGGCGAGCACTCCTTCAGCGCCCGGCGCTACCTCCTGTGCCAGTTGGTCCATCAGAGCGTAGGTGTCCTCTGATGTATCCGAGGTATCGCAGATGAGCCGACCCAACCACTCGTAGGCACCGCCCGATTCCTGAGCATTGCTTTCCAGTATCCATTTCCCCGGTACGACATGGCAGCCTGTCCAGATTCTGCCTGCGGGATCCATAATGGGTCGCGCCGTTGCCATCTGGAGCGTGCCGCTCCAACCGGCCACGATTCCGACCTGACCTTCGGCCACCACCCCCATGCCCAGCAGGCCGCACTGGGTGTCGGCTCCCCCAACGACGACCGGTGTGCCGGCATCCAGACCTGTCTGCTCGGCAGCCGCCCTGGTGACCTGCCCAACTTGCGTACCGGCTGTGGCCATTCTCGGACAGATCTCTGGCGGCACATGGAGCATGTCCATAAGACTGCCTGACCAGCGAGCCTGGCAAACGTCAACCAGCCCTGTGTCGCAGTCGCTGGAGGCTTCACCAACGCGCTCCCCGGACAGCCTGTAGACTATCCAGTTGCTGACAGAAAGGACAGTGGCTGTCCGCTCGTAGACCTCGGGACGGTGCAACTGGAACCACCTCAGCTTGGCCGGTGTAAACAGAAAGGAGGGGGCATGGCCGGTGATGCGGCAGATCTGGCTGCCAAACTCGGCGTCGATGGCGAGCCCTTCGGACAGGGCTCTGAGGTCAGTGTTGGGCCCGGCATACAGCTCTCTCCCTCCCCTGTCCAGAAACACCACGCCCTGCCTCTGACTGGCGGCACTGACCGCCACAATGTCTGACGGAGTCATGGCCGATTTGCGAATGGCCTCGGCAATCAACTGGGAGATAACGCCCCAGAAAGCTGGGGCATCGAATTCTTTGCCCAGAGGGGCGACCTCATCGGGCGTGTCGTAGCTCCACTGTTGGTGGGAAGAGGAAACATGGATGCCCTGGACGTCGGCAACCAGCACGCGACAGCCACCGGAGCCGGCATCTATGGCCAGAACGTATTTACCGGACACTTTCCTCCCAGGCTTGAGGATTGACCAGGTGTAAGGGACGCTGTCCTCTCAAGAACCTGTCTATGTCATCCGCTATCATCTGGGAATGGCGCACCACTGTCTCGTCCGTGGCTCCTCCGATGTGGGGCGTGAGGACTACATTGTCCAGCTTCAACAGGGGGTCTTCCGCTTTGACCGGCCAGGTCTTGTAGACGTCGAAGGCGGCTCCGGCGATGCGTTTCTCTCTCAGGGCGGCGGCGATTGCCTCCTCGTCAATCACGTACGCGCTGGCGGCATTCAACAGGTATGCAGTGGGCTTCATCAAAGCAATTCGCTGGGCGCTGATCAGGCCAACTGTCTCTGGCGTGGTTGTGCAGTGCAGCGTCACGAAATCCGACCTCGCCATCAGGTCGTCCAGTTCTACAGGCTCGGCTCCGGCCTCCTTGAGGCTGGCAGGGTCAACGTAGGGATCGTGTACCAGGATACGGGTGTCAAAGGCGCATACTCTCCTGGCAAGCTGTTGCCCGACGGCGCCAAACCCCACTATTCCCACGGTTTTCCCTGTTAACTCGGTGCCGCGAAGAGAGAAGTAGGCAGTGGTAGGGTCCGTCCACCTTCCCGACATTACCATGTCGTGCGCCATAGGGATGCGTCTTACCAGAGATAACATCAGACCCAGTGTCAACTCAGCCACGGCTACTGCGTTCCTCGCCGGTGTGTTTACCACCAGAACACCGTGCTCTGTGGCCGCTTCCACATCAACGTGGGATACGTCGGCCCGGCAGACCGCCAGGAGCTTCAGTTTGTCTGCCTTCTCGAAGACATCACGTGAAACGAAGTCCGCCTCGATTACGACTACCTCGATATCCTGTGCCTGTATGCGGTCTATGAATTCCTGTGATGACAGAAGCCTCTTTGTCTCCATCCAGTTCTCGTAGGTGACCTCCAGACCCTGCCTCAGCTTGTGGAGCACCGAGGGACAGAAAGGAGCCAGAATGAGCACATTCGTCATCGGCTTCGTCAACAGATACAGATTATAGCATCACGTGTGTAGGCCTGCACGGGCCACCGGTTGAGGTATGCCGCTTGAGATATGACTCCTACGGGGCGCGCGGCCTGGCGGCTGGTTGTCAAGCATTGGGCTGCCGTGATCAGTCCACCTGGAATCGACGGGCACTATTCGGGTGACACACCGGCGTGCTGCCGGCGTGCCCGGGCTGCCCTGCGCACTGCTGCCTGGCGGGTGAACGCTGCTGAAACGGCGTTCCTCTGGGCAGCCGGCATCAGTCCTTGCTGCAGGAGGCATTGGTGGACCGGGGCTCCAGGAGAGTGAAGCCGCTCATCTCGTCCCTGATGCGGCTTACTCTGGCATCCAGGATTTCGTACAGGATGGCCTCGCCCACGAGCCAGGTGGTGACTCCAGGCCGGAGGCATCCGGTCACGGTTTTCCCTGCGCGTCCCAGCGCGGCATGAATGTGCAGGACCGGCCTACCGTCTTCATTTGGGGCCAGCACACCCACCCCCGCCACCTCGTGGGCCCCGTCAACGGGCAACAGCATTGGCTGTGGCGGTCTTTCACTTGAGCGTCGCGGACCGACCACTACTTCACCCTCGCCTATACCGCCCACAAGGATAACCTGTGCTACGGACACCCCCTTCTCCTCGGCGAAACGCTCAATACACTCGGGCAGCACGTCGCCATCCTCGAGCCGTATCACGAAGACCCTGCCCAGCCGTCCTTCACATGCCTTCATTCCTGGTCTCCTCGCTTTTTCAAATTGGCAAGGCCGATCGGCCAGGCCACTATAATTGCCCTGATCGGCAGCCCCGAACAGATTGTATCAGCGGTCAGCGAGCCGGGCAACAGACCCCCTGGCCCAGTCGCCCGCCTCGACTATGTCCTGCTTGTGATAACCATTTAACTTTTCCCGTGTGCATTTTATGACTTCGTCATCCCGGGATGAGTATTATGACTATTGCCACTGGCTCGGCGCGTGTCAGGCATGAGCACCTGGCCGAGCCTATCTGTGGGTGGTGCTTCGGTTCTGCTTTGGAGGGAGTCATGGAGCAGAGACCCTTCGGAAAGACGGGAGAAAAGTTCTCGATCCTGAGCTTTGGTGCGCAACGGATCGTTGACGGTCACAGATGCTCGGAGGAAGAAGCGTTGGGAATGATAAACCACGCTCTCGACAGTGGCATCAGGTATTTCGATACCGCCTGGATATACTCAGCCGGGCAATCGGAGGAAAGACTGGGCAAGGTGGCCCAACACCGCAGAAAGGAGATGTGGATCGCCACCAAGGTTTGGGCGCGAGGCCGCCAAGAGGCCAGGAGGCAGCTCACTGAAAGCCTGGAAAGGCTTCAGACCGATTACGTAGATGAATGGCGGGTGCACAACGTCTGGTGTCTTGAAGATCTGGACAAGGTGACTGCTCCTGGGGGAGTCCTGGAGGCGGCTGTGAAAGCTCGTGACGAGGGGCTTGTCCGCTACATCAGCATCAGCGGACACACGGACCCATGGGTTCAACTCGAGGCGCTGGAACGATTCCCCTTCGACACCGTGCTCTGTGCCACGTCAGTACTCGACCACTTCATCTGCAGCTTTGCCGAGGAGTTTGTGCCCGTGGCCAACTCCAGGGGTGTGGCTGTTGTGGGGATGAAGGTCATGGGTCTGGGCAGGCTGGCCCATATCTACGATAGGGCGCTGAGGTACACCTTCGGCCTGCCCGTAAGCACCGCAATCGTCGGAATGGAGAGCATGGAGCAACTCAAAATGAACATAGCTGTCGCCGAGGGATACCGGCCGCTCAGTGACGAGGAGAGACTGCGGTTGTTCGGGGAAGTGCTGCCGATGGTGAGCCCGAAGACCTTGCCGTGGAAGGCCAACGACTGGCTGAGCCCAACGCGCTGGTGTAGACAGTAGTCGCCAGGCGGGGACAGTGATGTCTCTATGCGCTCGGCAGAGGCGGTGTCGCCTCTGCCACGTCTGCTGTCCGGGGTGCTCCCTCGATAACCGCCTGCGCCGCGGCTAGCTTGGCCACCGGTATCCTGAAAGGGCTGCAACTGACGTAGTCAACGCCAATGCCGTGAAAGAAACCGATTGATCGTGGCTCTCCAGCGTGTTCTCCGCAGACGCCGATCTCCAGGCTTGGCTTTTCCCTCCTGGCCCAGAATATGGCGGTCTGCATCAGCCTGCCGACACCTTTGGTGTCAATGATCCGGAACGGATTGTCCCCCAGTATTCGGGCCTCCAGGTAAGTGGTCAGGAACTTCTTCTCGACGTCCTCCCTGCTGAACGAGTATACGGCCTGGGTCAGGTCGTTGGTGCCGAAGGAGAAGAAGTCGGCGACCTCAGCCAGCCTGCCAGCGCGCATGCAGGCGCGCACCGTCTCCATCATCACACCAACCCTGATGCTGCTGTCCTTTCTCACCCTCTTGGCCCAGCGGACCTCCTGCGGCGTAATGACCTGGGGTATCATTATGGCCACATTGGCACTCACCTCGGCTCTCGCTTCGGCAATGGCGTCCATCTGCATCTGATAGATCTCAGGGTACGTCACGGCCAGCCTGATGCCCCGGTGCCCCAGCATGGGGTTGGTTTCGCTCAAGTCCTGTATCCGCTGTATGAGGTCGGGGTCTGATGTCTCAGCTTCTGATGGCAGGAACTCGTGCAACGGAAGGTCCAGAAGCCGAATTATGATTGGCATGCCCTGCAGCTCCAGGAAGATGGCTACGAAGTCCTCTTTCTGCAGCC
>CAZTYW010000021.1:0-29884 GCA_964617695.1 uncultured Dehalococcoidia bacterium
CGCAGCAGAGACCTGGCAAAGGAATTGCACAGGATTATCGATGGCTTCAACTTTGCTGATGTTGGGCCTGTCTTCATGGGAATGGAGCAGCAAAGGATACTGGACTTCATCACCATATTGAACAAATGGGGCCAGGGAGACAGGTGCCCTGGCTGCTGGGCCGGTGGAGGCAATCCTGTCTGTGCCGTGAGAGCCTGTGCCAGGAATCAAGGCTTCCTGACCTGTGCGGAATGTGACCGGATGCCCTGTAACGCCCGCGGACAGGATGACGAAAGCCGGCCGCGCGACGCAGCGCCATGGCTGGAGCTAATTACGAGAAGGTACGCCCACTGGAACATCGATAATCTGGAGCGCGCCAGGGAGATCGGATATCGTCAGTTCATCGATGAGATGCAGCAGAAAGTGGCGGGCGGCTTCCTGACCGGTGACGTCATATCAACCGAGATGGTGCTGACTGAGGCGTTCAAGAGAATGCAAGCGGAGAAATAAGCTGGCGTGCGGTGGGTGAGACTGTTGTACCGCCCATAGGCGTGTTCTGGTCTGTTGAGCCCTCCCTACCCCGAGATTGCCACGCCGGTCGCCACAGGCCACCTCCCCGCAACAACACTCTGAGAATGCAGACCTCTCACCTGACGTGGCACCACTATCCATGACTGGACTGTCTCTCTGGGAATGGGCGGGCGTTTCACTCCGCCCACCCCACGAGGACTCCCGATCAACTGTGCGCTCACCCCTCCACCCTCCACAAGTTGACACCCCTTCGCGGCTATGATATTGTTCGAGCCGATCTCCACACGTACCGAAGAGCCTTTCCGTGGCCCGAACGACGGCAAGCATCGCTTCGTTGCAGGTCACACAACACAGAAGAGAGAAGTAGTTCACACAGGAGGCGGAGCAGCATGATAAAGTCAATGGCGCTGATCAAGAGGAAGCCAGGACTGTCAATGGAGGAGTTCATCCAGCACTACGAAGAGGCACATGCACCACTGGCATTGAAGCATCTGCCGACTTTCAAGAGATACGTGCGCAACTACGTCATCAATGCCCCCGGTGCTGAAGAAGCGGACTTCGACTGTATCACCGAGTTCTGGTTTGACGACATAGAAGGGGCTTTGGCAGTCACTGAAGCCCTGGGCGACTACAAGACGGAGATCGGCAAGATCTTTCTTGAGGACGAAGAGAAGTTCCAGGATAGGGGCAAGACACGGACCTTCCTGGTTGATGAGAGGATTTCAACATAGAGGAAAGGCCACGCCATGCACCACCGCGGCCGGATGCGCCTGGAGGAGGACAGGGTCTGACGGATCGGGCTCACTGGCAGGGCCGGGCGGGATTGTAGTGCATCGATGAAAGTCCTGTTGACTGGCGGGTTTGGAAACATCGGAGGAAACTGCCTGATAAGGCTGGTTGAGCAACAGCATCAGGTGACATGCTTCGACCTCAAGACAAAGGCCAACGAGAAGAATGCCAGGAAATTCAAAGGGCAGATAGACGTAGTGTGGGGAGACCTGCGTCGCCCGGATGACGTGGTCGCCGCGGTCCAGGGTCAAGACGTTGTTATTCACCTGGCATTTATCCTGCCGCCTGCGAGCGATGAACATCCTGAGTGGGCCCGGGATGTCAACGTGGGGGGCACCAGGAACCTCATCAACGCCATGAGGGACCTTCCGTCGCCACCCAGGATTATCTTCGCCTCATCATTCAGCGTCTTTGGCGATACCCAGCAGAAGCCACCGCCCAGGACCGTTTCCGATCCAGTGCAGCCGATGGACAACTACAACCGTCACAAGGTGGAATGCGAGACCCTGGTCAGAGAGTCAGGGCTAGATTGGGCCATCGTCCGCCTGGCAGTGGTACCTCCACGAGCCCTGAGCGGATTCAGCCCGAAGATGTTCGATGTTCCTCCAACTGCGCGCGTGGAGTTCGTACATCCACGGGACGTGGGACTGGCGCTCGCCAATGCGCTGACATGCGATGAGGTCTGGGGAAAGACGTGGCTTATCGGCGGTGGGGCAGGTAGCCAACTGTACTATCGAGATTTCGTCGGCCGGATGATGGAGGCTATGGGAGTCGGAAGGCTTCCGGACAGGGCCTTCGCCTCCTCCGCAACTGCCTACACCGATTGGCTCGATACGGCTGAAAGCCAAAGGCTGTTGCAGTACCAGCAGCACTCCTTTGAAGACTTTGTCCAGGAGGTGGCTGCCTCGCTGGGGTACATTAGATGGTTGATGCGCCTGTTTGCACCGCTTATCCGCTGGTGGATGTTGAGCAAATCACCCCATTACAGGGCTTCCAGGTCGGGTGCTTGACAGGTGCTACAACAGGGCTGGTCAGGATAATCTCAAGGCCAGCAGTTCACCCGGCACGCCAGTTGACATACTCTCGCCAGAGGGGCATACCGGCGAACGAAGCTTGCCCAAGGCACGGCCCGGGGCCGAAGGTTGCAGACTGGCGTACTTGACCAGTGCAAGGCGAATGGAGCCTCGGGAGCAGGACTCCCGAGGCTCGACTCTTGAGGAGAAAGAACGATGTCGGACCTTGAATTCCTGTTTCATCCGAAATCGATTGCCATTGTCGGGGCCCCACGCGACCCTACGGACACTGCAGGTGGGGCGGACTTCTTGATTGCACTGACAAGGTTCGGCTACAAAGGTGACATCTATCCTGTTAACCCCAAAGCCAGCCAGATCATGGGCTTGAAGAGCTACCCGGACCTCATGAGTGTACCGCGGACCGTAGACTACGTCATATGCTGTATCCCCGCCCCTCTCACTCCGCGTCTCATAAGGGACTGCATTGCAGCAGGGGTGAAGGCCGTCTCAATCTATACAGCCGGCTTCAGCGAAGCGGGTGAGAAGGGCGCAGAACTGGAGCAAGAGTTGGTTAGCCTTGCACACGATGGCGGGATCCGGCTTATCGGTCCAAATTGCATGGGCATATACTGTCCGAGTACAGGTCTGTCATACCAGACAGCGCTGAGCACAGAGTCCGGCTGTGTTGGTATTCTTTGCCAAAGCGGGGGCAATTCCAACGTACTGGCATTGATGGGGCGCGACCGCGGTATCCGCTTCAGCAAGGTGATCAGCTACGGCAACGCCGCCGACCTCAATGAGACAGACTTCCTCAAGTATTTTGCCGAAGATGTTGAAACCACTGTTGTCGCCGCATATATCGAAGCGCCACGAGGCGGGCCGGGTTTCTTCAGGGCGCTGGCCAACGCGGCAAAGACCAAGCCAGTTGTAGTACTCAAGGGAGGCCGCACGATGGCCGGGACAAGAGCCGCTACTTCTCACACCGGTTCGCTTGCCACCGCCGAGGAAAAGTGGGATGCTCTCTGCCAACAGGCGGGAGCCATACAAGTCTCCAGCCTGGACGAAATACTGGACCTGGTTGAGACAGCGCTGCACATGAAGCCACCGAAGGGACGAAGAGTTGGCATTATTGGATGGGGTGGCGGAGCAAGCGTTATGAGCGCAGATGCATGCGAGAGTGCTGGGCTAAGGGTGCCAGGCTTCTCGAACGAACTCAAGGAGGAATTGGCAAGGTTCGCCTTCGGACCTGGAACCAGTGTGAGCAACCCCGTGGATTCCGCAGTAGTCACCAATCCGCTGCTACTTTCGAAGACCATGAGAATCGTGGCAAGTAGCAACGAGGTTGATGTTCTCCTTGTGCAACTCCCGCTGGATGTTTCACACCTGGTCGGAGACTCCATAACGTGGGGCGTTGCAAGGGAGACTGTCCTGGAGACCGCTGAATCGCTCGATTTCCCGGTGGCGGTGGTGCAGCCCCACACGGCTCATCCCGAGAGCTCAGCCGTGTTCCATGCGTTGCAGCAGAGATGCATCCAGGCAAGTCTTCCCACATACGCCAGCGCCGGGCAAGCTGCTCGTGCTATCGGTAGATATGTCCAGTACCATACCTGGAAACAAACACAATAAGTTGTCCGGCCGCAGGCTGACCCTGGCGGCAACCAGAGCTCTCGCAGGGCGGGTGAAGGCCAGCCAGACCCACCGTCTTCTTGCTTCAAGTCGAGCAAGGCCTCCCCACCCCGGGATTGCCACGTCGGTCGCCGCAGGCGACCTCCTCGCAATGACACTCAGATGGAGACAGGGGCTCTGCCTACCCTGCCAGAATTGCTGGAAACACTGTCCGATTAAGATACTCTGCGTGAAGCACATAGCCAGGAGGTTTGGACACCAGCGCTTTCGCATTGCCAACAAGAGACTGCTGTATCTGAACAAGTCAAGCGCTACCACATAGGAACAGGACTGGCCTTGATTGCAGCAGTCAAGCCTGATATTATCGTGCAAAAAGGGGCACCCCCATGCTGTCCGCAGGCCGCCGATAGCAGAAGTCGCTGGCTGCGGCTTCGTCGGGGCCGGCCCTGTCGACAAAGGAGGCAATCTATGGCCAGGAAACCATATGTGTTCAAAGAGCAATACGGACCGTGGGCATTGATCGCCGGTGCATCTGTTGGTCTCGGGGCATCCTTTGCCCACGAACTGGCGCAGAAAGGCTTGAACATCGCCTTGATCGCCCGCAGACCCAGCCCATTGGAGTCATTATCCTCTGAGATCAAAGAGAGACATGGCGTATCGGTGAAGACCATCTCTCTGGACCTGGCCAGCCCGGATATGCTGAAGACGGTAGCGTCAGAGACGGAAGGCCTTGAAATTGGCCTGCTGGTGTACAATACGGCCTACATGCTCATAGGCTCTTTCTTCAAGCACCCCATCGACAAGCAACTCAGGATCATTGATGTGAACTGCCGTGGCCCCCTGACGCTGGTGCATCACTTCGGGCAGAAGATGATCGAAAGGAACCGGGGAGGTGTCATCCTGATGACGTCCCTTTCCGGCATGCAGGGGGCCGCCTGGCTAGCCAGTTACGGCGCAAGCAAGGCCTTCAACATAGTCCTGGCGGAAGGACTGTGGTACGAGATGAAGGACAGAGGAGTCGACGTGCTTGCGTGTTGCGCCGGAGCGATTTCGACGCCGAACTACATTGCCAGCCAGCCGGTGAGTCTCGGGGGCTTTGCCCCGAAGCCCGTTACTACCGAGAAAGTGGCCCGCGAGGCAGTGGCTGCCCTCGGGAAGAAACACATGGTCATTCCAGGACGTGCCTACCGCCTTTCGCAGACGTTGTTGGAACGGCTTATGTCGCGAAAGCGGAGGATAAAGATAATGGCAGACTCCACTGCGAAGATGTACGGCGACAGGTTGGTGACCATCAACCAGTAGACCGCTCGACTGCCATGCCTTGCGAAGGCTGGCGGAATATGGGGGTGAATATGGACAAGCTAATCTATCTTCTCTGGGGCCCCAGGGAGCAGGACAAGGAGCAGAGGCAGCACGTTTTGCTCAATGACGTGGCGCCGAGGCTGCTCGAGGCAGGAGCCGCGAAGCTAACCATGTACATTGATGACCCGGAGTCCAATGTCAGATCACCTGCCCCGTTTCATCCTGGAGAGCGTATCTGTGCCGAGGTAGCCCTCTGGCTCGACGATGCTGCACAGCGGGCGCCCTGCGAGACGATTCTCGGGGATGCCGGCTTCAGGTTTGCCGGCTACCTGGTAGATGAGTCGATCTACACCGAATACGGTGGCAATCGGCACTCCGGCCCCAGGGACTGGCCTGATGGCCAGCGTTCCCCTGGCGTAATGGCAGTCACCCTGATGGAACGCCCGAAACGGCTCTCCCGCGAGGAGTGGATACGGCGCTGGCACGGGAGACAGTCGCCAGTGTCCGAGGAAATGCAGCCGCGCACACGCTATATACGTAACGTGGTGATCGAGGCGGTCACGCCGGGTGCGCCCCCCTATGAAGGCATCGTGGAGGAGGGCTGGCCCTCAGCCAGGCATATCACCAATCCCTTCCTCTTCTACGGCGCCGGCAAGAACCCCTTCAAGCTGGTGTGGAACCTGATCCGGATGCTGAGGAGCGTTATCTACTTCCTGGACCTGCGCCGCATCTGCACTACCACAATGAGCGAGTATATACTGAAGAGCTGAGCGGAGAAGATGGCGTACACGGCCCGCCACTGGCACACCTCCCTCCTCTACGAAGAGCAAATAGACCGGGTTGCCAGTTACCCACGCCGTCACAGCAAAGAATACCGCCGCGCCTTGCTGGCAGTAGCCGGTCGCCTGCGATCGTGACGGTTGTCAAGCCTGCGTCCCTTCTGTATCATTAGCTGCAATCGGACGTTGGCAGCCAACTCTCCCGGCGACCGGTAGAGATATACCAGAGATGAAAGTGGTGTCAATCGTTGGGATGGCGGGTTCGGGCAAATCGGAGGTGGCCAGGATCTTCGAGAACCACGGCTTCGCAAAGATACGGTTCGGCGACATTACAGACGAAGAAGTGAGGAAGAGAGGGCTGGAGCTGAACGAGGAGAACGAACGGCATATCAGGCAACAACTGCGACAAGAGCACGGAATGGCTGCCTATGCCAGGCTCAGCCTGTCGAAGATCGACGAGTTGCTGAAGTCGGCAAACGTAATAGTGGATGGCCTCTACTCGTGGGAGGAGTATACCTTTTTGAAGAGCCGCTATGGCGACGACTTCACCGTGGTTGCAGTCTGGGCGTCGCCAGGAACAAGGTATGAGAGGTTGGCGAAAAGGCCGGTCCGGCCGCTAGCGGTGGAGGAGGCTGCCAGCAGGGACATTGCCGAGATCGAGAACACCAACAAAGGCGGGCCAATCGCCGTGGCGGACTTCACCATCATAAACGAGTCCTCTCTGGAGGCCCTGGAAACGGAAACGAAGAGAATCCTCGCTGCGTTGAAGAATGGAGAGAACAGCTAGGCCAGACAGTGACGAGTATTTCCTGAAAATAGCCTCCGTGGTGGCAGAGCGGTCGACGTGCCGCAGGCACCATGTAGGAGCCGTAGCCGTCAGGGACAAGCACATACTGGCTACCGGCTACAACGGCGCCGCCGCCGGGCTCAAGGACTGCCTTGAGCTTGGCTGTCTGCGAGACGACATGAACGTGCCGTCAGGAACCAGGCACGAGATATGCCGTTCCATCCATGCCGAGCAGAACGTAATCATACAGGCGGCCCTCCACGGGGTGAGCCTGGAGGGCGCTACGATATACGCCACCCACACGCCGTGCATACTCTGCGCCAAGATGCTGGTCAACGCCAGGATCAAGCGGTTGGTTACCTTTGGCGAGTATGCCGATGACGCCTTCAGAGAGCTATTCGCCGAAGCCGGCGTGGCGTTCGAGTTGCACAAGCGACCGTCTTCCAGGATAACCTACCTGACCTAGGAAAGCATCATCCCGCGAAGGGGCACGCCCGAGCCAAACGATCAATGGCAGTCCACGCGCCAGCCTGACTCTATGCGGCAGCCAATCACCCAACGGTGCTCTCACCGGCCGAGTAGCTTGCCCAGTATGCCGCCGATTTTGACGCCACCGTCACCGCCTTTGCGCCCATTACCTCCGACCGACTGGTGTCCAACCTCCGCTCCAATACGGTCGGCCAGTCTGGCAAATGGCAGTGTCTGCAGGTAAACGTCACCCTGGCCGGAAAGGTATGCAAAGAACAAGCCCTCCCCGCCAAACAGGGCCGTCTTTACGCCACCAACGAACCTGATGTCGTAGTTTACAGTTGACTGGAACGCCACCAGGCAGCCTGCGTCCACTCGTAGCTCCTGCCCTGGCTGAAGACTGATCTTGACTATGGTGCCGCCTGCGTGAACAAACGCCAGGCCATCACCCGTCAGACGCTGCAAGATGAAGCCCTCGCCGCCGAAAAAGCCGGCCCCCAACCTTTTTGTGAAGGCAACACCGATGTCTATCCCCTCGGCAGAACACAGGTAGGCGTCCTTCTGGCACAGCATTTCACCGGTCTGAGACAGATCAAGGGGGACGATCTTCCCTGGATAGGGTGCGCTGAAACACACGTTGGCTTTCGTGCTGCCCACGCACTTGAAATTGGTGATGAAGAAGCTCTCACCCGTTACGGCCCTCTTCAACCCCTTGAACAGTCCGCCCTCAACGCCCGTGTCCATCTCAATCCCTCCGGTCATGTACATCATGGCACCCGCCTCAGCCCGAACCGCCTCGCCGGGGTCAAGGGTGATGATCACAGCCTGCATATCATCGCCGATGATCTTGTAGTCAATCTCGTCTGCTGGCATACTACTCTCCTCCTTCGCATTCGTCGGGATGCCCTGGCTTTCGGGGACAGCGCCGCTGATGCGCCCTCCCACCTATCGGTAGACATCCCCACCGGTCTGACCTCCGCCCCGCGCGCACTGGCCCGGTCCAGCCCGTTCGGCGCAGATTGTCGGAACCATCTTAGCACGCAAGTGCATATCTCAGTAGATCCATTCGGAGCATTGCGCCGCACCGTTGGTGTCACCGCCTCCGTGAGCTGGCTAGATAGCCGGTCAAGTTGGCTGGCGCTTGGCGGCGCTGAGAAGAGACCGGCCCCCACCCCGAGATTGCCACGTCGCTGCGCACCTCGCAATGACGCGGAAACCTGATTGGACTCGTGGGCCGTCGACATGCCCCATGCTACCAGCGACAATCTGCGATCACGTCACAAGCCAGCCGACCCATACAGATTCATCCGTGCGACCTAACCTTCCCACTTTTCTGGCGTTATAAACAGCAGGAAGGCGCGCGCAGTCCCTCACCCAGGTGAGGAACGAACAGAAGAAAGGAGCACTGTGAGTAAGTTGAAGGTTCTGGTCATTGGGCTGCTTGCTGTTGGGCTCATAGCCGGACTTGCGGTGCCGGTCATGGCCGGCACCCCGGCAAAGGGTGCGGAAAACGCCATCTCGTGCCTGGAAAGCGACGCACTGGCGGCTTGTCCGGAAGTCATGGCAGCAGTAGCCGAAGAATTTGAAGAAGCGCCCGGCATCAAGTTCACGCTGCAGGGAGGTTTTCGGGGCGTGTGGGGCTCTGACGATGCCACGTTTCCCGGTCCCGCCGGAAAGCTGGCTGGTGTCTACGGCAAGGTTGAGAAACCGGACGGCACCGTGTTTGGCTTCTTCAGAGGTATGTGGATAGCCGATAACGGTGTACTGGGCGGTTATCTGAAGGGCGTGTGTGTGGACGGACGGTTCCGCGGTGTATGGCATTGCCTCGAGACGGGAATGAGCGGGAAGGTGCGGGGGACATACCTCTGCAACGATGTTGCCAGCGTCGCTGAAGGGCACTTTGCCGGCGGTTGGACTACCGACGACGGGCAGCGGACTGGCTATCTGAAGGGGACCTGGTCTCCACTGGTGGCAGTGGAGCGCCAGGGCAGCTTTGGTGGTTGGTGGTCATACGACGATGACCTCTCCATTGCAGAGGTCGCACCCGACGGCAAGCTTTCGGGTATCTACGGCAGGATTGAACTCGCTGACGGAAGCTCAATGCATTACTTCAGAGGCAGGTGGTACTCGAACGACGGTGCCCGGGGACGCCTCAGAGGTCTTGCGTTTGACGGACGCTACTATGGTAGCTGGAACGGAAGCGACGTTGACGCCCGCGGCTACGTCAAAGGTGTCTTCGCCGACAACCTGTTCAACGGCCGTTGGGGCCGGGAAGGCCAGCGAATTGAAGGCCGCATGTGGGGAAGGTACACTCCATTCCCAGTCGCCCAGCTCTCTGAAGCTGAAGGTGCAGCAACTCAAACTGCGTAGTAGTAGAAGGACAGCGGACAAACCATCGAGCCCGCTCCGGTCAGCCCGGAGCGGGCTCAGTTCGCTGCCCCGGCATCCGGTGGATGCCCCGCGACAGTCACGCCGCAATGCGGCACGACCACAGAAGTTCACCAACCTGCCTTCAATGTGATAAAATCCGCAAAGGGACAATTGACGGTCGTCAACATGATGAAGACCAGAAAATCCGCGGGCTTCCTCATCGCGCGGTCTTCCTGACCACCGCCTGCGTTTTCGAGGCTGCGGGCCTGGCCAGGTATGCTTGCAGACTGCCTGCCGACAACGTCGGAATTGGACTGTACAGCGCCGCGCTTGTCGCCTTCGCTGTGGCTGCCTTCGGCTTCTATCTCCGCTGGCATAGCGAGAAGCACCGGCAAGGATAGAGGCAACCGGAAGCCGCGAGACGGCTGGCCCCAATACCGCGTCTCCGTGTGCTGCCGGTGACCCCACCGCTGGCATCGATTCGCTACGGTCCCCAGCCTTCCTTCCACTGCAGGAGTGCCATGCAATCCGGGCGACGAAATTGACTTTCGCGTTCCTGGGTGATATAAGGTTGCCGTTGGGGACTGAACAACTTAATACGACAGGGTGAAAAAGGGCAAACCCCGGCAAACCGGGCGACGCAAAGTCACGGGTCTAAGGCCTGCCGGCTAGGATGGCTGGACTGCCACCTAAGGACAGGTGGTGGTGCTTTTTCGTTCCAACGGATTGTGCTTGTTTCGGCACGGGCCAACCATATCGGCCTGAGGCCGAAGCGCAGACAAGTAGCCCACTCTCATGAAGGAGGTGACACCAATGCCAGACAAGGACGTCTACCGACAGCTGGCCGAGATGGTGGACAGGGACGATGTGGTTGGGGTATCAGTGACACCCGCACTGTTGAAGCTGCTGAGCATGCAATTCACCCCCGAGGAGGCGAGCCTGGCCCTCCAGGTCGGTCTCTCAGGAGGAACGCTGGACGAGCTGTCGCAGAAGACGGGCGTTGACAAAGCCAGACTCAAGAAGATGTTCCACACTATGGCAGACAAGGGCACGGTGTGGATAGACCCCGGCAAAGAGGACCCGGTCTACAGGGTGCTGGGGAGTTGCGCACCTGGGCTGGTCGAAACGGGCATCTGGGGCAACATACGGTTCTCCTACGACGTGGAGCTGGGCAAGACATTGCACCAGGTGCTGTACGAGTGGGCCAGGGACAAGCTCTGCACGCTGGGGTTCCCCTTTGCACCCGTCTGGGCCAACCCGCAGGCGCTGCCGGACGATGCCCAGCCGTCCGAGAGCCTGGTCGAGATACTCAAGCAACAGGAGCACTTCAGCGCCTCCGCCTGCCCATGCCGCCTCTCCCACTGGCTTGTTGATCCCGGCAACCACTGCAACCACCTGCTGGAGACGTGCCTCCACACCGGGGACGTGAGCCGGTGGTGCGTCGAGCACGGCCAGGCACGCGAGATCACCCGTGACCAGGCTATCGAATTGCTGCGGAAATGCAACGCCGACGGCCTGGTCCACACCATCAACATAAATGGCTGCATATGCAACTGCTGCAGAGACTGCTGCGCGCTGTTCAGAGGGCTGCACGAACTCAACACGAAGACTATGATTCCGTCGCCATTCACGCCGCAGATCGACGAGGAAACATGCAATGCGTGTAGCGACTGCGCAGACGCCTGTCCGGTGGATGCCATAACGGTTGACGGGGTGGCCCAGGTCAATGGCGACCTCTGCATAGGCTGTGGCGTCTGCATTACCACCTGCAGTTCCGAGTCCATGAGACTGGTCAGACGTCCCGAGGCTGAACAGGCTGAGGCAGCATCATAGCCAGCGGCGGGGACAACGTCACAGGTTGAGAGCGTGGACCCGGGTATGAGATTGGCCCAGATGGCCTACCACCTGGAGCGGCCGCGGTCAGCCTGGAAGTGAGCCTATCAGCCGGAATCCAACGCGGCCGAGATCGAATTCAAAGGCCGTGATCGATCCCGTCACGGCCTCACCCTTTTCTGTGAACCCGCAGGAGCCCGGCAAGCCCATCGATCTCTACCGTTTTGAGGTTCGCGTGGACAGGATGTGAATGGTGACACCGACAGCCACCAATGCCAGAACGATCCTGACTGCAATGCTATCGACCACGAAGGAGGCCGAATACCCTATGGTCGCCCACAGAAGGAGAATCGATACAACCTTTAACCTTAAGGAAAGCCCTCTCCCCTCCAGGTAGCCCCTGAGGTAGCCGCCAAACCACCTGTTGTTCAGCAGCCAGTTGTAGGACCTTCGTGAACTTCTGGCATAGCAGGCGGCAGCAAGCAGGAGGAACGGCGTGGTCGGTAAGACCGGCAGGAATATTCCAAGAATGCCGAGACCTACGAATGAGCTGCCAGCAACCACCAGCCCCACTCTGCGCAGACTGGCGGCTGTAGCTCCCTTCTGGTCCCTTTCGGCTGCGCCGTAGATGACGCCGTCTTTTGACCTGTCGAACACACCCACTCCAGTGCGCCCCGTCACATCTTAGCACGCGCCGGAGCGAGCCATCAACAGCACAGTACCGGAGCCAACGGCTTCCTCTGCCAAGCGGCATCGCGGCCGTGACGGGTGTCATCACACGCCCATTCATAACGGGCGGCGATTCAGCAGGCCCGTGAGGCGGTTGCCTCCGGCTTCCGCCGAATCCAGCGTGCTTTTGCGAATGTCATAAGTTTTTTGGCTTTTACTCTCTCCGTTTTATGACTTTTACATCACGGGCTTGCTACTATGGGCGCGCCACACAGGGTTTCTTCGGACGACCCCAGGCCCCCGAATGAGAGTTGGCAACCGGATGGGCAACGGGCGGTCGAAGATGTCGTCCAGAGGGCGGGGGGCCTGGGGTGAGAGTCAAGGTTGTTACCGATAGCACATCCGACCTGCCACCTGAGGTCGCGGCCAGGTTCGATATCGTCGTTGTACCCACCCAGATCCAATTTGGCGAAGACGTGTATCGGGACGGCGTGGACCTCACCACCGATGACTTCTACCACAAGCTGCGCACCAGTCCGGTCTTGCCGAAGACCTCCCCTCCATCAGTAGGCGCCCTCAAGATTGTCTACTGCCGGCTGGCCGAAGAAGCTGACTGCATCGTCTCCATTCACGTTTCCGCCCACCTGAGTGCCACCTGCGACGCAGCGCGGATAGCGAGCTCTGACTCAGAGTGTCCCATCTCGGTGGTGGACTCCCAAACAGCTTCTATGGCATGCGGGCTGCCTGCCATCATGGCCGCCAGGGCGGCCGCGGGCGGCGCCTCACTGACTGAAATCGAAGCTCTGTTGCAGCACGCCATACCCCGTACCATCACCTACGGGGTCTTTGGCACCCTGGAGTACCTGGCCCGGGGTGGACGCATCGGCAGGGCACAGGCCCTCCTGGGCAGCCTCCTCAAGATAAACCCGATTCTGGCAATCCGTGAGGGGGAGGTGGTGCCCGTTGAGAGAGTCCGTACGCGTTCGAGAGCCGTACAGCGGATGTGCGAAATAGTCACAGCGCTGGGCAAACCCAGGGCGATGTCCGTGATGCGGACTACCGACCCGCAGGAGGCGGAGGAACTGGCCCAACGCCTTTCGTCGGCCTGGCTTCTACCACGTGACAGTAAGAGGGCCAGACTCCGTGGTCAGCACCCCCTCTATCAACATGTCAGCTATCTCGTCGTCAGAAAACCCCAGGATCCCGCTGTAGACGTAGTGGTTGTCCTGTCCAAGGCACGGCGCCGGCCGACTGATGTCGCAGGGAGTCTCCGAAAGGCGATATGCCGGGGCATGATAGGAATGGGGACCAATCTCAGGGTGCTCCAATACGCGGAAATGCTGGCGGTGCTTCAACTGCGGGTCATTCAGCAGGTCCTCGCAGGTCTGTACCACCCCGGCTGACACGCCCGCCTCCTGCATCATTGCCATTACCTGCTCGGGGGTGAAGTCCCTGGTCCACTCAGCGATAAGCTTGTCCAACTCGTCCTCATTCTCCTTCCGGCCGAGGATCGTGGCGAACCTGGGGTCGCTACTCCATTCAGGATGTTCCACGACTTCGCAGAAGCACTGCCACCGTTCATCGTCAGCCACGGCGATGGCAACCCAGCGGTCTGACCCGCGACAGGGGTACACACCATGGGGAGACATGTAGCGGTCGCGATTGCCGTTGCGCTCCACACACCTTTTGTTGACCATGTAGTCAAGCATGTCGGGTGCCACAAAGCTAAGACCCGCCTCAAACTGCGACTGCTCGATGTACATTCCCTCCCCGGTCCTGCGCCGCCGCAGCAGAGCCCCCATCACGGTTATCAGCAGGTACCAGGGGGCGACGAAATCTGAGTATGCGCTGAACACCATTGTAGGATCGCTGTCGGGCCAGCCAGTGCAGGTTGAGAAGCCGGCCAGTGCATTGATGTGATGGCCGACACCCTGAAAGTCACGGTGCGGGCCATACTGCCCCTGCTGAGTGCTACTGAAGTAAATGATGCTGGGGTTTATCTTGCGGCAGCTTTCGTAGTCCAGTCCCATCTTGGCCATGGTCCCAGGCGTCATGCTGTCTGCCACAATGTCAGCCCACTCTATCAGCCTCCGAGCGACCTCCTTGGCCTTCGGATGCTTCAGGCCCAGGCTGATGCTGTGTTTGTTGGTGTTGTATGCCGCATAGAAGGCACTCCGATTGATGCCCGGCACAGCATCCTTGAATGGGGCAAATGTCCTCAGGGGACAAAGGCGGCTGTGGTTCTCTACCCTGACCACTGTAGCTCCGTGCTCGGCGAGCTCGCGGCAGACCTGGGGACCAACCGCGGCCCAGCTAAAATCAACGACTTTGATCCCTTCAAATATTTGCCTCGCCACTTCTTTCTCCTTTCGCCGAGTATCCCCTGTCGCGGAGTCAGATTACGCAGTTCGCCTTCAGTATGGCCAGCTGTTCCCTGGATAGTCCCAGTTCCCCTGCATACACTTCGTCATTATGCTCACCGATGAGAGGGGCACGACGCCAGATTCTCCAGGGCGCCTCCTGAACCTTGACCGGAGCTCCGGGGTACGTTATTGTCTCACCCAGTTCGGGATGCTCTACCTTCTCCCAGAAGCCGCGCGCCTCAAGCTGGGCGTTCGTACTCAGGTCCTCAATGGTGTTGCATGGAGCGAGCAGGATGCCTCTTTTGACAGCCTGCTCGTATAGTTCAGTTTTGGTCTTGGTCTTGATGAATTCGTCGATGATGGCGTTGCGACGGTCGCTCTCCTCCTGGGTCAAGGTAGAGTTGTCCCACTGAGTCGCAAAGTCGAAGTCCTTCAGCTCCAACGCCATCCCTTCCTCGTTGGCCCAGTCCACCAGAGCCCTGGAGGACTCCACCACACCACCGAAAGCGCCGCCCCCAAACATCATCGTCACGTAGCCGTCCTTGCAGGGGACAATGGTGCGGGTGAAGAGCATGCCGGCCGGCTCCGGCCTGACCGATACGAAGAACTGCCCCAGGCCCACGAGGTTTGCCTTGAGCATGTCGTAGATCTCGACGGCGTTCATGAGCGTCAGTGCAATCGCATCCTGCATGGACACGTCTACGTGCTGTCCCACACCGGTGAGCTCGCGGTGGTAATAGGCCATAGTCGAGCCCAGTGCACCCTGCAGGCCCGCGTGAAAGTAGGCCTGTGGCACATAGCCTATACGCACCGGAGGGCGTCCGAGGTCACCCAGTATTCGGGCCAGGCCCCCCATAGCTGACCCAACCAGGTCGGAACCCACGTAGTGGGCATACGGGCCCGTCTGGCCGAACGGCGTTATGGAGGTCATGATTATGTCAGGTTTGATCTTCCTGAGTTCGGAGAACCCCAGCCCAATATCACCCACGTACCCCGGATCGAAGGACTCAACCACAATGTCTGCCGTCTCCAGCAGTCTGTTGAAAAGCTCCCTTCCATCGGGCAACTCTACATCCAGGGTTATGCCCCGCTTGCTGGTGTTACTGGCAAACCAGAAGAGACTCTTTTCGGGATCGGCCACGTCCCTGTAAAAGGGGCCGATATTGCGCGACGAATCGCCCCCCGGTTTCTCGACCTTGATTACGTCAGCCCCGAAATCTCCCAGGACCTTGCCGCAGAGATGACCCTTTTCGTCGGTCAGGTCCAGGACACGACAACCACCCAGCAGGCCGCTGTTATCAGTCATGCAGCACCTCCAGTTCGAACAGGTAAGACTCCCGGCCGTACGCCCTGGTTCATTCCTCAACCATCGCCGCAGCAAAAGTCGAGTCAGGCGTTTGACCCCATTATCTGCGTGTCCGATTGGTGAGGTCAAATTGCGAGGCGGCGAGAAAGCCCGTACCTCCAATGCGTTTGGGATGCCCGGCAGTGAGGTGCTACAATAGGTCCGGGCACAATCTGGAAGAAAGGGCACCAGCGAACGCTGCACCCTGCAATGAACCGTTCCCCTGGAGCGACAGACTGCCTCCCGCTCAGCCGGGGGCTGGACAGATAAGACCGTTATTTTGATCAAGGAGGTTCGAACTGTGGTCAGGAAGAACAACGTGCCTGAGAGCTGGGACGTGGAGGTGGATCTGGTATCGGTAGGTTCAAGCAGCGGCGGCCTGGCAGCCGCCATTGTCGGCCATGATATGGGTCTGAGTACGATACTGCTGGAGAAGTCGGACGCCCTGGGCGGCGGCACTGCTCTGTCGGGAGGAGTGCTCTGGATACCATACAATCACCATATGCTCGAGGACGGCATACCGGACTCCCGCGAGGAAGCCATGACCCACATACGACGCATCAGCCTTGGGCGGCACGACGAAGAGCAACTGGCCGCCTATCTCGACAACGGGCCGGAGGTGATCCGGTACGTGGAAGAGCATACCTCACTGAAGCTGACCATTGAGTCCAGCACCGACTACTATGCGGACCTGCCGGGTGGCAAGGCGCGTGGCCGTCAGCTTTACCCGGACCCGGAGACCATGATACCGATGCTAAAGGAGGCCGAGAAGACACAGCCCATTCTGGCCAGGGTGCGCCGTGATCCAGTTCCCTTTTTCATAGGGGTCCGGGATGTGTGGGCTGAGGGGCGAGGCCTCATAGGGCCCCTGGTGCTGGCCTGCGTGGAGCGGGGCATCGACATCCTGATGAGTATCAGGGCCAGGCAGCTAGTGGTCCAGGACGGCAGGGTCATAGGACTCCGCGCCGAGCGCGACGGCAAGGACTTCTTCGTCAGGGGCAGGAAGGGCGTACTGCTGGCAACAGGCGGATACGAGTGGAACGACGAAATGAACAGGCGATTCATGAACTGCTGCTCCCTGTCCGGCCTCACGCCGCACTCGAACGAGGGCGACGGCCACGTGATGGGCATCGAGGTTGGCGCCGCCACTGCCCTGATGGACCACTCCATATATCAGCCCACCGTCCATGTAGAGGGGGAAGAGATAGACGGCAAGCCCTTCTACCGTCCTATCGCCTACGGCTATCCTGGCAACATCCTGGTAGACCGCCATGGCAAGCGCTGCTGCAACGAGTCGTTCTATCCAGACATAGGCAGGGCGTTCATGACCTACGACAAGGTCAGCTCAGAGCTGGCACATGCACCCCTATTCTGGATAGCCGATAGCGCCAGCACCAGGCGCCTTGGTATTGCCGCCCTGGCCACAATCACAAAGAACCCTGACTGGCTCCACAAGGCCGACACCCTGCCTGAGCTGGCGGAGCAGTTGGGCATCCCGGCGGACAGCCTGGTTGAGACTGTGGAGCGATTCAATGGGTCTGCCCGCGATGGGCGCGATCCTGATTTCCATCGAGGCGAGAGTACCTACCAGAGGTGGTGGGGCAAGAAGAACTATCCTGAAGTCGAGCCGAACCCCACCCTGGGACCACTGGAAACACCGCCCTTCTATGGAGCGAAGCTCTACGTAGGTTCTGTGGGTAACCTGGGGGGCCTCGTGGTCAACAGGTGCGCCCAGGTCATAGATACACAGGGCGACATCATCCCAGGTCTCTACGGGACCAGCAATACCACGGCGCTCCTGTCGCATGGATTTGCCTACACCAGCGGTGCCTGCCAGGCCAAGAGCTTGATTTTCGGCTATCTAGCCGCCCGCCATACGGCCAAAGGTAGCTAGAAGGAGCGATGCTGGGCCGTCGGGGCACAGCGCCCAGGCCTGGTTATGGGAGCCCAGATACAGCTGGCAGGCTGTACCCTCGGTTGGCAGGGAAGAGATCCGCTGGCTGAGAATGTGAGAGGAAGCAGGCTCGACAAAGGATTCGGCGGGGCCAATCGGAGAAAGGCGTCGCATATGGCAACTAAATCAGGGCGATGACAAGAAAAACGATGCCTACCACCGCAGCAACCCCCAGCACCGCACCCACTGCGGTACATCCGCTGCAGCAGCCTCCGATATCCATCTACCCTCCTCGCGGCATTGCTGATCCATAGAACATTATAACACGCGGGCGTCTTCTTGATTATTACATAAGCCTGCAGTCACCACATCAGACCCGCCCATCGCCTCCATCGGCAGCCCAGCCGAAGGCACTCTCTACTTCGGAGCGTCGGAGGCGAGCACTCCGCCTACCGCCCAATTGTCCTTGGCCACGTCCTCGAATATCACAGTGGTAGCCTCAGGGGTGGTCTTTCCAACCGCCACTATCGCCTCCGTAATCAACCGGGCTAACTCGGCCTTTTGAGCGTGGGTCCTGCCCGGCCACATTTCCACCCTTACTATTGGCATGATGACACCTCCGCTGAACTCCATTTACTGCTGGCGAGCTATAGCCAGCCTATCATTTCCTCTTGTTCGACTTCCCAGCTTTCCTGCGCCTGCTGCGGGCCTTGGACTGGGCTTCTTTTGCGCGTCCCTTGGTGCGGAACCACGATGGAGTGCGATAGCCTTTCATACCATCACCAATCCGATCTGCTAGTCCAACAGACTCCGTACGCGAGAAGGCGAGACGGAAACTGCGTCTCGGCACGCGCCAGACGCACGAGACCCTGCCGGCAACTACGCGGCCCCACTGCGTAGTATACAGACCGCCAGCCAGAGGCTGCGGCCACCGGCTCGTCATCGAACGAGGCAAAGACTTCGTCAGCAGGACGTCCCAGTTCCGACTCGATGGCTTCCCGCGCTACATGGCTGGCAAGAGGGGACGCTCGACTCTGCAGCTTCTCAAGTTCAGGGATATAGTCATGCGGCACCAGACCGGGACGCGTGCTGAGGAACTGACCCATCTTAATGAAGGTGGGCCCCAGGTCCTCCAGTGCCATGCATACGCACTGGGCACGGCCCAGCTGCGCAAACTGGAGTCCACCGCGGCGGAGGCGCCTCTCGATATTTGTCTGCTCCCGCAGACGCACCTCGTCCAGCAGTTGGCCAAAGCCATACTTGACCGGCACATTCACTACCCTCCTGTAGCGCCTCGGATGTCGGTAGGCAGTGCCAGCTACTCGGAATCTCGACACGGTGTTTCCCCCACTGCCCGCGCCATTTTGGCTCGCCGAATTGTAGCAGTCCCCAGTCGTAGCAGTCAACGATCACAGAGCCCCCGCCAATCGCTGAAACTCCAGGATGATCCCCTCAGCACCCCGGAACACCAATTGTAGCCGCGGCGGCAGCCCGAGGGGACACCTCAACAGCGTAAGACATTTGCCTTTACCCGCATAAGCCCCAGACACCCCCAACAACGATGCTCACTATCATGCGACGGACTAGGGCCGCAGGTTAACCCACTTGGAACCCTTTCGATACCTCGTTTAATAGCTTATTAACCTCAGGGGTGCTAAATAAGGAGGTGGATCGGTTTGGCAATGCAGCGCGCAGGGCCGGGAAGCGAAATGCGAGGCATTATTCGTGCAGAAAGCGGGAAAGGAGGACACCATGGTACTGGAAAGATGGAGACCAACGACACTCAGGGCATGGAGGCCATCCAGAACAATGCAGGAAATGGAGAACCTCATGGATGAGCTCATTGCCGGGTTTCCCATTCGAGTCGTCTGGCAGCGCCGACCTAGAGAACAGATGGCCTGGGCGCCATCCGTTGAGATGTACGAGAAAGGCGACAGTTATATGGTGCGAGTGGAGCTCCCCGGTGTAACGAAGGAGGACGTTGACATTTCTGTCTCAGGAGAAACGCTGACTATCAAGGGTGAGCGCAGAGCTCCAGAAGAAGTCAAGGGCGAGGAGTATCACCGCTGCGAGCTTTGCTATGGGGCCTTCTCCCGGTCGATTTCATTGCCGGCGGCAGTCGAGACCGACAAGATCGAAGCTACGTATGCAGATGGAATACTGGAGATACGTCTGCCCAAGGTGAGGGAGGCAATGGCAGCAAGGATCGAAATCAAGGCGAAGTGAACGCCTTCTGCATCAGTCAGTCCTTTACTTCGCTTCCCGGCAACCAAGACTGATGCGTTGCCTGTCCAACGTACCGGCGATAGATAAGACCAGGGTAGCTACCGGGACACAGGCACTTCTTGTCGGCAGACCTTCCGTCCACAGCTTGAAAGCGGAACCACCTCTGGTTCCAGCACCTTGGGAGAATCCGGGCCAGTGTGCAGCGATAGCATGACGGCCTGAAGCTGCCTCATCAGCTCCCAAGGTTCGAGGTTCCAGGGCTCAATCTGCTCGTACAAGTCGTTTAACCACCCTGGTGACATCAGTGCCCCGATAAGATAACCTGCAAAAACGTCGGCCTCTCGCTCCTCGGTTGGGTTCAATATGATGCGACTGTGCTTGCGGTTCCCGCCATTGCCCTGATGCAGGAAATGATGACCAAGACAGTGGGCAATGCGCCACCGACGCTCCGCAGGAGACAGTCCTCTGCGGATGATTATTGTTCGCAGGCACAACATGTCGCCTATGCGAGGAGGCATGTCGTCCACCTCCAATATCTCTAACCCCTCAGCCTCCGCAATGTTCTCGGGCTCCTTACCCTCATATTTCCTGAGCGCGTCTCTCGATATCATGACCGCCCCCCAGATGTCTCCCTGGCTTTGGTCCTCTCTCTGACCATTCTTATGATTCGCCTGACCCAGTCTTTTTCGTCCTCAGGCAAGCAGCGCCACTCGCCACTGAAGAAGAGTTCAATCTCCGGATCCAGAATGTCGTCAGCCTGACTACCTCTGTCACAAAGGTAGTCAACCGGGATGCTCAGGGCCCCCGCTATGCGCTCCAGCGTGTCCAGCCTCGGGTTGGTCCTCTGACCCGATACAATCCTGCTGATAGTGGCTGCTGGCAGGTTGGTCCTTCTTGCCAACTCCGCCTGTGTCAGACCCAGGTTGTCAATCAACTGCAGAATCTTGTCGCCTAAGTGCCTTGCCATACATTAACCCCCTCTTGAAGCCAACTTGTACGCCAACGGGCAGGACCGTCAGTTCTATTGTAAGAAATGGTGCGAGTTTTGACCAGTTCCGCAACACCTGCTCCCTTTGCGAAATCCGGCATTTCCCGGGCGATCGACCGTTACACCGGCGGGAGCCAGCTGCGCTCTGATCACTAGCAGGCTCTCAAAAGCCTGTATAGGCGAAGGCAGGCTAGTGCAAGCCAGTAAGCCGGGGGGGGAGCCACACTGCACGACCTGCCAAACGAGGGAAAAGGGCCGAAAACCTCGTCCTAGCCTGCCTTGATGCTTGGCCTACCAGATATCGCGCCGCTCGTATTTTAGCAGACCCTCCCAGTCCACACAACAAGCTAACCGCAGCGCGTGGGGAAACCAGCCAACCCAGCCCTGACAAATCAGGTATGCCTTCTGCTCCCGTCCGAGCAGGAGGCGCCACGATTCGCCCTCTCACGCCTCATACTCCTGCTGTAGGCACGAACACAGACAAAGGCAAGCACCGACCGGCTTCTTCTGGGTAAGGGCGATCCATCGACTGGCGTCACAAATAACGCAGGCAAGCTGGTGCAGGAAATCTCGCCAGTTGAAAGCTGCAAGCGGCCACAACACTTGAACTCACGAGGTCCAGCTGTCAAAACCTGCCAAGCAAGGAACGGGGGGGCAACCTTGCTCCCAGCTTGCCTGCCGAATCTGCTCATGTGGCCAAAACCAGAATTCTGATCAACCCCAGGTCAATTCTACAGGAAAACCGCCGTGTTTTCCACTCGGTATGCCCCTGCAGCGCACCCTACAACATGAGGACGGCCATAGAGAACTGCCGCTGCAACTGTCCTCAAGCGTTTCCAGAGCCCGAACGGATGGTGGTGGGACTCTACCTATGCTTCAGCAGATTCTCGGCAGCGGGTCTCCGACCAGCATGTCAACTATCCGCCACGCCCCCAACTTCGTCCTCATGACCACCCTGCCCGGCCTGTCCTGGCTCACCTCTCCGATAATGGCGGCATGCCTCCCATAGGTGGCCTGCCTCATCCTGTCAAGGACTGGTTCCGCGTCCTGCGGCACCACTATCGCCACCAGCTTACCCTCGTTGGCCACGTAGAGCGGGTCAAAGCCCAGCATCTCACAGGCAGCGCGCACTTCCTGCCTCACCGGTATCTTATCTTCCTCGATCGCAATACCCACTCCCGACTGCGCTGCCAACTCGTTCAAAGTAGTGGCCAGCCCGCCTCTGGTAGGGTCGCGAAGGCAGTGAATCTGAGAGCTGACCTCGATCATCTCGGCTACCAGCCTGTTCAAAGGAGCACAGTCAGATTCCAGTTCAGTTGAGAAACCCAACCCCTCCCGCTGGCTGAGGACAGCGATCCCGTGATCACCAACGCTTCCGCTGACAATTACCTTGTCTCCCGGTTGAGCCTTTGAGCCCGATATCTCTACCCCGGCTGGAATGACTCCCAGGCCAGAAGTATTGACGAACAGTCTGTCAGCGCTACCCTTGTTGACTACCTTGGTATCCCCCGTAACAACCTGGGCACCCGCTTCCGAGGCTGCGGCCTGCACCGAGCGCACTATGCGCATCAGGTCATCTTGAGCAAAGCCTTCCTCAACAATAAAAGCCAGGCTCAGGTAGAGTGGCACAGCCCCGGTCATGGACAGGTCGTTCACCGTCCCACACACAGCCAGCCGTCCAATGTCACCCCCAGGAAAGAATATGGGATTGACCACATAGCTGTCAGTCGTAAAGGCCAGCCTACCGCTGAGTTCAAACACGGCGGAGTCATCCAGCTTTTCGAGCAGAGGGTTGGCAAGCGCCTTAACGAAACCTTTCTCCACCAGCTCATGGGCCAGTCTCCCACCGCTGCCGTGCGCCAGAAGGACCCTGTCACTCACTGCCGTCTCCATACAGGTAATAGGCAGCGCAGCTTCCTTCGGAAGAGACCATGCAGGGCCCTACCGGCGTGCCGGGCGTGCAAAGCGTGCCGAACAGCTTGCAGTCGCGAGGAGTCTTGACCGCCCTCAGGATCTCCCCGCAAATGCATCCCTTTGGCCGCAGAGTAGGGCCGGGATCGAAGTCGAAGGCAACCTCGGCATCGAAGCGCTCGAATTCCTTCCTGATCTTGAGGCCACTGTCAACGACCAGACCCATGCCCCGCCACTGCGCCGGGCACGCCTCAAATACCTGGTACATCAGCTCCCCGGCATGCTGGTTACCCTCTGGGCGCACTCCACGCCGATAGGCGATCTCCACTCTCGACTCGCCCCTCTCGATCTGCGACACCAGCATGTCGACACATTGAAGGACATCCAGCGGCTCAAACCCGGCCACCACACAGGCTATGCCATAGTCGCGGGCGATGAACTCCCACGGTCTGGAGCCTATAATGGCGCTCACGTGTCCGGGACATACAAGTCCGTCGATCTTGACTTCCCCCATATCCAGCAGCGCTTTTATCACCGGCGGGCATAGCTTGTGCAGAGAGAGAATGAAGTAGTTAGCTATCCCTTCTTGTTCGGCCTGGAGAACCGAGGCCGCAATCGTTGGGGCTGTAGTCTCAAACCCGACGCCGAGAAAGACCACAGACTTGAGCCGGTTCTGGCGGGCTATCTCAAGCGCGTCAAGGGTGGAGTAGACGATGCGGACATCCGCCCCATCGGCCCTGACCTCCTGAAGGCTGGAACGGCTGCCAGGAACCTTGAGCATATCGCCGAAGGTGGTCAAGATCATGTCCGGAGCCCTGGCCAGGGCAATAGCTTTATCCAGGTCCGCATTGTCGGTAACGCAAACAGGACAACCAGGACCGGAGAGCATCTCCACGGTGGTCGGGAGCAATTGGCGAACGCCGTGCTTCAGAATGGCAAAGGTATGTCCACCGCAGAACTCCATGAGTCGGACTCTCCTGGTAGAATTGCGTCGAATCCTACCAGCCAGCCCCAGGGCGAGTTCCGAAGTGCGGAATTCGTCAATGAACCTCATGCCGGCTCGTCCTCTGACAATTCGGCCATCTCACGAAGCAGCTTCAGCGTTTCATCGGCCTCTTCCTGGCTGATCACGCTGATGGCATAGCCTGTGTGGAGCAAGACGTAGTCGCCTGCCTTGGCCTCAGGTGTCAATACCAGGCTGACACGTCGGCTCACGCCCCCGATCTCAGCTTCAGCCTCGCTGTCCGCAATTGACTTGATCAACGCTGGTATGGCAAGACACATAGCTTTGCTCGAATCCCCCGTTCTCTCTTGTGTCGCGACATGGCGCTCTTCATCCAAACATCAGGAAGCAGCAAATTGAGCGATCACTGCCTGCCCCAGGGATATCCCTCCATCGTTGCACGGCACCTGGCGGTGAGTCAGCACGCGAAAACCCTCTCGTTCCAGAGCCGCTGCTACCAGCCGAGACAGCACTCGGTTTTGAAACACTCCACCGCTCAAGGCAACCAGCCCTATCCCCGTTTCGCCCGATATCAACTGACACATCCGAACGATGATGTCGCCCACGGTCCTGTGGAACCGGGCTGATATGGCCGCAACGGGAACGCCCTCCCTCACATCATCCAGGACCGCCGAGACCAGCCCTCCCAACCTGACGACCCTGAGCCGGTCTTCCTCGTCAATCGAAAAGGGATACGAGTCGAAATCCCTTCGGTCCACGTCATCTGGAGCCAGCATCTCCAGCTCGATGGCAGCCTGCGCCTCGTAGTCTATGATGCCGCGAACCCCGGCCAGGGCGGACACTGCATCAAACAGGCGCCCAGCACTGGAGGTCTGAGGGCAATTGAGCCCTCGCTCAAGCTGCCGCCTGATGACGGAGAGCTCGTCTTGACTGAGCCAGGACAGGACGGGCAGGCCCTCCAGCGAGACGTCCCGCCCCAGGAGCCCGTAGAGGTAACCCAGAGCCATGCGATAGGGCCTCAATATGGCTGCGGCGCCACCGGGCATTGGCACATATTCCAGATGCCCGACTCTGGCGAATGCTCTCCAGTCACCAACCAGGAACTCACCACCCCAGACGGTGCCATCGGCACCGTACCCCGTACCGTCAAACATCACCCCGATCGCCTGCTGGTCAACCCCATTGTCCACCAGGCAACTGGCCAGATGAGCGTGATGGTGTTGCACAGGCACAAACTTCAAGCCGTGCCCGTCTTGAGACCTGAGGTCCTCGGCATATTTGGTGGACAGGTACTCCGGATGAAGGTCATAGGCAATGATCTCGGGCTCGACGCGAAACAACCTCTTGTACAGCTCGATGGTAGTCTCGAAGTGTTCCAGGGTCTCCTGGTTCTCCATGTCGCCTATATGCTGAGATACAAAAGCGTGTTGGTCCTTGGTCAGGCAGAAGGTGTTTTTCTCTTCGGCGCCGCAGGCGAGGGTCTGGCGAGTCCTGAACGGCAGGAAGATGGGATAGGGTGCATACCCACGAGCCCGCCTTGCGGCCTGAGGCGTACCCCGCTCCACCACGAAGACACTATCGTCATACCTGGAATAGATGCCCCGGTTATGTAACAAGAAGTAATCCGCGATATTGCCCAGCCTTTTCAGTGCCTCATCGTTGTCCCTGGCAATCGGCTCCTCGCTCAAGTTGCCGCTGGTCATAACCAGTGGCAGCCCCGCTTCCCTCAGCAGCAGGTGATGAAGAGGAGTGTAAGGCAACATCGCCCCCAGATAATTGGTGCCTGGAGCTATCTCCCGGCAGACAGCAAACCCCTCTTTCCTGCGAAGAAGCACGATGGGGCACTGCGGGGACGACAGAAGCCGTTCCTCATCGGCAGACACCTGGCAGTGTCTCTTCACCTCCTCCACGGACGTCATCATCACCGCCAGCGGTTTGGATGGACGCTTCTTTCTATCCCGCAGCACCTTGACCGTCGCTTCATTCGTAGCGTCGCAGGCAAGAAGGAACCCTCCCAGCCCCTTGACGGCCAGGACCTTCCCCTCCCTCAGCAATTGACCTGCGGTTTGGAGCATATCGCTGCAGTGAACGGGTGCGCCCCGCCTGTCGACAAGCTCCAATCCGGGCCCACACTCCGGACAGGCGTTGGGCTGGGCATGAAAGCGCCGGTCCAAAGGATCGTCATACTCCTGCTGGCACTCGGGACACATCTTGAAATCCCTCATGGTGGTCTTGGGACGATCGTACGGTATGTCCTCGATGATAGTGAAGCGAGGCCCGCAGTTGGTGCAGTTGGTGAAGGGATAGTGATAGCGCCTGTCACCGGGAGACAGGACCTCCTTCTGGCACTCTCCACAGGTGGCAATATCCGGCGAGACGAGTTGATACTTTCCTGCCTCGGCACGGCTCTTCCTGATCCCAAAGCCTGAGTAGCCTTCAAACCTGGCCGGCTCAGTGGTGATGTCCTGGATGCTTGCCATGGGAGGCGCCTCGGCCCGAAGCGCCAGGACAAACCGGTCAACCGCCTCCTCCTCACCTTCGACAGCAATCTGCACGCTTCCAGACGTGTTGCGTACCCAGCCAGCCAGGCCACACTCGTGGGCCAACCTGTAGACAAAGGGCCTGAAACCGACCCCCTGCACAACGCCACGCACGGCAATCCGCAACGACTTCATGGTCTCAACTCTTGTCATCACCCGCCAAACGCTCTGTCGCACAAGACTATGGAATAGTCCGCTGCTCCTGAGGCCCCCTCTATAATTCGGCCATCACCTTGCCCATGTGAGAAGTATCGTACCCGCCGAGCTTCTCCACGTCCACTCTGAAATGCGGATCGTCAAGGGTGGTGAGCATCGGCTGCAGAAAAGGGCTTTCATAGTAACGCCGTGGTATGACCAGGTCGTATCTCTCCTTCAATAGGGGAACGAAGTCGAGGCCCAGAGCTGTGGCAGCCGCTCTGATCCCCAGTCCGACATCGGCCGTGCCAGCAGCCACAGCCGAAGCAACGGCCAGATGGGTCACTTCAACACGGTCATATCCCACGATGCGCGCCGCCTCGATCCCCATCTCCTTCATCTTGAAATCCAGCAGTACTCGGGTACCCGCCCCTCTCTGACGATTGACAAAGCTCACGCCCGGACTCAGCAAGTCCGTCAGACTGCAGACCCCCTTCGGATTGCCCCTCACCACCATAAGCCCTTGCTCTCGGTAGACTAGGTTGACTATAACCACCTCCACCTCACCGAGCATGCGCCTGACGTGTGGCACATTGTACTCGCCACTCTCCTCATCCAGCAGGTGAGAGCCGGCGACGTGGGCTTCACCCTGTTTCAGGGCCAGAAGGCCACCCAGACTGCCTACATTCGAAGACGACAGGGTTCTCTGAGGATAGCGCCTGTGCAGATGGTTAGCCAGGACGTCCAGAGTCAGATCATGGCTCCCGCTGACTACAATGGCGTTCTCCACCTCTTCCAGCCTGCCGAGAAGCTCCACCTGGACCTTCTGTCCTTCGTGAATTCCCTCGCTACCGCGAGGAATGCGCACCAGGCCATCAGCACGCACCAGCGACATGGTCGCGCCCGCACCCCTCTGCAGCGGGGTGGCTACCAGCCTGTCTCCCACTCTGCCGACTCTCACTCGCAAGAACTCATCCTCCCCCATGGGCGAGAACACCTTACGGGTCATCACCGCCTCAATAGTTGGCCGCCCTGGAGGACAGCTACCCGCCAGCCGATGCACAAGAGGCTTGACGAAGAGTTCCAGAGTGAGCACTGCCGACACCGGGTACCCCGGAGTGCCGACCACCGGTTTACCCTGGACGACACTCAGGACTACCGGATGGCCAGGGCGAATGGCCACTCCATGCACTATCACCCTCCCCAGATCAGCCAGAAGCGACGCGGTGAAGTCCCGTCTGCCCGCTGAAGCACCCGCGTTCAGCACCACCACATCGTGCTCATTCACTGCCCTCTGCACTGTGCTGCTCAACTCCTCATGGTCGTCGACCACAGGCGCAAACCGCACAGGCGCCCCTCCCCACTGGCCGACCAGTCCAGCCAGCACCAGGGAGTTCGACTCAATAATGTCTCCGGGTTTGGGACTCTCCGTGGGCGACACCAGCTCCGAACCGGTGGGGATTATGGCCACCCGCGGCTTGCGTCTCACCAGCACCCGGCTTATACCTGCCTGGGCAACGGCTCCCAGATCGTGCGGTCTCAGGGTATGCCCCTCAGGCATCAGTAGCTGCGAAGCCACGATGTCCTCCCCGGTGAGGCGAACATGCTGCCAGGGAGCAACAGGCGACATTAGCTCTATTGTATCTTCGCCCACGCGGTGCACGTTTTCTATCATAACCACAGCGTCGAAACCGGCGGGCAGGGGCCTCCCAGTGTCTACCCACTGGGCTTGCTCCCCAATCCTCAGCCGAACCGGCGACGTCTCGGAGGCACCACCGGTGTCATCAGATCGGATGGCCACTCCATCCATTGCTGCAGCATGGTAGTGAGGAGATGAGATCTTTGCCCAGACTGGCTCAGCAGTAACCCTGCCCAGTGCTTCATCAAGAGACACGTACTCGCCAGCAGTGGGCGCCAGGCTGCCTGTCTCCTCCAGCGCAGCAAGGAATCTGCCCAGCGCTTCATCCAGGGGGATGTCTTCGAGATAGAAGTGCCTGTGTTCGGCCATATCCGTCTTACGTCTAGAACGTCCTCACCAGCACCACGTCACCAGCCGCCAACCCGCTCCTGTCCAAAGGCACTTGAGCTATCCCGTCTGCCTTCATCAATGGAAAAAGAAGATTGGACTTGCCAAAGACCGGCTCTGCGTACAGCTCGCCGTCTTTCTCCTCCAACCTGACCGCAACGTAGTCCTCCCTACCCGTCGCCGACGGAATGTTGCGTGTCAGCCTAGCTTTGAGATCATACGGCCTCGGCAGGTCTCTGCGCCCGCTCAGCCTGTAAATGCAGGGAGTGACAAAAAGCTCAAAGGTTATCATGGCCGAACCCGGATTGCCCGGAAGGCCGAAGAAAGGCTTCCCGCCCACCGAGGCAATTATGGTCGGTTTGCCGGGCTTGACAGAAACTCCATGCACCAGTATCCCTGGCTCGCCCAGCGAACCGATGACGTCGGCGGTCATGTCGCGGGTGCTCACCGAGCTGCCAGCGGATATCACCACCAGGTCAGCTTCTTCCAGGCCCCTTTCCGCCGCTTCCTTCAGGGCCTGGCGGTCATCCCTCACGATACCCAGGAACATAGTAGTGGCGCCCACCCTGACAGCAAGGCTGGCCAGGGTGTACGCATTTGTGTTCCTTATCTGGCCCGGTTTCGGCTCATCCTCCGGTGGCACAAGCTCGTCACCGGTGGAGATGATAGCCACCACGACCCTCTGGAAGACAGCAACCTGAGTCATGCCCAGAGCCAGCAAGCCGCCGATGTCTTGAGGCCGGATCAGGCTGCCACCCGACAGCAATGTACCGCCCTGCGCCACATCGTCGCCTATCTGGAGGACGTTCTCCCCCCTGGCCACGGGCCGGACAACCTCAATGGTCGAGGCATCCACCTGGCGGGTATTCTCTATCATCACCACGGCATCCGCCCCACCAGGCAGCATGCCGCCGGTGTGGATCGTCAGCGCTTCGCCAGCGGAGAGTTGCGTTTTCACCGACTCACCCATCATCACTTCGCCTGCTACCGTAAGATAAGCTGGCTGGCTCTCCGAGGCACCGTAGGTATCTTCGGCGCGCACGGCGTAGCCGTCCATGGTCGACCGGGCAAAAAAGGGCAGGTCGGCAGGGGCGATCATATCCTGAGCGACTACTCTGCCCATAGAGTCACTGGTGGCTATGGTCTCGACCCTTCCTATCGGGGACAGGTAAGGCTCCAATCTAAGCCATGCATCGTGGGGGCTGACTACGGTGAACAACTGTGGCATTCCTACAGACTAGGTTAGCACGGGGCAGGCCGAAAAGGCAAACAAAGGACTGTGTGGCACTGGGTTAGCATTCGGGGGTGTTGTCCGAATTCCCCTGGCTATGGGATTGCTCCTGTTC
>CAZTYW010000022.1:0-29121 GCA_964617695.1 uncultured Dehalococcoidia bacterium
GTCTATCTGGTAGGGTCGCCCGAAGCGTTCGAGGGCCCTCTGCAGGGTAGCGGTAGCCTGGTCCCAGGTCTCGACCGTGCCGATGTGCTTCTCCGGGCGGGTGGCAAGTAGTATCTGGTACTCCTGAAACCCGAAGGACGTCATCATGAACTGCGCCAGTTCCAGCACTCCGAATACCTCGTCTTCCATCTGCTCCGGCCGGCAGAAGATGTGTGCATCGTCCTGAGTGAAACCTCTTACCCGGGCCAGGCCGTGGAGCACTCCGGAGCGCTCGTACCGGTAGACCGTGCCCAGCTCGCCCCAGCGCAGCGGCAGGTCGCGATAGCTGCGCAGCCTCGTCTTGTACATCAGGATGTGACCGTTGCAGTTCATCGGCTTGACGATGTAGTCCTGCCCGTCAACGTCCATCGGAGAATAGAGGTTCTCCTTGTACATCTCCAGGTGGCCGCTGGTCTTCCACAGACCGGTCTTGGAGATGTGAGGCGTGTAGACCAGTTCATATCCCCGTTTGGCGTGTTCCTCTCGCCAGAAATTCTCGATTATGGTGCGGACCAGGGCTCCTTTGGGGTGCCAGTGGACCAGGCCCGGGCCAGCCTCTTCGTGTATGCTAAACAGTTCAAGCTGCTTGCCCAGCTTCCTGTGGTCCCGCCTTTCCGCCTCTTCCAGCTTGCGAAGGTGTTCCTCCAGAGATGCGTCGTCTTCAAAGGCTGTGCCGTAGATGCGCTGCAGCATGGCCTGGTTCTCGTCCCCGCGCCAGTAGGCTCCGGCTATGCTGAGCAGCTTGAAAGGACCGACTTCGCCCGTCGTGTTTACGTGGGGCCCGCGGCACAGGTCAACGAAGGCCCCCTGGCGGTATATGGTCAGAGTCTCGCTGTCTGCCAGCTCCCTGATCAACTCCAGCTTGTACGGTTGTGACGCAAACACCCTGCCCGCCGTCTCCTTGTCTACCTCCTCCCTGATGAAAGGCAGGTCGGCGGTTATTAGCTTCCGCATCTCCTCCTCAATCGTGGCCAGGTCTTCGGGGACAAGCGGCCGGGGCAGGTCGAAGTCGTAGTAGAAGCCTTCCTCGGTGGCAGGCCCGATGCCCAGCTTGGCATCGGGGAACAGCGAAATCACCGCCTCGGCCATCACGTGTGCCGCCGAGTGACGCATCGTCTCCAGGTCATAGGGTTTGTCAGCCAATCTCTCCGCTCCCGAGGGACTTAGACTAGAACCTCTCGACCCTTACCGGGTGAGAGGTTCCCAGGCAATAGGCGCCGTTGCGACTTGCTCATCAATATGGTGGGCGGTACTGGATTTGAACCAGTGACCCCTGCGATGTCAACGCAGTACTCTAAACCCCTGAGCTAACCGCCCGACACACAAAAGTTATCAAATATGTAAACTCAAGTCAAGAAGGTGGTGCGTGAGCGCGATGGTCGCCGAACGTTGCCCGGCGGTCCGTTGAACCGGGTTGATGCAGGCTACCCTGCCGCATTCATGCAGTCCGTGGCCCCGGGAGCTTCAGACCACCCCTTCGGCCTTGAGCTGTCGAAGCTCCTCTGGGCTGAGACCCAGCAATCTGCCGTACACCTCCTCGTTGTTCTCTCCGGGCTTCGGGGCGCGCCGTTCTATGCTGCCCGGTGTCCTGGACATCTTAACGATGACGCCCGGGATAGGCACGTTGCCCACGTTGGGGTATTCCACATACTCCAGCGCTTCTCTGAATTTCACCTGCGGGTCTTCGACCATCTGGGCGATATCGTTGACGCGGCTGCAGGGTACCCTGGCTTTGCTGAAGGTCTCGACCACCTCATCCACCGTCCTCTGCCTGATCCAGTCTGCTGCTACCGGACTGGCGGCCTCGACGTTCAGGTAGCGGCTCTTGTCGTCCTTGAACCTGGGGTCGTCTATCATGTCTTGTCTGCCCATTAACCGGCAGAACCTCCTCCATATCGGATTGGTGGTAACGCCGACCATCACCCACCCGTCCTTGGCCTGGTAGCAGTCGGTAAACGTGTAGAAGCTGCGGTTGCCCTGGCGCTGGCGGACGAAGCCGGTGTTGTAATACTCGGCAGCAACAGCCAGGCCGGTCACACAGGAGACGGCCACATCCAGCAGTGCCAGGTCGATCTCCTGACCTTCGCCTGTCTTCATCCGGTGGTAGAGGGCGAACATTATAGCCAGCGCCAGGTGGGCACCGGAGCTGAAATCCACCCAGGCAACGCCAGCCCTGGTGGGCGGGCCGTCTGGAAAGCCGGTGTAACTCATTGACCCGGATAGGGCCTGGGCAATGGTGTCGAAACAGGGGCGCTGCGCATACGGTCCTGTAGCGCCGAAACCCGAGACCGCCCCCACTACTATCCCCGGATTGACCTCCTTGAGAGCGTCGTATTTGACGAGGTCGAACTCGGGCGAGCCAACGACGTAGTTGTGTACCACAACGTCGGAGCACTTCACCAGGGCATGCAGAATCTCCAGCCCCTTGTCTTTGAGGATGTCCAGGGTGATCCCCTCCCTGTTCTGGGAGGAGATCATGGTGAGCATGCTCTCGCCGTTTGGCGCAAAAGGCCCGAACTCCCTCTCAGGCTCACCCGATGGCTTCTCAACCTTGATGACCTCGGCTCCCATGTGGGACAGCAAGGTCGCTCCGTACGGACCGGCGAACCAGCGGGATAGGTCCAGTATCCTGATGCCTTCCAGTACCTTTGCCATGTTGTCTAAGCCTCCTGATAGCTCCAAATCGCACAGGAAGTGTGCTACCTCAGCACACTTCCTGTCGTTGCCTGGGAATTGCCCTCGCCTGTATTCAAGACTCTTCTGCTTGACTACGAGTGTCTACGGCCTCCTTCTGGAGTTGCTGCATCAGTCTCTCCGCCCGAGCGTAGCCGACCCGCAATTGCCGTTGCAGGAATGAAGGCGAGATCTGCCTATGTTCTTTTGCCAGACGCCTTGCCTGGTCCAGGAGCGGGTCTTCACCGTTCCCCTTGCCTATATCATCATCGGCGCTGGCGAATATACCTGCGGTCTGCATTCGGGCCTGTTCGCGCCAGAAATTGACCACTCTGTCGATTTCCTCTGGAGAGGTGTAGCAGCCCTGCAGACGTTTTGGCTTTGACATGTCAGACGACAGATAGAGCATGTCGCCCCGTCCCAGCAGCTTCTCGGCACCAGCCATGTCAAGGATAGTGCGCGAGTCTACCTGCGACACCACGCCGAAGCTGATTCGCGTCGGGAAGTTGGCCTTGATCAACCCTGTGATCACGTCCACTGAGGGGCGCTGAGTTGCGATTACCAGATGAATGCCGACTGCCCGCCCCATCTGCGCCGATCGGCAGAGACGGGGCTCCACTTCCTCGGATTTGACCATCATCAGGTCAGCCAATTCATCAATGATGACCACCAGGTAGTGCATGGGCTTGGATGCCTGGCTGCTCCTGTTGTATCTCTCAATGTTATGTGCTCCCGCCGACGCCAGCTTGCGGTAACGGTTGTCCATGTCCTGCTCGATCCACTTGAGCATGTCAACCGCCTTGTCGCCCTCTGTGACAACCGGAGTCATCAGGTGGGGCATGCCATTGAAGGCAATAAGCTCCACCCTCTTGGGATCGACCATGATGAATCGCAGTTCCTCTGGGGTGTTGTTGGTAAGCAAAGACACGATGATGGAATCGAGGCAGACCGTCTTGCCGCTGCCGGTGGCTCCGGCGATGAGCACGTGGGGCATCTTGGCCAGGTCGGCGGCGACCATCTCACCGGCCGTGCCTTCGCCTAGAGCTATGGCCATCTTTGACCGCGAACGGAGTTTCTGGAAGCTGCCACTCTCCAGGACGTCGCGGATGGGTACCAGTCCCATCGAGGAATTGGGAACCTCGATGCCTACCAGTGACGTGCCGGGTATTGGCGCTTCTATCCTGATGCTGTGGGCCGCCAGGGCAAGGGCAAGGTTGTTTGACAGTGAGGTTATGCGTTCCACCTTCACTCTGGTTCGGGACACCTCCTCCAGCCTAACATTGACGTTGCCGTCCCTGTCTCTCTGCTTGACCTCCTTGAACTTGCGGTCCCAGCCTGGGTCGATGCCGAACTGGGTGACGGTCGGACCGACGTTTATCTGCACCACCTTAGCCTCAACACCGTAGCTGCCCAGGGACTCCTCAATCAGTCTTGCTCTTCTCTCCACCTCCGCCTGGCTCAGGTTGGCCTTGGCGGTCTCGTTCAGAAGCTCAACGCTGGGCAACTGCCAGCGTCCCAGGAAAGGAAGCGCTAGCTGCGGGGTGGCGGGGATTGAACCGGCCGGCGCTGCGCTGGGGGACGTGTCCTTCTCCACGGTCACCGGCTGCCTCGCAATCGGTGGGTCAGGCGGGGGCTGGGGAGGAGGCATGACTATCTCACGGAAGGCCCTGCCACGCTGGCGGCGCTGCCTCACCCATGAGGTGGCGTTTGCGTGGAGCGGATGCTGACGGTAGAAGTCCCGGAGACGTCTTTGTGAGGTCTGTCCCCATCGCCCGGACTGCCTGAGCGCCGGGATGACTCGCCTTGCGCCGTTCCTCAATGCTCTCCATGACAAAGCTGGCCAGGTTACGGCTATGCCCACCAGGGCAATGGCGACTACGCTCAAGACACCGGTGTAGCTTTGACTCCCGATTATTGCTGATCCCCAGTTTCCCCCCAGCGAGACATCATTCAGGATGCCGTCACCGGGGTTGAAGAAGGCCAGCAGTCCCAGCAAGGCAGCTGCCAAAGTGACGGCACCCAGCCACCTGTTCCAGGCGCGCGCAGCGGCGGGGATCCTGCGCCTCGACATCACCCACAGCAGAAGTACCGCAGCCAGTATGGGCAGAGCAACGCCCGCGCCCAGGGCGCGAAGCAGGTCGGTCCAGAACCACGTCATCAAACAGGCGATGATGAGCGCCGGTAGCAGTCGCTGGATCCGACGGGAAGTGACAATACGGAGGAGAATTGATGCCAGTGTTCTCATAGATACCCAGTCTCAACTAAAACATGCTTAGTTGCTGGGGCTTTTGCTCCGCTGCCGGGACTGCATCCGCTTGGTCCAGCAACGAAGGGAGCTTCAGCATGTCGGCCTCAATTGTCTGCCGCAAGCTCTGTTGATGGAGGGCTGCTGCCGGATGATACATCGCATAGTAGATAACGCCGCCTGACTTGCGTGCCTTGCCGTGGACCCGACTGATGGTTTCTCCTGGGAAGAATCTGGCCATAGAGTAACGCCCCAGAGTCACTACTATCTTAGGGCCAATCACTTCGACTTGACGGTCAAGCCACTTCTGGCAGGTCTTCACCTCTGCTGGTAGGGGGTCTCTGTTTGACGGGGGGCGGCATTTCAGCACATTACAGATGTAAACGTCTTCCCTCTTCATCCCCACCGAAGCCAGTAGTTCATCCAGGAGCTTACCGGCGGGACCCACAAAAGGTCGCCCCTGCTGATCTTCATACCAACCAGGCGCCTCACCTATAAATACGATGTCAGCGCCTTCGCCTCCCTCTCCAGGAACGACTCTCATGCGATGCTTTGCCAGTCCGCATTCTTCACACCGGGCAATCTGTTCGTGCAGTTCGCTTAGCGCCGACACCGTTCCCAAAACCTGTCGCGATGGTAGCACACGGTGTCAAGCCAAGTCAATCTGAGGCTGCCGCAGCGCAGGCCATGTTGCCTGGCCACCTGCTGTATGTTAAACTTTAGCTCATGGAATTGGCGTTGGGAGGCTAAGTGGACGGTCTGACCCCGAAGGCCATCGTCCAGGAGTTGGACAAGCACATCGTTGGACAGGATGAGCCAAAGAGGGCGGTGGCCGTTGCGCTGATTAATCGCGAGCGCCGCAGAAGACTCCCTCCAGACATGCGCGATGAGGTCGTTCCCAAGAACATTCTGATGATTGGGCCGACCGGTGTGGGGAAGACGGAGGTAGCCCGTCGCTTGGCGGCCCTGATAGATGCTCCGTTTCTGAAAGTCGAGGCCACGAAGTTCACCGAGGTAGGTTACGTAGGGCGCGATGTGGAGTCAATCGTTCATGATCTGGTGGAGGTGAGCGCCAACAAAGTCTACCAGGAAGAGTTGAAGCTGATCGAGAGCAAGGCAGAGAGACTGGCCACTGAGAGGATTGTTAGCTACCTTTGCCAGCAACTGGGGGAGAAGAAGAGCAGGCGCGCCACGGGGAAGGGGCAGAAGGCTGTCGGTGGTTTGTCCAGCGTGGCCAAGGCCCCGACGTGGGGAGGGACTGGTAGAGGCCACACCGTGAGCCGTCAGAGGGTGACCAAGCTTCTGCTTGACAACAAACTGGAAGAGCACGTTATTGAGATCGAAGTCGGCAGTGACGCCGAGATGGCTGGTCCGCCAGCGGACCAGCGCCTGGAGACGGAGTTGGAGGAGGATGGGCTGCTCGATGAGTGCTACCGGAACCTGAGGGGCCACCCGGGCGAACGCAAGCGTAAGGTTCCTGTCAAGGAGGCAAGGCGTATACTCACCAGGGAGGAGGCCAACAAGCTGCTCGATTTTGAGCAGGTGTTGGACCGGGCTATCAGCCGGGCGGAAGAGGACGCAATAGTGTTTATGGATGAAATCGACAAGATCTGTGGTCCGAAGCTGGACGTGGGCAGGGATGTGTCCGGCGAGGGCGTGCAGCGCGACCTCCTGCCGCTACTTGAGGGAACGACGGTGATGACGCGCTACGGTCCGGTCAAAACGGAACACGTGCTGTTTATCGCAGCCGGCACCTTCTCGCACAACAGACCTTCTGAGCTTGTTCCGGAGCTTCAAGGGCGTTTTCCGTTGAGGGTTGAATTCAACAGTCTGGGCCAGGAAGACCTGGAGAGGATACTTGTGGAACCTGATAGCGCCTTGAGCAAGCAGTACCAGGCTTTGATGGCTACGGAGGGAGTTGATCTTGGTTTCACGCAGGACGGGATTCGTGAGGTGGCGCGACTAGCTGCGCTGATGAATGAGCGGACCGAGAATATTGGTGCTCGGCGGCTGTTTACCATAATGGAGAAGTTGCTGGAAGACCTGAGCTTTACGGCTTCTGAAAGGAGAGGTGAGAAAGTGGTAGTGGATGCCAATTACGTGTACCAGCGGGTGGCTGGCCTGATCAAGGATGAGCATCTCAGTCGGTATATCTTGTAGAGGCCGATGATGCAGCAGACCGCTACAAACTCCGTTTCGATCAAGTTGCTGCTCGAGGCCGGTGCCCATTTTGGGCATCAGGCGGGCCGTTGGCATCCAAAAATGAAGAAGTACATCTTCATTCAGCGCAACGGCATTCACATAATCAATCTGGAGCAGACCATCGCTCTGCTGGACAAGGCGTGCAAGTTCGTCATTGACATTGCGTCCAAGGGAGGAGACGTCCTTCTTGTCGGCACCAAGAAGCAGGCTCAGGAAGCGATCGAGCAGGAAGCCAAGCGATGTGGCATGCCCTATGTCAATCAGCGCTGGATAGGAGGTATGCTCACTAACTTCAGGGTCATCCAGGCCCGGATTGACTACCTGGTCGAGCTGGAGGACCAGAAAGCAAGGGGCCTACTCAATCGGATGCCAAAGAAGGAGGCCCTGAAGCTGGACAAGACCATCCAGAGACTTAATCGCCAGATGGGTAGCTTCAAGGAGATGACCAAGTTTCCTGATGCCATTTTCATCGTGGATCCCTCCAAAGAGAGGATCGCTGTAGCTGAGGCAAAACACATGAAGGTGCCTGTTGTGGCCATAGTGGATACGAACTGTAATCCGGATGAAATCGATTTTCCCATCCCGGCCAATGACGATGCAGTAAGGGCGGTGAAGCTGGTGTGTAGCAGAATCGCCGATGCAGTCACTGAAGGAAAAGCCATTCTGGAGAAGGCAGAAGGGGAAGCCGAGGAGATGGCTGGCGAAGAGGAGACCATGGAAGCCCTTGGCTCACTGACCTTTGTGCCCGAGGAGGAAGGGAGTAGTGCAGATCTCGGTAACGTTGATCAAGGAGTTGAGACAGAAGACTAGTGCTGGGGTGATGGAGTGCAAGAAAGCCCTCCAGGAAGCCGAGGGCGACCTGGACAGGGCCTCAGACATATTGAAGGAGAGGGGTCTGGCCAAGGTACAGAAGAAGGCGGACCGCGTTGCCTCCCAGGGGCTAGTTGAGGCCTATGTTCATCCTGGCGGTCGCATTGGGGCCATGGTCGAGGTCAATTGCGAGACCGATTTCGTGGCCAAGACCGACGAGTTCAGGTCATTGGCCCACGACATAGTGCTTCAGGTAGCCGCCACCAATCCACGGTTCATCTCGGCCGAAGAGATTCCTGAAGGCGAAGAGATGGATCCGGAAGAGGTTTGCCTGCTGGATCAGCCCTTCATAAAGGACGAAGGCAAGACGATTGGACACCTCATCAATGAGGTCACGGCAAAGGTTGGTGAGAGGGTAATTGTAGGGAGGCTTGCTCGATTCGAGCTGGGCAGTTAGAACCACTATTGGAGATAGGGGTGAGCTGTGCGGGCAAACCCGGCGGGTAAGGCGATGCTGGTGACTTGGGTCAAGGGCATCGGAAAAGCCATGGCTCCCGGGTTTGCTGAGAATAGGGCGGACACTGCAGTCGACGTAACAGACCGTGGCCCGGTCGGGGGAGGTGCGGAGGGGAAGGTGGGGACGGGTCGATTGGCTTGTTTTGAGCGAGTAGATGTATACGGCGGACCTGAAGCAGAGCGGACGGTCCGCAACGCCATCCAGAAGTCCGGCGCCGATGTTGCCTGTGGCGGCGCACCAGTTCCCACCTCGCATTCCGTCCACGAAATCCAGTATGGGTCACGCTTGGAGCGCGTATGTTCTGTTACGGCCATAGGGGGTGACGCTGGCCAGCCAGCGCTCTGTCTTGCCTTGAATAGCTCTAGTCAGGTAACAGGTTGAAGCCGCACGGTAGGCGGAGGATAGTCTTTGCCTGCCTGGGTTGACAATTGGCTCTGGCGGGTGCACATTCTTGCAGGTGGAAAAGATGTTTGATGCCAGATACAGGCGTATTCTGCTGAAGCTCAGCGGAGAGGCCCTCATGGGTGAGGGTGACTACGGTATCGAGCCTTCGACCCTGAAAATGGTAGCCCAGCAGATCAAGGAGGTAAGAGATGCGGGGGTCGAGGTGGCCATAGTCGTGGGAGGAGGGAATATCTGGCGCGGGACTGATGCCGAGGCCGCAGGAATGGACCGGGCGACTGCCGATTACGCTGGCATGCTGGCTACGGTGATAAACGCCCTGTCCCTGCAGGATGCTTTGGGGAAAGAGGGGGTCGTTTCCCGGACCCAGTCGGCCATTCCTATCCAGTCGGTAGCAGAACCCTACATACGCGGCCGGGCCATGCGTCACCTGGAGAAGGGTAGGGTGGTCATCTTCGCTGCAGGCACCGGCAACCCATACATGACGACTGACACAGCAGCCGCCCTGCGTGCAATCGAAATCAAGGCCGAAGTGCTGCTGATGGCAAAGAACAAGGTTGACGGCATCTACAGCGCCGATCCTGTGAAAGATCCCCATGCTAAGAAATTCGATCGTCTGAATCACCGTCAGGCATTGAACATGGGGCTGGAGGTCATGGATGCCACCGCCTTCTCTCTGTGCATGGAGAATAACCTGCCGATAATCGTGTTTGACCTGCAGGCGCCAAACAGCATTCAGCGGGTGGTGGCAAGAGAACCGATTGGGACCCTGGTTTCGAGCGAGGTGTAGCCATGGTTGAGGAAGTCTTCTCGAGGACCGAGGACAAGATGCAGAAGACTATCCAGGCTTTGAGAAGGGAGTTGGATACTATTCGCACCGGACGTGCCACACCGGCTCTATTGGATGCCGTCAGCGTTGAAGCCTATGGCACCCTCACTCCGTTGAACCAGTTAGCCACGATTTCCGTGCCAGAGGCCAGACTACTGGTGATCCAACCTTGGGACAAGAGCACCGTGGGCAGCATCCAGAAGGCTATCCAGAAGTCCGACCTGGGACTCAACCCCGTCAGTGATGGGAACGCAATTCGCCTGGTCATCCCGCCTCCTACAGAGGAGCGCAAGAAGGAGTTGGTGAAGGTAGTACGCAAGAGGGCTGAAGACGCCAAGGTGGCGCTTCGTAACGTAAGGCGAGATGCAGTGGAAGAATTGCGGAAGATGGAGAAGGACAAGGAAGTCTCGCAGGATGAGAATAGGCGGGCGCTTGACCGGCTGCAGAAGCTTACTGACAGCTACGTTGACAAAGCGGCGCAGGTGTGCCAGAGCAAAGAGACAGAAATCATGGAGGTCTAGCGGGGTGTCGCTCGAAGACCTGCTCGGCCTGTTTCTCTTAGCGAGCTTCCTCTCACATCTGACGATTACAAGGTGCACCACTGTTCACTAAGGAACGAGAAATGACAGGCACCCCCCACTCAGACGACTTCCAGATTGCGCCCCTTCCGACCCACGTGGCTGTCATCATGGACGGCAACGCCAGGTGGGCTGAGAGGCACAACCTGAGCCGACTCGAAGGGCACCGGGTCGGAACGGATAATATCCGGAAGGTTGTCGAAACCTTTGCCAGGTACCGGATAAAGTACCTGACTCTCTATGCCTTTTCCACCGAGAACTGGAAGCGCCCGGACAGTGAGGTCAAGGGCCTTATGCAAATTCTGAACCAGGTGATCAAGCGGGAGACCAGGGCTTTGCATGAAAGGGGCATCAGGATTCGACATCTTGGCAGGCTAGACAGGCTGTCGCCAAGGCTGCGGCGGGAGGTTGGACACGCAATTGAACTCACCAGAGACAACCCCAACATGACTCTCAGCATCGCTTTCGATTATGGAGGACGTGCCGAGATCGTTGATGCCGTACGGGGAATCGTGGGGGAGGGCCTCCCTGCCGACACTATTGACGAGGATGTGATTGGCAGCCATTTGTACAGCAACGGCCTGCCCGATCCTGACCTTATAATACGCACCGCCGGTGAGATGAGGCTGAGCAATTTCCTGCTGTGGCAATCGGCCTACAGCGAGCTCTATTTCACTCCTGTCCCCTGGCCGGAATTTGATGAGGAGGAGATCAGGAAGGCGCTAATTGCTTATAGCAAGAGAGAGCGAAAGTTCGGCGGTTGATGCCAGCAAGGGTCCACTGGTCAGGCGCGGATGAAGCAGAGGATTCTTACCGCCCTGTGGGGCATTCCGTTCCTGCTAGCTTTTATCTGGTTTGAGATTCCTCGGCTCCACTTCCCACTGTTTGTCGTTCTTGCTGCTGTCATTGCCGCCCTTGGCTTACTGGAGTTCTACGGCCTGGCCAGGCAACTGGGAGGACAGCCGCCGGCATGGCTTGGAGTCGTCCTGTGTGTGTTCTTCGTTGTGAGCCCGCATTTCGAGGCCAGGTTCGATGTTGACTGGGTGGCTCCGTCCGTGCTGGGCCTGGCTGTGGTGGTGCCGGTTGCGTGGACATTCTTCTCTTCGAGAGGGAGGTTTGCCTTTGGCTGGGCGTGGACCGTAGCTGGCATCCTTTACCTGGGGTGGACGCTGAGCCACTATGTGGCACTGAGGGAGCTTGACCAGGGAAGGGAGTGGGTCGTTCTGGCATTGTTCTCGACTTTCGCCTGCGACGCGGGTGCTTTCCTGGTGGGCCGTGTCTGGGGCAGGCTTGCTCTGGCCCCGAGCATAAGCCCGGCCAAGACCTGGGAGGGGGCTGTGGGGGGCCTGCTCGCCGCCCCGGCTGCAGCTCTGATCATCTACGCACTTCTTGAGGTTGCGGGCGCCCCGTTGCCCGCCAGTCCGGTTGAGATCATGGGGCTGGGCTTTCTAATCGGAATCTTTGGCCAGCTTGGTGATCTCTTCGAGTCCCTGATCAAACGGAGGGCGGGAGTGAAGGACTCCGGCGCCCTGTTGCCCGGACACGGTGGTGTTCTCGACAGGCTGGACAGTGTTGTCTTCACCGGGGTTATCGTCTACTATTACGTCCTGTGGATTGCGGGATGAAGAGGATAGCTGTCCTCGGCTCAACAGGTTCCATAGGCCAGCAGACCCTGGAGGTAGCGCGCGCCTTTGGCGACAGGTTCTCCGTGGTGGCTTTGGGGGCTGGAGGCAACGTCTCCGCCCTGTCCAGGCAGGTGGAGGAGTTTCGGCCCAAGCTTGTCCACTGCCAGAACAGGGATTTTTCTGTTTCATCTGCTGAAAGCTGTCAATCACTGTCTCTCGACGAAATAGCCGCTCATCCCGACGTGGACCTGGTGGTGGTGGCCACTTCAGGCAAGACTGGTCTGGCGCCCACTCTGGCTGCAATTCGAGCCCGAAAGCAGATTGCTCTGGCCAACAAAGAGGTCCTGGTCATGGCGGGCGAGATCATTGATGCTGAGGCCAGGCGGCACGGGGTGGAGATCTTCCCTGTAGATAGCGAGCACAGCGCCATCTGGCAGTGCCTTCGAGGCGAAAGTGTGGAGAGAGTAGCCCGATTGATCATCACTGCCTCGGGGGGACCCTTCCTGAGATACTCCATGGAACAAATGGCTAACATAACGCCGGAGCAAGCCTTGAGGCACCCTACCTGGCAGATGGGTGACAAGGTTACCATCGACTCGGCTACCCTGATGAATAAAGGAATGGAGATTATCGAGGCGCACTGGCTATTCGGTTTGCCCACGCAGAGCATTGACGTTCTGGTTCATCCCGGAAGTATAGTGCATTCGATGGTGGAGTTTGCCGATGGTTCAGTGAAGGCACAGTTGAGCATGCCGGATATGCGTCTGCCTATTCAGTATGCCCTTTCCTACCCCGAGAGGCAGTTTAACCCGCAGCTACCCCGGATCGACTGGTCCAGGCTTGAGTCTCTGGCCTTCGAGTCGCCTGACGTTGCCAGGTTTCCCTGTCTGGCGCTGGCCAGAGGGGCGGGCGAAAAAGGCGGCACGTACCCGGCGGTACTCTGTGCGGCCGACGAAGAGGCAGTGGGGCTGTTCCTATCCCACCGCATCAACTTCCTCGAAATTGCTAAAATGGTGGAGGAGACCCTTGAGCGTCACCAGGGCGTAGACCATCCGTCCCTTGACGAGATTCTGGCTGCTGACGCCTGGGCGCGGGAATACGCTCAAAGCTGGATTGCGGAGAAGACATGACTATTGCCTTGGCTGTGATTGGCTTCATTGTGGTCCTCTTCGTGGCCATCACCACCCACGAACTGGGCCACATGATCGCTTCCAAGAGGGCTGGCGTGCCGGTGGAGGAGTTCGGCATAGGCTATCCTCCTCGACTTTTTGCCGTGAAGCGCGGCAGGACTACCTATTCCATCAACCTGATACTCGTGGGTGCCTTTGTGAGGACCCCCGGGGAGAGCGACCCCAGCGTGCCGGATAGCCTGGCGAGCAAAGGCCCCTGGACCAGAATGGGTGTGTATGCTGCCGGGCCCCTGGTCAACGTGTTCCTGGCGTTCCTTTTCCTGAGCGTTTTCTTCATGCTGCCGACGGATGTGATCAGGGGTGACGGTGTCATGATTCACTCCGTGTCGCCGGGATCCCCGGCGGAGGAGGCGGGCCTGGCGGCTGGGGACATACTGCTGGAAATAGACGGGCAGGCGATGCGCCAGTGGGACGATGTGCAGGAGGCGGTCAATTCAAACCCTGAACAGGAGAAGACTCTGCTCCTGGACAGGAATGGCGAGACTCTTCAGGTCGAACTGACCCCAGAGTTCAATGCTGAGTACGGCAGGCACACAATCGGAATCCTGTTGTCGTGGGGGATAGTGACCGAAGTTGAAGATGGGTCGCTGGCGCAGGAGGCAGACATCAGGCCGGGTGACACAATCCTGAGCGCCAACGGGCAGGCGGTGTACAGCGATGAAAGCATGCTTGATGCTCTGGGTTCTGCGGAGCCGGGGCAGGAGATAAAACTGTTCCTGCTTCGGGACGACGAGGTGGAGTCGGCCAGCCTGCCGCCGGACTTTCAGGGTGGCCTGGAGGCGCTCGGCGCTACGAACCGGTGGGTCGCCAACACTCGCATTGAGACACAGCGATTGCCCTTGTGGCAGGCACTCTGGCGTGGCGGCGACTATGTCGTCCACATACCCCAACTGATAAAGGAGTCTATTCCTATCATCAGAGAGGACCCCAGCAAAGCGGTCGTGGGACCGATCGGAGCCGGTCAGTTGACTGTAGAGGCGGTCAGGTCCTTCGGTCTCAGCAATGTGTTGTTCCTGGGAGGCATCATCAGCATGGGTCTGGCACTATTCAACTTCATTCCGATACCGCCTCTGGATGGCGGCGGGATGCTCATAGCTTTGGTAGAGGGGGTTCGTGGAGGCAGGCGTCTTTCGGCGCGCACGGTGCAGATCGCCTACATCGTAGGTGCGGCAGTCATTCTCACCCTCTTCGTGTTGATAATGTACAGTGACATTGCCCGCCTGATCAGGGGCGGCGGTTTCGGGCTATGAACCTCCGCAGAGTGTCAAGGCCCGTAAGGCTGGGTGATGTTGTGGTGGGTGGTGGTGCTCCCGTCGTTGTCCAATCCATGACCAAGACCGATAGCCGCGATGTCAGGGCAACTGTCAACCAGATAAGGGGGCTGGAAGAGTGTGGCTGCGAGATTGTCAGACTGGCTGTACCCGATGAGGAAGCGGTTCGAGCCCTTCCCGAGATCAAGCGCGGCATCCGCATTCCCCTGGTGGCTGACGTCCATTTTGACCATCGACTGGCTCTGGCGGCTGTTGAGGCCGGAGTCGATGGTCTTCGGCTCAATCCAGGCAACATTGGTGACCCGGAGCATGTTGCTGCTATCGTCCGGGCTGCCAAGCCCAGACAAGTGCCCATTCGCATCGGCGTAAACGCCGGCAGCCTGCCAAAAGGGGGCGATCCACGGGGCTCTGTAGCTGAGCGCATGGTCGAGGCGGCGCTGCAACAAGTACGGTTTCTGGAAAGTCTGGATTTCGGCCTGATCAAGCTGTCATTGAAAGCCTTTGATGTTCCGACTACTGTGGAGGCCTACCGGCTTATCGCCGAGAAAGTGCCGTATCCCCTGCACCTTGGTATCACCGAAGCTGGGCTGCCGAGGAGTGGGGCCATACGTAGCGCCCTCGGCATCGGAATTCTGCTCTACCTCGGAATAGGCGACACCATCCGTGTGTCCCTGACGGCTGACCCGCGAGAGGAAGTGTTTGCTGGCTATGAGATACTCAAGGCACTCAACCTGCGGCAGCGGGGGCCGACTCTGGTGAGCTGCCCCACCTGCGGGAGGTGCGAGGTTGACCTCGTCCGTCTTGCTCAGGATGTCGAGGCGGCACTGGCGAAGCTCGACAAGACAGTCAAGGTGGCCGTGATGGGCTGCGTAGTGAACGGCCCCGGTGAGGCAAGGGACGCCGACCTGGGCATTGCCTGTGGCAAAGGTCGGGGAGCCCTGTTCAGGAAGGGCGAGGTGGTCCGCACTGTGCAAGAGGAAGACTTCCTGAAAGCGCTGATGAGGGAGGTGGAGCAGATCTAGTCTGGCGCCACGGTGTATGCCGGCAAGGAAGTGCGGTTGCCAACCTGGCCGGCGGCGCCACGCTGTGCGGAGCAAAGCCTGATGCGTGTAACTCAGTTTTTCACCAAGACCCTAAGAGAGGCTCCGGCTGAGGCCGAAACGGTCAGTCATCAACTACTCCTCAGGGCGGGCATGATCCAGCAGGTGGCCGCGGGGGTCTATTCTTATCTGCCCCTGGGGTGGCGGGTGTTGCGCCGCATAGAGCAGATCATTCGGGATGAACTCGACAGTGTGGGGGGGCAGGAACTCATGATGCCCGCTCTCCAGCCGTTGGAGCTGTGGGAGAAAACGCAGCGGCACCATGCCTTCGGCAAGAGCCTGTTCATGGTCACCGACCGCCGGGAGCGGAACCTGTGTCTTGGCCCGACTCACGAGGAGGTCGTCACCGAGCTCGTGCGTCACCAGGTGAGAAGCTACCGGGACCTGCCTCTGTTTCTGTACCAGATTCAGACCAAGTTCCGGGACGAACCGCGACCAAGAGGAGGGCTGCTGAGGGCGAGAGAGTTCTCGATGATGGACCTCTACAGCTTCGATGCAGACGAGGAGGGACTGGATCTGAGCTACGAAAAGGCGAGGCGGGCCTGCAATAGCATATTCGACCGTTGTGGCTTGCCGACGATTGAGGTGGAGGCCGATAGCGGGGCCATTGGGGGCAAAGACTCCCACGAATTCATGGTCGTCACCCCGCATGGAGAAGACGTGATCATCTACTGCGACGACTGCCGGTACGCTGCCAATGTGGAGAAGGCGCAAAGCGTCAAGCCGGATGGCGAACACGAGCCGCCGCTCCCACCTGAGGAGGTGGCGACGCCAGGCATGAAGACTATCCAGGAGGTGGCTGATTTCCTTAACATTCCTCAGAGCCGCACCCTGAAAGCCGTGTTCTACTCGGGTGATGGCGACCTGGTTTTCGTTGTCATCAGGGGCGATCTTGAGGTGAACGAGGTAAAGCTCAGGAACGCCCTGAAGTGTGCCGATCTGCAGCTGGCCACAGAGGAGCAGGTGCGGCGGGCAGGTCTGGTGGCTGGTTCGGCCTCTCCGGTGGGTCTCTCGGGCGTCAAGACCCTGGCCGATGATTCGGTGCTGCTGGGATCGAATTTCGTTGCCGGTGCCAACAAGCCGGACTACCATCTTAGAAACGTCAGCTACGAGAGGGACTTCCAGGTCGATCTTCTCTCGGACATTGCAGCGGCCCAACCGGGTCAGGGGTGCCCGAAATGCGGGCGCGCTCTGGCCTCCACACGCGGCATTGAGGTCGGGCACATTTTCAAGCTCGGCACGTTATTCAGTGAGAAGCTCGGAGCCTACTACCTGGACAGGGAGGGGCGGCAACAGCCCATCATCATGGGCTGCTACGGCATCGGCTTGGGCCGTCTGATGGCCGCCGCCATCGAGCAGAACCACGACGAGCGAGGCATCGTCTGGCCTTCTCCTCTGGCTCCATACCAGGTCTACCTTTGCGCGGTGGGAATGGAGAAACCTGAAGTAGAGGCGTCGGCTGAGAGGCTGTACGCCGACTTTCAATCGCATGGCGTGGACGTATTGTACGACGACCGCCCGGAGTCCCCTGGAGTCAAGTTCAACGACGCCGACCTCCTCGGCATACCCCTCCGGGTGGTGGTAAGCCCGCGCACCCTGAAGTCCCACGGCGTGGAAGTCAAGCGACGAAGCGAGACAGAGGGCCAACTCGTGCCTGGCGAGGAGATCTTAGCCAGGCTGGAAAAACTCATCGGCGACGGGGCAGGCCGCTAGGAGGGTCTCGGTCCTGGCCCAGACGAGTCACGGGCTCAGGCCGCCAGCCGCTACCGCCGGCGGAGCATGGGCCACAACAGTGACATAGCACCCCGCAGCCCGATTCTCCTTGCTCCTCTCAATAGCAGCTTTCGATGCCAGTCGAATGAGAAGTCATCCGAGTTCAGCAAGGACTCCGGGATGCGCTTTGACTGGACTCGGCCGACTAGGCGTTCGATCTGGCTGTCGTCTAGCTTTTCGAACAGATGCCTGGCCCAACGTCCGGTTCGCAGTTCCCTGGACAGGACTCGTCTCCATTTGGCATCGTATCTAGCCAGTGACTTTGCACTGAAGTCGTTGTCACCAAGGGCCTGGTGCAGGGTATCAGCCGCGGCCTGGGCGCACAGAAGACCATAGTAGATGCCTCCCCCGGTAGTCGGCTTGACGTGTCCGGCTGCGTCCCCGACAACGATCACCCGCTGCATCGAGGTCTTTGGCAACGGTCTAAGAGGGATTCCTCCGTAGCTTATCCTGACGTCCGAGGAGCTTATCCTGCCCTTCTCTTTCATGTCATCGAGGAAACGCCTCAGATACCGGCCGGTGTGACGGCGGCAGAGCAGTCCCGCCAGAGCCTTTCCTTCCGAGGTAGGCACCAGCCAGGCAAAGAAACCCGGCGCCAAATGGTTGCCCAGGTAGACCTCAACTTCGTCGGTACCCTCTGCCTCCACCTCTGCCTGAGCACCCATCACGAAGTCGCCGTTCTTGCCCAGCCCCAGTCTCTGAGGCAGCTTCGACCCGAAGCCAGAAGCGATAACCACCGTCTTCGCTTCGAGATTCTTGGTCTGCCCGCTGATGTTTACCTGTGCACGGACGGCCTCCGTGCCTATGCTGATATCATCCACCTTACAGCCGAGGCGGTATTCGGCACCCTGCCCCCGTGCGCTTCGAGCCAGTTCAGCGTCCAGCACCTTGCGGTCCAGGATGTAGGCCTGGACTGTCTCCCTGTCTAGCCTGATGCATGCTCCTGACGGAGTGAAGAACTTGGCACACCTGGCTTCCCTCAAGATGGCCGGCCTGCCCACAGGGAATGCATCCATGCATTCGCGACCCACGATTCCGGTGCAGCAAGTGGTCTTGCCGACGGTCTGATGTTGCTCGAGCACAAGCACGCTGTGCCCTTGGCTGGCCAGAATACCAGCAACGTAGCTGCCGGCAGGGCCTCCACCTACGACCAGCGTGTCATACAATTCCCTGCTCCGACCTTCGAGTCAGTATTGGTACCTCCGGCCATTTGGTGTAGAATAAGGGCTCAAGAACCTGGCCGGATTGTCGCAGTCTGCGATAGCTGATCATTCGGGTGGTGGGCATGTGTGTGACCAGGCGACTGGGCCTGAAAGGGGGTGGGGCCCTCATATGTTCGCCCTGCCGGCGATGCGGAGTTGAATCGCGCCCAAGTTCGCCATTTTTCAAGCCGATTGTTGAGCCTGACTAGACTTGCTAACGGGCAAAGACCACTATAAAATATAACATAAATCTGCAGACTATGTTCGATCGTGCTTGGCTCACCGTGAGGCAGGATTAATACGGCCGTCAGAGATTATTGCTGATAAGATTGTCGACGTTGTTGGGGGTGACAGGAGGCTAGGATGGAAAAGGGGACATGGAGTGTCAAGACTGGGCTGGCCCAGATGTTGAAGGGTGGGGTCATTATGGATGTGGTCACGGCGGAGCAGGCCAAGGTGGCCGAGGCGGCCGGGGCCTGTGCGGTCATGGCGCTCGAGCGTGTTCCGGCTGACATACGCGCCGCCGGCGGCGTAGCTCGTATGGCAGACCCCGAGGTCATCGTGGCAATGATGGGCGCGGTCACCATCCCGGTGATGGCCAAGTGCCGTATCGGTCACATGGTGGAAGCGCAGGTGCTTGAGGCTCTGGGCGTAGATTTCGTTGATGAGTCCGAAGTACTCACGCCTGCTGACCAGGCTCATCATATCTGGAAGCACGACTTCAAAGTTCCTTTTGTCTGTGGCTGCCGCGAACTCGGTGAAGCTCTGCGCCGCATCGCTGAGGGGGCGGCCATGATCCGTACCAAGGGCGAGGCCGGTACGGGCAACATCGTGGAGGCAGTAAGGCATATGCGGGCGGTCATGGATGGCATTCGCAAGCTGGTCAATATGCCCGAGGACGAGATGGTGGCGGAGGCGAAGTCTCTGGGTGCGCCGCTGGAGGTGGTGGTTGAAGTCCACAAAACGGGGAAGCTTCCGGTGGTGAACTTCGCTGCAGGAGGGGTAGCCACTCCGGCCGACGCCGCACTGATGATGCAACTGGGTGCCGAGGGAGTCTTCGTCGGTTCGGGCATTTTCAAGTCGGCTGATCCTGAGGCCAGGGCTAAAGCCATTGTAAAAGCAACCACCCATTATCGGGATGCCGAGATTGTTGCTGAGGTCTCCAAAGGCTTGAAAGGTGCCATGCCTGGCCTGGACATCAAGTCGCTGGCCGAAGACGAACTGCTGGCAACCAGGGGTTGGTAAAGCGCATTTCATGATTCGATCGTTTCTTCCCACAGATCTGATAGTCATCCTTTTCCAGGGCGGGTTGCATTGCAACCTTGCCAAGTCCAGGCATAGTCTGGGGGGTGACGGCGCCAGGCTTCTCAGTCTGGCTGCACTTTTGGTGCAGTGCCTCAAACCGCGTGACAGGCATTATGCCTGGGTCTGGACGGACGGACTTGCGTGTCGCGGTCTCGCCTCTGTCAGGAACCGTTCCTTGCCGACTGCCTGGGAAGTGGACCGACTCGTCCTCCAGGGGGATGACGAGTGGTGTTGCCTGTCGCTACTGGAGAAGCTGTGTGGCGCAGGCACGGAACTGGGGGTGGAAAGGGTATTCTTGCGTCTGCCTGCCGACAGTCCCATGCTGTATGCAGCCCATAAGGCTGGTTTCTCACCTTACATGACGGAGTATCTTTACTTCCGGGACGCGGGGCAGGGCAGGATTGCTGCCAACGGCCATGATGGGACCTCTGCGCTCATGTCTCCGCGCCTCAAGGATGCGAGTGATGATTATAGGCTATTTCGGTTGTACGAGAAGTGCGTGCCCGCCCACATACGCAGGGTCGAGGGTATGACCTATGGAGAGTGGCAGGCTGCCCGTGAGACGGGCGTGGGATCCGAGTGGGTCTTTGAAGAGGGCGGCAATCTGGTCGGGTGGCTGGGGACAAGGAACAGCCATCACACGGGACAACTTCAGTTGATGGCGCTGCCTCAGGAAGACCTGCATCAGTCCATGATAGAGTGCGGCCTGATGTTCCTCAATGGTTGCCGGCACCTGTACTGTCTGGCTACCGAATGGCAGGGGGAGCTGCTGCGGTTGCTGGAAGGAAGAGGTTTCACCCAGGCAGCCGAGTATTCTGCGCTGGCAAAGGAGCTCACCGGCAAGGACCGTGAACCTTGCCTCATTCCAGCAAGTGCCTAGGTCATGAGCAGAATGCAGAAGACAATCATAGATGACCTGGATGCCCTGCTGGACGTCCTACCTCCTTCGATTTCGGACCCGCTGCAAGAGCGTCCGGACCGCAGTGAACTCCTGGAAGTGGTCATGGACCTGGGGCGTGTTCCGAAGGTCAGGTTTCTTAATTCTGAGGAGATTGTCAGCCCCAGGGAGGTGGTGCAGGATGACATCGAGTATGTGACGTCCCGCATTGGCGCTTTTGGGGATGACAACCGGGCTGGAATCGAACGGACGCTTCACCGTATCTCTGCCATCCGCAATCGGCAGGGGCGCACCGTGGGTCTGACCTGCCGGGTGGGTAGAGCAGTCTTTGGCACCATCAGGCTGATCGAGGACCTGGTTCAGTCCGGCAAAAGCATTCTGCTCTTGGGACGTCCCGGCGTAGGCAAGACAACCATGCTGCGGGAGGTAGCCCGCGTTCTGGCCGATGAGTTGGGGAAAAGAGTTGTTATCGTAGACACATCGAACGAGATTGCCGGAGATGGGGATATACCCCACCCTGCCATTGGCAGCGCCCGTAGAATGCAGGTTCCGACGCCCAACATGCAGCACGCAGTGATGATCGAGGCCGTCGAAAACCACATGCCGGAGGCAATTATCATCGATGAGATCGGTACTGAACTGGAGGCTATGGCGGCGCGCACCATTGCTGAGCGGGGCGTCCAACTGGTGGGCACGGCTCATGGGAACACGCTTGAGAATCTGATACTTAATCCTACACTGTCTGACCTGATCGGCGGCGTTCAAACAGTCACCCTGGGCGACGAAGAGGCCCGGCGGCGGCGAACCCAGAAATCCATTCTGGAACGGAAAGCGCCGCCTACTTTCGACGCCGTGGTGGAGATCCAGGACTTCAACCGAGTGGCCGTCCAGCCCGATGTGGCCGAGGTGGTTGATGCCATCCTGCGGGGGCATCCGGTGGCAACGGAAGTACGCTGGCTGGATGAGGCGGGAGAACTGCAAAGAGAAGAGGAGAGAGTTTTCCCGTTCTCCGGCAACGGAATACCTCCGAAAGTCAAGGCTCAGGAGATGACCAGAGAGGTTAGCCCGCAGAGGGTCTATCTGTACGGCATCAATCAGTCGAAGCTGGAGCAGGTGGCCAAGGACAGGAGGGCTGAGATTGTCATCGTGTCGGACTTGAGAGAAGCCAATGTTTTCGTGACCTCCAAGAGCTACTACCGCAGAAAGCCGCAAAAGGTAAGGGATGCCGAGGCCGCTGCCCTGCCCGTCTATGTGCTTAAGACGAACACTGTGGGCGAGGTAAGACGATTCGTGGAGTCTATGTCTGTCAGCAGGAGGAGGGTGGATGCCGTTGAGCTTGCCCTCAGGGAAGCAGAGGAGGCTATCGCTGAAGTGATGAATGGTAGAGACGCTGTACGGCTCAGCCCGCGAAGCTCGTACGTTCGCCGCCTGCAGCACCTGATGGCTGAGCGTTGCCGCCTGGGTTCCCGCAGTCTGGGCAAGGAACCGCAGCGCGGGGTTGAAATATTCAGGAGCTCTTGAGGCCGGTGTCTTGTCTTTGTTTGTGAGCTTTGAGGGAGGGGAAGGGTGCGGGAAGAGCACCCAGGCGCGAGCTCTCTACCGGCGGCTGTCACGCTCAGATATCCCTGCTGCTCTGGTCCGTGAGCCAGGCAGTACCCCTTTGGGCGTGGCGCTGCGCCGCTTGGTGAAGCATCCTGGAGACACGGCGATCTCACCGCTTGCCGAACTTCTCCTCATCTTGGCCTCACGGGCGCAACTGGTGAACGATGTGATTCGGCCCAACCTGGCAAGGGGGACAATGGTTGTCTGCGACCGGTTTGCTGACTCCACCGTGGCTTACCAGGGGTACGGGCGCGGGATAGACCTGGACACGGTCCAGTTTCTGAACAGGTTTGCCACGCAGGGTCTGTTTCCCGACCTGGTCGTGCTGTTGGATATTCCTGCGGATTTGGGTCTGGCGCGCAGGAAGCCGGATAGCAGAGACCGCTTTGAGAGGGAAGACCTGGCTTTCCACCTTCGGGTGCGGCAGGGCTACCTCAACATGGCCGGTGCTGATCCGCAGCGATGGCTGGTGGTAGATGGCACTCTGCCCAGGCCAAAGATAGAGACCCGGGTCTGGGATAGGGTCAGAGAGTTGCTTCGAAAAGAGGGTATGTGGCAAGCAAGACGCGAGTTGCTGTAGCTATCAGCGGCGGCGTCGATTCCTCCTTGTCTGCAGCTTTGCTCCGGGATGCGGGGTATGAGGTGGTTGGCGTTACCATGCGACTGTGGCATGCAGAGAGGCATGGCCTTCCTCCATCCCGTCCTACCTGCGGCTCTGTCCAGGATGTAGATGACGCCCGCAGGGTTTGCCAGGTCCTCGACATCCCTTTTCACGTGGTCGACTTTGGGCCGCAGTTCCGGACCTGCGTAGTGGACTACTTCTGCAGCGAGTATGCCTGCGGCCGGACTCCCAATCCGTGCATTGCCTGCAACCGGCATATCAAGTTTCGATTGCTCCTTGACCACGTCCTGTCAATGGGGGCTGAGTACCTGGCTACGGGCCACTACGCCGGTATCGAAAGCTCCGGAGGTGAATACCGCCTGCTCAAGGGCAGTGACCCCTTGAGTGACCAGTCGTATTTCCTCTACACTCTGGGGCAGTCGGAGCTGCGACACCTCCTCTTTCCTGTGGGTGGCTACCTCAAGAGTGAAGTGCGGCGCATGGCGTCCGAGCGTGGTCTGCCTGTGGCTGACAAGCCGAAGAGCCAGGACCTGTGCTTCGTGCCCGATGGCAAACGTCAGGACTTCCTGAGGGGATTTGTATCTCCGGTGCCAGGGCAGGTCGTGGATGCGGACGGGAACGTACTGGGAGAGCACCGGGGCATTGCCTTCTATACCATAGGGCAGAGGACCGGCCTCGGCGTTGCTCGGGGCAGGCGCCTCTACGTGCTGTCCATCGATGCCGGTTCTGACAAGCTGGTTGTTGGCCCGGAGGACGGGCTGTTTGTCGCCCGTTTGATCGCCGGTGGCGTTAGCTACGTATGCGATAGGCCGCAAGAGCCGCTGGACGTGAAGGCGAAGATCCGGTACAGGTCGCCTGACACGGACGCAGTGCTCTACCCATGTGAGGATAGGGTTGAGGTCAGGTTTAGCCAGCCGCAGCGGGCGGCGGCCCCCGGCCAGGCAGTCGTTTTCTATCAGGGCGACCGTGTTCTCGGTGGAGGCATAATAGAAGCGTCGTGATCAACAGGCCGACGTTCGACCGAGAAAAGGAGCTCAAATCGCGGGGCTACAGGCTGATCGCCGGAATTGACGAGGTTGGCCGAGGCTGCATAGCCGGTCCGGTAGTGGCTGCGGCTGCGGTTCTTCGGCTGGAAGGCAATCTTCCCTGGCTGTCCCTGGTACGTGACAGCAAACAGCTTACTCCCCGGCGGCGGGAGACTGTTGTGGAACTGATCCGCAAGAGCCACGTACCGGTGGGAATCGGCATGGTACCGCATAGCTGCATTGATGAACTAGGCATTGTCAGGGCGACGCAGATGGCCATGGCCGAAGCAGTGGCCGCGCTGCGCTGCACCCCTGATTTTCTCCTTATCGATGCCCTGGCTTTGCCCGAGGTGTCCCTGCCTCAGAGGAGCATCGTCCGGGGTGACCAGCTATCTCTTTCCATTGCCTGTGCTTCCATCGTGGCCAAGGTGAGCCGGGACCGCTACATGGTTGAGCTGGAGGGCGTCTATCCGGGCTATGGACTGGCCTGCCACAAGGGCTATCCCACCAGGCAGCACCTGCTGAGCCTGGAGCGGCTCGGCTGCTCGCCCATCCACCGCCGGTCCTTCGGGCCCGTTCGGAGGTTGATTGAGGGTGGACCGTAGAGCACTGGGCGCGCTGGGCGAGAGAAAAGCGGTCGAGTACATCAAGAAGAAGGGCTATCGAATTGTTGAGAAGAACTTTCGCTGCCGGGAGGGCGAGATTGACGTCATCGCCCGTCACAGGGACTACCTCGTTTTCGTCGAAGTCCGCACCAGGACTGGCTCCGATTTCGGCACCCCCGAGGAATCGGTAACGGCGGCGAAGAAAGACAAGCTGGTTTCCCTTGCCCTGAGCTACCTTCAGACCCACCGAAATGTGCCGTCTTTGTGGCGCTTTGACGTGGTGGCCGTGGAGGTCGGTGCTGGAGGCGAAGTCTCCAGGATCGATCTGATTCAGAACGCCATCTGAAGATTTCGCTGCGCTGTACCCAGGCTGCAAGGCTCCGAAAGCATCCCCGTATCGTGCCAGGTTGTGCACCTGGACATGTCATTGCGAGGAGCGAAGCGACGCCGCAATCTCAGGGTGGGGGGCCAATCCGCCGGAGGTGGTTGGTGATCCACCCACAAGCGCAAGCTTTTGGGCGGCACCCGCGCTGCCTCACGTTGCTCATTGGAGATGCTCTGGTCAAAAGGGTCAACCTACGGCGACCCGTTGAACTGCGGTGGCCGCTCGGTTTTTTTGCGGCGCTCAGACCTGTATCTCGCTTTGATCGGGCTTCTTGATTTCGCGCAAGACTCTGAACAGGTAGTATGCCCACATGGTTACGGTGACCGTTGCCACAGCCAGCTCGGTGGAAGGAGCATGTCTGGTGCCATAGCGAGGTGCTTCGACCACGTAGTAGTCGGTGATTGCATATATAGCCAGTGGCAGCGATACCAGGCCGGCGATGCCAAAGCCGAACAGCATGGTGAAGAGGTATGCCCGCTTTCCGGCTGCTACGGGCTTCCCTGACTGCTGTTCCAGCATGCGTTTCCCGAACAGGTGCAGGACGCAGATGACCAGCCCGGTGCCAGCCAAAACAGAGGCCAGAATAACATCATCCCTTATCCCGTTGCTGTTGTAAGCCTGGCTTATAGCTACGCGGACGAAGAAGACCAGCCCTACCGCCACAGTGATGACACTGGCGCCGATTACGAAGTAGATGTAAGTCTCCAGGGCTTGACGCGCCGTGACGCCATTGCCGGATCGGGAACGCGCCACAAAGTAGACCAGGGCGACGAAAAGAACAAGCGGGAGAATTGAATACAACAGACCAGACATTACAAGCCCCGTCACACTCTGGCCATATGCGTTGCTGCGGACCTCTCAGCTTGCTGAGATGGTCTCTGAAAATTGCAGGCAATTCTTGTGTGATATCATAGCACGAGTGCACTTTTTGTCAACTCATCCTTGACACTGTCCAACATTCATCCTGTACAGCCTGTCTCCCGCCACTCGTGCCCGCCGCCTGACTGTCTGCCACAGCTTTAGGATTCCCTTCTGCACCAGCGCTGAGCTGTGACGTTGTTTTGAGATCGGCGCCAATCACGTAGACACCCATCTCTTGTCATCAATGCCTTTGCTTTGTCAGCCGCCACGTTGCTACAATGAGACACTGCAAACGGGGGTCCCAACGATGAGCGGGCCGCTTGAAGGTGTTAGAGTCCTGGACCTGAGCTGGGTGCTGGCTGGCCCCTTTGCTACTATGGTCCTTGGCGACCTGGGCGCGGAGGTTATCAAGGTCGAGCAGCCGGGCAGGGGAGACATTGCCAGGGGCAACGGCCCTTTCGTCGGCGATGTCAGTTCCTACTTCCTCAGCCTCAACCGCGGCAAGCGGAGCATCACGCTCAACCTGGCCCATGAGCAGGGGAAGGACATATTCTTGAAGCTGGTGCGGCAGGCCGACGTGGTGGTGGAGAACTTCGTCCCCGGCACTATGAAGCGGCTGGGACTGGACTATAATGTGCTGCAGCAGCGCAACCCGCAGCTCATCTATGCCGCCTGCTCCGGGTTTGGCCAGACCGGGCCCTACGCCTGCAAACCTGCCCTCGATGTGACCATCCAGGCCATGGGCGGCATCATGAGCATCACCGGCGAGCACGACGGCCCGCCCGTAAGGCCGGGCGCGTCAATGGGGGACATCGCAGCCGGCCTCTTCCTGTGTATTGGCATCCTGGCGGCGCTCCAGGAGCGGGCCAGCAGCGGCCAGGGACAGATGGTGGACATAGGCATGCTGGACTGCCAGGCAGCCATCCTGGAGAACGCCTTCGCCCGGTACTTTGCCACCGGCGAGATACCCGGCCCGCTGGGCACCCGACATCCGGTTTTCACGCCTTTCCAGGTCTTCCACACCATTGACGGCTATGTGGCCGTGGCCATAACGGGCGACCAGTGGCCTCTCTTCTGCGCCTCTATCGAGCGGGTGGATATCATCGATGATCCCAGGTTTGCAGACGGGTATCTGCGCACTCAGCACTATGACGAGCTGGAGCCAATACTCGGCCGGGCCTTCAAGACGAAGACGACTCACGAGTGGCTTTCCGAGTTCGAGGCAGCCGGTATTCCGTGCGGGCCGGTCAATACCATCGACAGAGTGGCTCAGGAGCCCCAGATTGCGGCGCGGCAGATGATCGTCGAGCTGGCGCAGGGCGGTGCCGACCGGCTGAAGGTGATCAATACGCCGGTCAAGCTCTCCCGCACGCCGGGGTTGGTCGAGCGGCGCAGCCCGGAGCTGGGAGAGCACACCGACGAGGTGCTGACGACGCTGCTCGGCCTGAGCCGGGAGCAGGTCTCCAGCCTGAGGGAGTCCGGCGTTGTCTAGTCTTTGGGATCGGCATTGCGCAAGGAGCAACTCACTGACGCAAGGGAACTGAAATGGCTCAGACCGTCACCGAGATTTCAGGCAACATCGTAGATGTGCCCAACGCCACCATCTATCCCGGCACATTGCAGATCAGAGACGGCAGAATCGTCAACATCGTGAAGGACCGGAAGGGCTACGACACCTTCATACTCCCCGGTCTGGTTGACTCGCACATCCACATCGAAAGCTCCATGCTGGTGCCGTCGGAGTTTGCCCGGTTGGCGGTAGTACACGGCACCGTAGCCGCGGTGTCTGACCCGCATGAGATCGCAAACGTCCTGGGTGTAGACGGCGTCAAGTACATGATTGAGAACGGCAGCACGGTGCCGTTCAAGTTCTACTTTGGAGCACCATCGTGTGTCCCGGCAACGCCTTTTGAGACGTCGGGTGCGGCTATCGAAGCTGAACAAATAGAGGAGTTGCTGAGAAGAGACGACATAAAGTACCTCAGCGAAATGATGAACTTCCCGGGAGTCCTCAGCAGTGACCCGGGTATCATGGCCAAGATCAAGCTGGCAAAGAAATATGGAAAGCCCGTCGATGGCCATGCGCCGGGTCTGCGCGGCAGACGCCTTGAGAAGTACGTCGCCGCCGGGATATCCACTGACCACGAGACGCTGGAGAAACGAGAGGCGCTGGAGAAGATCAAGTTGGGGATGAAGATCATGATCAGGGAAGGGTCGGCGGCCAAGGACTTTGACTCCTTCGTTGGCCTTCTGGTGGACTACGCCGATCAGTGCATGTTCTGCAGCGATGATAAGCATCCCGACGATCTGGTTCGGGGGCACATCAATGATATGGTGAGAAGGGCTCTCAGGTTGGGCATCGACATGATGAACGTGCTGACATGTGCCTGCGTCAATCCGGTGCGCCATTACGAGCTGGATGTTGGCCTGCTGCAAACGGGCGACCTTGCCGACTTCATGGAGATCGACAGCTTCCAGGACTTCAATATCCTGAGGACCTTCATCAACGGCGAGGTCGTGGCGGAAAGAGGCAGACCACTATTGCCCCGGACTGCGCCAAGAATAGTCAACAGCTTCAGGGCACGGAAAAAAGAGGTGTCAGAATTCTCTGTGAAGAAGGCTGGGGATAGGATGGAGGTAATTGAGGCCATCGATGGCCAGCTTTTCACCAACAGGCTCCGCGCCGCCCCCAGGGTGTCTGATGCCAACGTTGTGTCTGACACGGACAGGGACCTGCTGAAGATGGTGGTGGTCAACCGCTATGAAGACGCCCCTCCCGCCGTCGGCTTCGTGAAGGGCTTTGGCCTGCAGAGAGGCGCCATCGCCTCGTCGGTTGCTCACGATTCCCACAATATCATAGCCGTGGGCGTAGAAGATGAGGCCGTCTGCCGGGCGGTCAATCTTATAGTGGAGCATCAGGGTGGCATGGCTGTAGTGTGTGACAGCGAAGAGAGGATACTCCCGCTGCCAGTCGCCGGGATCATGACCGATCAAGATGGGTTCCAGGTGGCGCGCCGGTATTCCGAACTGGACGGACTTGCCAAGGCCCTGGGCTCGAGGCTGCAGGCTCCTTTCATGACCCTCTCATTCATGGCTCTGCCCGTCATTCCGAGATTGAAGCTGAGCGACAAGGGGCTGTTTGACGCCGAGAAGTACAGCTTGATCGGCCTCTTCCAGTAGCGCTGCATCCGGGGCGCTCTCATTGCGGAGGTCTTCATGGTCACCGTTGACCAGCTAAAGTCGCTGCTGAATCTGCAGCCGCACCCGGTGGAGGGTGGTTGCTTCGCAGAGACCTATCGTTGCGGGGAAGCCATCCCCGTGGAAGCTCTGCCATCCCGCTACGACGGGGCCAGGTCACTGGC